>NZ_QWKP01000200.1 GCF_003470205.1 Cellulomonas rhizosphaerae
CGGTGACGCGCATCAGGATCGAGTCGAGGCGGCCCCGGTAGAAGCCGGCCAGCGCGCCGACGAGGATGCCGAGGATGCACGAGACCAGGCCGATGATGAACATGACCTTGAGCGAGGTCTGCACGCCGAGCATCACGCGCGCGAACATGTCGCGGCCGAGCTCGTCCTGACCGAACGGGTGGTCGCCGATGGCGAAGCCCGGCCCACCGAGGAAGCTCGGCAGGTGCATCGTCGGCGCACCGCCGGCCTCGACGACCGCGAGGTTCGTCTCGCGCCCGTTGTACTGCCACCAGCCCGGGACCGGGCCGAAGCCGACCGACGTGAAGGCGAGCAGCGCCGTGAGGATCAGGAAGAGCAGGCCGAGCATGGCGCCCTTGTGACGCACGAAGCGCTTCCGGACGATCTGCCCCTGCGAGAGGCCGACGACGTCCTTGAGCTCGATGGCGTTCTCCGTGGACTGCGACACGGCGGTCGGGTCCTCGGGTGCCTGCGGGTTCTGGGGGTTCGGGGTGCTCATGCGTCCAACCGGATTCTCGGGTCGATCACGGCGTAGATGATGTCCGCCACGATGTTGGCGATGATGGCCAGGCCGGCCGTGATCAGCAGGTAAGCCATCACGGGGTCGACCTGGGCCTCTTCGAGGGACTTCACGAACAGCTGCCCCATGCCGGGCCGCGAGAAGACGGCCTCGGTGATGACCGCACCACCGATGAGGGTGATGACGTCGATCGGGACGATCGTCGCGAGCGGGATGAGCGTGTTGCGGAAGCCGTGGCGGACCACGACCTCCCGCTCCGGCAGGCCCTTGGCGCGTGCCGTGCGGATGTAGTCCTGGCTCATCACCTCGAGCATGCTCGAGCGCGAGTAGCGCGTGTACGCGGCGAACGCGATGAGGACGAGGGTCGCGGTCGGCAGCACCAGGTGGGTGAAGGAGTCGAGCACCGTCACCCAGTAGTTGCCGCCGAGACCCGGGGTCCGGTCACCGAAGGTGGGGATCGGGCGGCCGCCGAGTGCGCGGGAGTACGGGCCCCAGACCTGCATGACCTGGTCGACGAAGATCAGGGCGGCCATGACGAAGGCCACCGCCGCACTCGTCCGCGCGGAGACGCCCCAGTCGGGTCCGCCGTAGAGGCGGCCGATGAGGAAGCCCACCGCGACCGCGACGATCGCCAGCAGGAGGACGAACCAGCTCGCGCCGTTCCCGTCCGGGCTGAAGATGTCCATGGCGAAGACGGTCTGCATCGGGAAGTACGCGATGAAGCCCACCGCGACCGTCGTCAGCGACGCCCACAGGGCACGCCGGTTGTGCAGCCCAGCGAAGACGGCCGCGAACGCGAACGCCGTGCCAGCGCCCATGACGAGCAGGAGGATCGGGCCGATCTTCGGCTCGAGCCACCAGTCGGTCAGCTGCAGGTACGCGAACATGCCGAAGGTTGCGGCCGAGGCGATCCCGAAGACCTGCCAGCGGCGGGCGGCTCTGCCCCCGATGGCCAGGCTCCAGAGGAGGCCCGCGATCAGCGCGACGGCGATCAGCGTGGGCCAGGCGATCCACGGGTCGCGCAGGAAGTTGTTGAACCCGATCGCGGCCCACTGCTTGAGGAGCACCGCGACCCAGAACGAGGGCAGCGAGTACAGCAGGAACGACAGGAAGATGATGACGTAGTCGAACGCGCTGTACTGCCGCAGCGCCGACACGATGCCGACGACGACGCCGACGATGAGCGACAGGAACGTCGCGGCCGTGACCAGCTGGAGCGTGGAGCCGATCGCGTGGGCGACCAGGTCGCTCACGGACTCGCCGGTCTTCCAGGCGATGCCGAAGTCGCCGTGGAGCACGCCTCCGCACCACTGGAGGAACCGGACCACGACGTTCGTGTTCAGGTCGAGCAGCTCGATGCGTGCCGCGATGAGCTGTTGCTTGTTGGGGGCCGTGCTCTCGCGCAGGTCCGCCAGCGGGTCGATCGCGATGTCGACCAGCACGTACATCAGGAACAGCGACACGAAGAGCGTCAGGAGCCCCGCCACAAGGCGGCGCGTGAGGAAGTTCAGCACAGGTGGGTTACCTCGCTAGTGGAAGCACCGTGGTCGTCAGGGATCGTATCCCTCTCGCGACCCCGGGCCGTTGTGAGAGACCGGCCGGGCACGCCCGAGGGCGTCGGGGAGTAATTCTCCCCGACGCCCTGGGGTGCTGCTGACCGGTGGATGGCCGCCCGGCCCGGTGGGGTGGGCGGCCATCCGGGGATCAGTTGGAAGCAGCCTCGCCGGCGGTCCACTCCCAGAAGCCGTAGAAGATCGTCGGAGCGATCGTCAGCTTCGAGACGTTGCCGATCTTGGCCGGGTTCCAGGCGGTGACGCCGGGGAACTGGAAGATCGTCACACCGAAGGCGTCCTTGACGAGCTCGGCCTCGACCTTGCCCAGGATCTCGCCCTGCTTGGCGACGTCCGTCTCGGTCTGGAGCTGGTCGAACAGGCCGTCAACGGTCTTGTTCGAGTAGCCGTAGAAGTTGTTCGCAGCCTTCGTGCGGTAGTTGGCGTCCGACTCCGTCACAGCGGTGGACGTCGACTGCCAGCCGAAGAGCGCAGCGTCGTAGAACTTCGTGGCGCCCGAGAGGTCCGTGCCCCAGTCCGTCTGGACCTTGTAGGGCTCGACCGTGAAGCCAGCCTGCTCGGCCGAGGCCTTGATCAGCTGGTACTCGTTCTGGCGGCGCGTGTTCTCCGGGTCGAAGAGCAGGCGGACCTTGACCTTGTCGACGCCGGCGTCCTTGAGCAGCGCCTTGGCGCCGTCGATGTCGACCTTGTCGTACGCCGCACCCTGGCCGTTGGCCGCGGTGATGGCGTCGTAGTTCGGCGAGCCGGGGACCACGGTGTAGGAGTTGCGGATCGTGGCCGACGAGTCGAGCGGCTTGACCAGCTTGTCGACGATCTCCTGGCGCGGGATCGTCTTGAGGAAGGCCTCGCGGACGTCCTTCGCCTTCTCGGCGTCGCCGCCGTAGGACTTCGGGTCGAACGGGCCGCCGTTGCCGAACTGCAGGTCGACGTGCTCGTAGGTGCCCTCGGGGCCGGACTCGACCTTCATGCCGTCGATCGCCTTGACGGCGGTCAGGACGTCGGCCGTGGCCTGCGGGTTGATGAGGTCGACCTCACCGTTCTGCAGCGCCTGGACCTGGCCCATCGGGTCGCCGTTGTAGCGGACCGTGACCTTGTTGAAGACGGCCTTGTGGTCGCCCTTGTAGTCAGGGTTCGCGGTCAGGGTGATGTACTGGTCCTTCACGAAGTCCGTGATGGTGTACGCACCGCTGGTGACGAGCAGGTTCTTGTCCGCGGCGGCGGGCATCTGCGCGAAGTTGAAGTCCTTCGACCAGACCTTGGCGATCTTGGACAGGTCCGCGGTCGTGTTGTTCGTGATCGCGTCGATGAGCTTGGTCGTCGCGGCGGCGGCGTCCGTCTCGCCGAGCGCGCGCTGCGCGACGACGTGAGCCGGCAGGTTCACGCCGATGGCGGTCTCCCAGTCGGCGAACGGCTTGCTGTACGTGAAGGTGATCGACTTGCCCTCGATGACGGGGGTGTCCTTGATCAGCGCCACAGCAGGCGACGCACCGTCGAAGTAGACGCCGGCGTCGAGCTCGTCCTGGTTGGTGACCTCGCCCGTCTCGGGGTCGGTCTTGGCCTCGACGTTGTTGAACTTGCCGCTCTGGGCAGCCCACTCGAGGAGCAGGTCCTCGGGGCCGGCCGGCGTGCCATCCGACCACGACGCGGTGTCCGCGAACGTGTACTTGATCTTCAGCGGGTCGTCGGACACCTTCTCGTAGCTACCGAACGACTTGTCCTGAAGGAGCTTCAGGTCGGCGTCGTAGTAGTTGAAGCCCGAGTTGAGCAGGTACAGGATGACGTTGTTCGCCGTCGCGTTGCCCGTGATGCTCGTGCCGTTGGCCGAGTAGAACGGCTGGTTCCACGCGATGTTGACGGACGTGTCCTGGTTGATGCCGGCGTTGCTGTCCGAGCTCTTGCTCGGGTCGCCCTTCGGGTCGTCCGAGCTCGAGCAGGCCGCGACGAGCGACACTGCGCTGACTGCGGCGACCGCGGCAAGCGCGGCCTTACGTGTGATCCTCAATGTTCCTCCTGAAGAAGGTGGCGACCTCGGTCGGCGCCCGATCCCCTGCCTGCCGTGGCATGCAGAGCCCTGACGCCTCGAGTTTCCGCCGACGTTGGGGAGGACGCTAGTCAACGTGGATCGGACATATCGGGCACGGCCCCTCAGGATGCGCGATCGTTACCTGATTGATACTGGCCAGTATGTTCCGCATGCTGAGACGGCCACCTGCGGAAACGCGCAGGAAACACCCCGGACATGAGACCGCCGGTCCACGGATCGGGCAATCCTGGGGCGCCCGACGAGGCCCGTGTGCTATGGCTCCGGCGCGCTGTGGCGCCCGTCACACGTCGCTGGCCTGCACAATCATCGGATGGACTTCACCTCGGCGATCCGTCGTCTCGGCCGCACCCGCTGGTTCGCCCGCATCGGTCGAGCCGTCTCAGGACTCGACCGCCGGCTGCAGAAGCGGACCCGCGGACGCTGGAGCGTGCTCGGCAAGGCCGTGCTCCCCCAGCTGATCCTCACGACCACCGGCCGCAAGTCGGGACAGCCCCGAGAGGCCATGCTGCTGTTCGCCCGCGACGGCGCCGACTGGATCGTCATCGGGTCCAACTGGGGCCAGGAGCACCACCCGGCGTGGTCGCTCAACCTGCTGGCCTCCCCGCACGCGATGGTCACGGTCCACGGCGAGACCACCGCCGTGGTCGCGCACCTGGCGGACGACGACGAGCGCACCCGGCTGATGCCGGCCCTGCGTGCCGTCTGGCCGGGCTACGACGACTACGCCGCGCGCGCGGGCCGCGAGCTGCGCGTCTTCGTGCTCTCGCCCTCCACCTAGGCCCGCCGTCCCCGCTCGCGATACGCACGGGCCTTCATCACGTCGCCGCACTCCCCCATCGAGCACCACCGACCGGACCGGTTGCGTGACGCGTCGTAGTAGATCCACTGGCAGTCGGGGTTCGCGCACGCCTTGAGCCGCTGCCAGGAGCCGTCGCGCTGCGCCTCGTAGACCTCGGCGAGCAGGCCGGCCACGACGTCGGTCGCGCTCAGCGGGACGAGCCGCGGCTCCGCGCCGAGGGCCACGACGACCGGGTGCGACGTCGCGAGCGCGTCGAGCTCGGCCGGGCCCTCGTCGAGCAGGTGCGCCCGCAGCGCGTCCCGCACCCCGACGACCTCGCGCGGCACCTCGGGGCCGAGGTGCTCGATCCCGTGGAACCGGTCGTCGGTGTTGAGCAGCGCACGGACGCGCTCGAGCGGTGCAGGGGCGACGCCGGGCTCGTCGCCGAGGCTGATCCACGCGAGTAGGGGGTCCTTGACGGCGGGCACGAGGACCAGGATAGTCGTCACCACTGTTCATTGTTGACTGGTGACGAAGGATGACTCGATGACTGCCCTGGACGACAAGCTCGGCTGTGACACCTCGGACATGCTCACGATCCACGCGCTGTTCCGCCGCGCGTTCACCGACGCCCCCGCACTCGTGCGCGGCGTCGCCGACGGCGACACGGCGCGCGCGCGTGCCGTGGGCGAGCACGTGCAGGAGGTGGCCGACGCGCTGCACCACCACCACACCGGCGAGGACGACCTGCTGTGGGACGTGCTGGAGCAGCGCGCGCCCGCCTGCGCACTGCACGTCGGCCTCATGCGGGCCCAGCACGCCGAGACCGCGGCCCAGCTCGAGGGCCTTGCCGAGGTCCTGCCGACCTGGGTCGCGTCGGCCCGGGTGGCCGACGCCGAGCCCGTGGCCGCGGCGCTCGAGGCCGTCCGGGACACCCTCCTGGCGCACCTCGGCCAGGAGGAGGCCGCGATCCTGCCCACGGCCGCCACGGTGATGAGCCAGAAGGAGTGGGGCGCGCTGCACGCACGCGGGATGGCGTCCATCCCGCGCGAGCGCATGCTCCTGCAGCTCGGCTGGATCCTCGAGGTCGTGCCGGCCGACGAGCGCGCGGGGTGGCTGCGCGCGAACGTGCCCGCACCGGCGCGGCTGCTGTGGCTGGTCACCGGTCGCCGCCAGTTCGCGGCGCACCGGGCGCGCATCTACGGGTAGAGCCCCGCGGTACGACCGCGGGCGGGGCTACGGTCCGCAGCCCCGCCCGTACCTCAGACCGCGCGCAGCGTGCGCGAGGGGGCCGCGTCGGCGCTCACGTCCGACGAGCCGAGGTACGTCGCCCGCACGGCGTAGGTCCCCCTCTTCGGGAGCTTCGAGACGGTCGCCGTGGCGACGCCCCTCGTCAGCGTGACCGTGACCGTACGGACGACCTTCGAGCCCGCGACGACGCGGATGCGGACCTTGCCGGTCGCGGTCACCTTCGTGGCGGTCGCGACCTTGACCGTCACGACGGTCCTGCCCTTCGCCGACGACGACTTCGCCGTGACCGAGGACCTCGACAGCGTCGTCGTCGCCGTGGCCCCGACCTTGACCACCTTCGTCGTGGCCCGGGCCGACGACGACCCCGTCACCGTCGCGCTGCCGCCGTAGACCGCCTGCACCGTGTAGGTGCCGACGGGCAGACGCTTGATCGTGACCTTTGCCGACGACCCGGCGAGCGCCGCTCTCGCCGTCTGCACCACGGTCGACCCGCGCCTGACGGTCACCGTCACCGTCCCGGTCGCCGGCTTCGACCCCGCGACCTTCACGGTGGCCACGTGCGCGCCGCCGTACGCGACCGACGACCGCACCGCCACGGAGGCCGACGCCGACACGGGCGGGACGGCGGCCTTCGTGACGGTCACCGCATAGGTGGCCGTCGAGCCGTCCTGCGCGGTCACCGTGATCGTGTAGACCCCAGCAGCGCTGCGCGCCGAGACTGTCACCCGCGCGGCCGCGTGGTTCGCCACTGCCGTGATCGCCGCCGAGCCCGACGCCGTGCCCACCGTGTAGGCGTGCGTCGTCGGCGCGAAGCCGACGAGCGCCTTGCCGTCGACGCCGATCGTCCTCAGCGTCGCGTCCGAGCTCAGCACCGGCGGGTCCGCACGCACCACGGTGACGGTGTACGGCGTGGACGTCGAGTGGTCCTGAGCCCAGCTGCGCAGCGCGATGGTCGTGGTGCTCCCCACCAGCGGCACCGACCGCGGCCGGGTGTCGTCAACGAGCACGCCGTCGACGTACACGAGGCCCGACCCGGTGTGCGGCGTGGCCGTCAGTTCCACGGCGTCCGTCGACGTCGGCACCGTCAGCGTGTAGGACGCGACGCCCGGCGAGAACGCCGGCACGAGGGTTCCCGCGTCGAAGGACAGCCCCGACAGCGTCGCGACGTCGTCGTACTCCGTGGAGCGCGTGAGGTAGACACCGTAGACGCCGCCGACGAGGCCGCCCGTCGACTGGAACCGCACGGTGACCACGGGGATCTTGTGGCCCTGCGCGTCGAGCACCAGGTCGCCGTGCACATCCTTCTTCCACCGCGTGCTGTCGTCGATCGTCAGGTACTTGGCCGGCAGCTCCTTGGTGTCCAGGTAGAACACGTTGGTCCCGGCGCCGTTGTTGATCTGCACCGTCTTGAGCAGCTCGTCGTTGACGTACACGTCGAACGTCCGTCCGCTGTCGCCCGAGTAGTACATCGCCCGCAGGTAGTTGTGAGCCGCGGTCGGGTCGATCGCCAGGTCGTAGCTGAACCAGCCACCGCCCGCCGCGTCACGGTACTGACGGCCGTTCCACGTGCCCACGCCCGAGGTGCCGCCGGTCTTGAGCCCCTTGTCGGCCTCGAAGTTGTTGGCGTCGAAGTTGGTGATCGAGTCGATGCTCATCTCACCGTCGCGCAGCGACTCCTTGGCGCGCTTGATCCGGGCCTGCGCCTCGGCCGAGTCCGGGCCCTCGATGTTGAGGTACAGCCCGTACCGCTCGCCGTGGCGGGCGTAGTGCGGCGTGAACACCATGTCCTGCGCGTCGAGCGTGTGGCGCAGGGCCACCTGCACCTGACCGTCGGCGCTGTCCTCGATCCGCACCGCGTTCTCCGCGAGCCCGTCGAGCCACGCCTCGGCGTCGGGGACGGTGATGACGTCCTGCGCGGTGTCGTCGCGCTGCGAGACGCGGACCGCCACGCCGACGGACGTCGTGGCACCGAGGTTCTTGGTGCCCAGCCCCGTGCTGAGCACGTACGCGCCGTAGGAGAAGGCGACGTAGGAGGCGTTGTCGGGCGTGGCCGTGACGCGCACCTCCATGGGCAGGCGGTAGGAGATCTCGTCACCCGCCGCGACGTCCGGCAGCACGACGAACCCGCCCGAGACCGTCGGCTCGACGACCTCGCCGTTGAGGGTGACCACGGGGTCGGCCGCCACCCAGTCGGGGATCCGCAGCCGCACGGTGGTGTGGTCGGCGACCGCTCCCCCGTCGATGGCCGCGACGGTGAACCGAACGGTGTCGTCGTTGGGCAGGTGGGCCACCTGCGTCAGGCGCAGGTTGCGGTCCGCGTACTCGAACGACGAGCTGAAGAACAACGTCACGTACACGTCGCCCCGGTCCGTGAAGTACATCGAGTCGCCGAGCTTGGAGAAGTTCTCCATGCCGGTGCCCGTGCAGCACCAGAACTCGGTGAACGGCAGCGAGTAGACGCGCTCGAAGCCCGAGCCCATCGGCTGGAAGTACGTCGTCATGCCCGTGTCCGGGTCCTGCGAGCCGAGAACCGTGTTGATGAACGTGTTCTCGTAGTAGTTCGCGTACTTCACGTCCTTGGTCAGCTTGAACAGCTCGCGCGACAGCTTGAGCATGTTGTACTCGTTGCACGTCTCGGCCGTCTGGGCGTCGCCCGTGTCGCCCTGCTCGGCGGCGAACTCGTACAGCGAGTCGGGGTCGTGGAAGTGCTCGGCCTGGCTGTTCGCGCCCGTCACGTACGTGTGGTGGTCGACGACGATCGTCCAGAAGTTCTCTGCCGCCTGCCGGTACATCGGCAGGTCCGCGACCTCCTGCGCCGTCAGCGACGCCATCCGCTCCGGGCTCTTGGTCAGCACCGTGTACCGCTTGAGCGCCCCGATGAGCTTCGGGATCGTGGTGTTGGCGTGCTTGCCGGACAGCACGTCGGTGCCCGCCGCGAGCTGACGGAACAGCGTCGTCTCGTCGAACGCCTCCGCGGCGCTCTTGAAGTGCACGTTGTCGGTGACGTCGTACAGGTTGTACAGCGCGTCGTTCATGCCGCCGTACTCCGTGCTCAGCAGCGTGGTCCTGTTCGGCAGTGCCGAGACGCGGCGGTAGACGTACTCGCCGAGCTGCTCGGCCACGTCGAGCGCGTGGTCGCCCGTCGCCCCGCCCACGTACTGGTGGATGTCGAGCAGCCCCGCCAGGATCTTGTGCAGGATGTACCAAGGCACCAGGACGTTCTCGTCGGACGAGCCCGTGCCCTGCACCTTGTCGAGGATGCTCTCGCGGAACGCCGAGACGTAGCCGGCGCTGGCCGGGTGGGCGCTGGCGTAGGCGTCCTGCACCGTCGTCAGGCCCTCGACCGCGTCCTCGACCTGCGCGAGCAGTGCGGCCTTGGTGGTCTCGTCGGACGCACCGCTGTACGCCTGCGAGAGCGCGGACAGGTAGTGACCGAACGCGTGGCCGCGAAAGTTGGTGGTATCGCTGCGCTCCCAGCCGCCGTACCCCGACGTCGTCGTGGGCGTCAGACCGGCGACCTTGTAGAACTCGAAGAGGAACTTCTCCGAGCTCAGGCTCAGCAGGTAGGCCTGCTCCTTGGCGGACGCGTTGCGCAGGTAGTCGTCGGAGAGCTGCACGGACGCCAGGCCGGAGTCCCGCAGGAGGTTCGCGGTGGTGGACGCAGGAACGGTCACGGCGAACTCGCGCGTGACGGGCGAGCCGTCGAGGTAGCGGACCCGCGCGGTGAGCGTGACGTGGGCGTCGGGCTCGCCCTCGGCGGGCTGGTGCACCACGCCTGTCGTGCTCAGCACGTCGGGGTCCGAGGACTCCCACAGCACGTCGGACCCCTGCGACCCGGTGGTCGGCAGCACGACGCCGATGCTCACGGACTCGGGGACGGACAGCGCGTCGGCGTCCGCCTGGGCGATGGCCTGGCGGTCGATCGTGCGGCCGCCGGCCTCGTACAGGCTCGTGACGTCGGCGAGGTTGGCGACGTCGTCGAACACCTCGTACTGGTCGAGCGCGGCAGCCAGGTACGAGCCGTTGTAGAGCGGCCCGTTGAAGCCGATGGTCTTGGGCAGCGTCGGCGAGGAGCCCAGCACGCCCGTCGCGGCCCCACCGACCGGGTAGCGCACGGTCGTGCCGATCGCGAGGCCGTTGCGGTAGAACTTCACGTCCTTGCTGGCGTGGTCGTACGTGAGCGTGATGTTCGTCCACTCGTCGACGGGCATGAGCTGCGCGCGGCTCGTCGACGTCGCCGCGACCATGTACGGCTGGCCGCTGGCCGGGCCGATCGACAGCACGAGCGGCGACGCGTCGGACTCCGAGGCGACGTACCAGCCGTCGGAGTTCCAGGCCGCCTTGTTCCAGGTGATCACCTGCTCGCCGGACCACGAGGTGGGTTTGATCCAGAACGACAGCGTGAGGTCTTGCGGCTGCAGGGCGGTGCTCGTGCCGAGGTCGAGGTACGTCGCGCCCTGGAGCCGCAGCGCCTGGCTGCCGGCCGTGACGCCCTCGACGAACTCGTAGGTTCCCACGCCCTTCGCCACGACGGCGTGCGCCAGCGGGCTGGCGTCGGCGAGCGAGCCCTCGAACGGCAGGTCGAGCACCGGGTCACCCAGCGCGCTCGGCGTCGCTGCGCCGGCGGGGCTCACCAGCCCCACGGCGACCATCGGGACGGCCGCGGCGATCGCGACCAGGCGCCGCAGCGCGCGGCGGGTGTGCGTGGTCATGACGTCTCCCAGGTGCAGTGGCGTGGCATCCACGACGAGGGCTTCGAGTGCCGGTGGCAGCCGGTCCAGGACGTCGTCGTCGTGGGAGATCGGTGCGCCGGACGTTTCGGCACCTCGTCGACGGCGACGGGTGCGGAGTCCGGCTGCGCCCGATGTTAGCGCTAACAGGGAGTTCTGGGAATGGGTCGGTTCATCCCGGTCTGCGGGCGACGTACACGTGCTCGGCCCCGGGGCGGTCGGGGGCGTCCCGCACCTCGTCGACCTCGAACCCCTGCGCGACGAGGCTCCGCTCGGTCTCGTGGCGACCACGGAACCGCAGCGTGGAGTCGGACAGGATGACGTCGCCGTCCGGAAGCACGTTCGTCCAACGGAAGCTGACGAGCGGCCCGACGACCTCCCCGAGGTCGCACCAGGTCTCGACCACCCCCACGCCCTCGACGTCCTCACGTGCGAAGGTGTGCTCGCGGGTCCACCGCTCCCACGCCCGCCGCTCCGGCACCCTCGACTCGAACACGAGCCGACCACCCGGGCGCAGCGCCGCGCGGATGCCGACGAGGGTCGCCGCCCACTCCTCGTCGGCGACGAACACCTGCGCGACGTTCGCGGTCATCACGACCAGGTCGACCTCGAGCGGCGGGAGCGCGGTTGCGTCACCGTGGATCCAGTGGACCCGGTCGGCGCCCGGCTTGGCGCGCGCGACGTCGAGGGACGCCTGTGCCGGGTCGACGCCGACCACGTCCTTGCCGCGCGCGGCGAGGAGGCACGCGAGGGTGCCGGTGCCGCACCCGAGGTCGACGATGCGCTGCGCCCCGAACTCGTCGGCCATCGCGAGGTACGGGTCGAGGTCGCTGCGGTCGGGGTCGAACGGGTCGTAGAGGACCGCGAGGCGGGGGTCTTCGAAGATCGCGTCGGCCATGCGCGCGAGGCTAGGCGCCGACCTGCTCGGGCACCCAGCCCTTTCCCTCGACCGCCGGCCCCCGGCGCGTCCGCCAGTCCGTCGTGGCCTCCTGCCGGACAGCACCGGGGGCAGTGCCGAACGCGCGCTTGAACGCGCGCGAGAACGCGGACTCCGACTGATAGCCGTACCGGCGCGCCACGGCGGACAGCGGCTCGGTGCTGCGGCCCAGGTGCGTGCGCGCGAGCTGCATGCGCCAGTCGGCCACGTACCGCATGACGGAGTCGCCGACGAGGTCGGCGAACCGCGCGGAGAACGCCGACCGGGACATGCCGACCTCCCGCGCGAGCGAGTCGACGCCCCAGTCCGCGCCCGGGTCGCGGTGGATCGCCATCAGCGCGCGGCCGACCTGCTCGTCGCGCAGCGCCGCGAGCCAGCCCTGCCGGGCCTCGGGCGCGGACTCCAGCCACGCGCGGATCGTCTGCACCACGAGGACGTCCGCGAGCCGGGTCATCACCATCTCGCCGCCGGGCCGCAGCGCCGCGGCCTCGCGCGTCATGAGCTGCAGGGTGCTGTGGAGCCAGCTGGCGTCGCCGTCGTCCCAGGCGTCGACGTGCAGCACCTCGGGGAGCTGGGCGATGAGCCGGCGGGCGCTCGCGTGGTCGGGCTCGACGACGCCGCAGGTCACGTGGGCCTGCTCGCCGCCGCCGCCGAACCGCATGACCTCGTACCGCTCGCTGACCAGCTCGACCGGGATGTCGAACAGCGGCTCGCTCGGCGCGTCCAGGTCGCTGCGCAGCCGGTGCGGGGTGCTGTGCGGGATCAGCGCGAGGCTGCCGGGCTGCAGGAGGCGCGGCTCGTACCCCTCGACCTCGAGCCAGCAGCGACCGGCGGTGACGACGTGGAACATCATCAGCCCGTCGAGCCCGGGCAGGTCGATCCCCCACGGCGCGGTCAGCTCGGCCCGGCAGTAGAGGGTGCCGACGATCTGCAGCAGGTGCAGCGCCTCGCCCAGCTGGTCGCTGGGGGCGGGGAACGTGCGCGGTTCTGCCACGCACCCATCGTCGGCCCTCTGCGCGCCGCGCGTCCAGGGTTCGTGGACGAATGGTCATGAGAACCGGACGGGCGATCGTTGTCCGTCCTGCGCACGGTCCCCAGGCTGGTCGCATGAGCACACACACGCACCTCGTCATCGGCGCCACCGGCAAGACCGGGCGCCGCGTCACCGACCGGCTACTCACCGCCGGCCACACCGTCCGGGCCGTCTCCCGAGGGACGACCCCGCGCTTCGACTGGGAGGACCCGGCCACCTGGCCGGCCGCCCTCGCCGGCATCGACCGCGCCTACGTCACCTACGTGCCCGACCTCGCCGCTCCCGGCGCCCCGGCCACCATCACCGCCTTCACGCAGGCGGCCATCGACGCGGGCGTCCAGCGCCTGGTCCTGCTGTCGGGCCGGGGCGAGCACGGCGCCGAGACGTGCGAGCAGATCGTCGCGACGTCCGGGCTCGAGTTCACGCTGATCCGGGCGAGCTGGTTCACGGAGAACTTCACCGAGGGGCACCTCGTCGACTCGGTGCGCGAGGGGATGATCGCCCTGCCCGCTGGGTCCGCGCGCGAGCCCTTCGTCTCGGTCGACGACATCGCCGACGTGGCCGTCGCCGCGCTGGTCGAGGACCACCACGTGGGCCACCTCTACGAGGTCACCGGGCCGCGCCTGCTCTCGTTCGACGAGGCTGCCGAGGCCCTGTCGGCCACGTACCTGCCGATCACGTCCGACGAGTTCCGCGTCGCCATGAGCGAGATCGCCGGGCCGGAGTACGCCGAGATGCTGACCGCCCTGTGCGAGGAGGTCTTCGACGGGCGCAACGAGTCGATCAGGCACGGCGTCCAGGAAGCCCTCGGGCGCGCGCCCCGGGACTTCGCGGACGTGCTCGCGACGGTCTCCCGTGGCTAGGGCGCTGCTCCTGGTAGCCGGTGCCGTGGCCGTGCTCGTCGGCGCCGCGCTGCTCGTCGCGCCGATCGGCTTCTCGGACGGGTACGGGATCGTGCTGTCCGACGACCCCAGCGCGTTGAGCGAGCGCCGGGCCCCCGGCGCCGCGCTGCTGGCGATCGGCGGGCTCCTGCTGGCCGGCGCGTTCACGCCCCGCCTGCGGTTCGCCGCCCTGCTCGTCGGGGCGCTGGCCTACCTGGCGTACGGGCTCGCCCGGGTGCTCAGCCTGGTGGTCGACGGCCGTCCCGCAGACGGGCTGCTCGTGGCGGGCCTCGTCGAGCTGGCGCTCGGCGCCGCACTGCTCGGGGCGCTCCTGCGACCGTCCGCTGCTCATGCGGCGATCAGCAGGCGGTAGAAGCGCAGCATGTCGTGCTCGATCGGCAGGATCTCGATCCCCGCGAACCCCGCCGCCCTGGCGTAGGTGTCCAGGGCGGCGGGTCGCATCACGGTCCCGGTCGCGACGCTGGGGCTCGTCGAGCGGCCGTCGGGCAGGCACACCGTGAGCGACCAGCCGTAGAACAGCCGCTCCACCGGTCCCGAGGGGGCGGCGAACGACTCCTCGGTGCGCTCGTCGGCTATCAGCACGTACCCGTCGTCGCGCACCATCGCGCGCGCGGCGGCGAGCACGGCGACCGGGTCCGCCATGTCGTGCACGCACTCGAAGAACAGGACGACGTCGAACTCGTCGTCCCGGGTCGAGGCCGCGTCGGCCAGCTCGAACGCGACCCGAACCTCGCTGCCGGCCGCGTTGCGCCGGGCGGTCTCGATCGACGGTGCGTCGATGTCGATCCCGACCACGGTGGTCCGCGGGTACGCCCGGGCGATCGAGATCGCTGACCACCCCTCGCCGCACCCCAGGTCCGCGACCGTCGCGCCCTGCTCGAGGACGCCGTGGAGCGCGGGGATCGACGGCAGGACCTCGTCGACCAGCGCCCCGAGGAAGAAGGGCCGGTTGAGCGCGCCCTGCGAGGTGCGCGCGTCGTCGCCCATCTGCGCCCAGGACACTCCGCCGCCCGTGCGGTAGGCCTCGACGAGGTCGTCGACCACCCGCCCGCTTGCTGCCTGCAGGCGGCCGAGCGGCGCGAGGTAAAGGGCTGAGTCGGCGTCGGTCAGCACCTCGCGGGCGCCGTCGGTGAGGGCGAAGCGATGCTCGTCGTCGACGGTCACGTACCCGGCGACCGCCTGGTGCTCGAGCCACTCGCGCACGTAGCGCTCGTCGGTGCCCGTGCTCCCGGCGAGCTCCGCCGGCGTCGAGGGTCCCTGAGCGGCCAGCGCCGCGTACCAGCCGAGGCGCTCGCCCGCGTAGACAGCGAACAGCTCCTGGGCGCCGAGCGTCGCCGCCAGGAGGCGGTCGGCCACCGCGTCGGGACCGTGCCCGACCGGCTCGAACAGATCCGAGGACATCGACCCATGCTGGCAGGCATCACGCCGGCGCGACAGGCGCTCAGGGCCCTCCGCGCCAGTGGTCGATCCGGTGGCTGTCCGGCTGGAAGCCGTGCTTGACGCCCCACAGCACCGCCTGGGTCCGGCTCTCCACGCCGATCTTGGCGTAGGCCGAGCGGATGTAGGACTTGACCGTGTTCGGGCTGAGGTAGGTGTGCCCGGCGACGTCCGCGTTGCTCAGCCCCTGGGTGATGAGCGCGAGGATCTCCGCCTCGCGGTCGGTCAGGCCCTCGCCGCGGCCGGGCCAGTCCAGTCCGCTGGCCGGCCTCGCGCGGCCGGGGTCCTCACTGATCACGACCTCGCCCGCGTGCACCGCCTCGAGCGCGGCGACGAGCTCGCGGGCGGGCAGCGCCTTGGACAGATAGCCCCGGACGCCCTGCGCGCGGGCCTGCGCGACGAGGTTCGGGTGGAAGTTCCAGGTGAAGACGACCACGCGGCGAGCCCGCGGGTTGCGGACCAGCACGCCGATCTCCGCCTGGTCCGACTCCGGCTGGGCGAACGCGTCGTAGAGCACGATGTCGACGACGTCCTCGACCGGCTCGTTCGTGTCGATCTCCGCCACGACGACGCGGTCGCGGTACTGGTCGAGGATCTTGGCCACGCCCATCACGACGACGTCGTAGTCGTCGACCAGCGCGACGGTGATGGGTCGCTCGGGAGTGGGCACCCCTCGACGTTAGCCCTCCCTAGGGGTGTGCCGCGACAGCCCTAGGGGTGGTGAAGTCGGAGCAACACCCACTCCAACAGAGAGGCACCACCATGCTGGGACTCATCGTCACCATCATCATCGTCGGGCTCATCGCCGGGCTGCTCGCGCGCCTCATCGTCCCGGGCAAGCAGGACCTGTCCCTCCCGATGACGATCGTCATCGGGATCGTCGGCTCGTTCGTCGGCGGGTTCCTCGGCTACCTGCTGTTCCACAAGGACGCCGACGACGGCTTCCTGCAGCCCGCCGGGATCATCGGGTCGCTCATCGGCGCGATCATCGTGCTGCTGATCTGGATCCGCGTCGGCGGTCGCCGGTCGATCACGCACTGACCGCGAGCGCGCCGGTCCTGGTCTCACCGACCGGGGCCGGCGCGGCCTACCGGACGGTGAGCATCGCCCCCAGCATCGCCATCAGGAGAACGCTGAGCGCGACGAGGACGACCCCGGCAGTCGCTGACTGGCGCCGCATCACCGCGTCCGATCGCATGCTGGGCTCCTTGCTGAGCCGCTTTCCGGCGACAGCCTGGAAGGCGTTCAGGCCTCCGAGCGTGAGCGCCGCCAGCGCGAGGACGCTCATCGGCGCCACGAGGGCGAGCACCGGGTCGATCACAGCGGCTTGACCATGAACAGGCATGGCGTGCCCTCGCCCCAGAGGTTCGTCTCCTCGAGCGGGAGGAAGCCCCACTTCTCGTAGAAGTGCCGCGTACGGCCATACCCAGCATCCGGGTGGGAGGCGCCCAGCGTCTTGACCTCCAGCAGGCGAACACCCCGTGCGCGAGCGTCCTGGTCGATCGCGCTCATCATCGCCGATCCCACACCGGTGCCGTGCACCGCACGGTCGACCACCGTCAGGTGGATCTCGGCGACGTGAGGAAAGTGCCGATCGACCAAGGTGACGCCGACGACCACGCCCTCCTGGTCGCGCACCGTCCAGGTCTCCTTGGTCCGCGCCGCCTCGACGTACTCCGCATTGGACTCGGGCTGACCGAACCATTCAGAAACGGTGGCGAGCAGGCGAGCCACGTCGTCGGGGACATGGCGGTCAATCGTTGCGCGCCAGGTGTCCGGGCTCACGCCACCTCCAGCACTCTGCAAAGTCACGGGGCGACGACGATAGCGGCCGAGTCTTCCATGCCGTCGTGCAGTTCGACTCGTGACCACGCGATCGGAGCCGATGCCAGGATCGGCTCCGGCATGAAGCATCTCCTCGCGGTCTCAGCCAGCGAAAGGGTGTCGCCTGGTGGTTTCCGACCTCGTCGCCGTCACTCCGCCCGGCGTCAGAAGCTTGCAGCGCGTCGTCTGCCGCCAGCTCGGTCGAGAGCAAGGTGCCCGGGCGCCGAGGTTGAACTCGTGCTCGATGTCGCCGAAGGGCACGACGACCCAGTTGTGCGGCTCGGAGTCTGCTGCAGGCCAGAGCGGCGCAGGCGGGAGCGGCGCGAGCGGCCTGGTCGCTCGGTACCGCGACGAGTGCGACCGATCCGATCGCACCTGGGTGCACGCCGGTCCGCCTATTCCAGTCCGGCGCCATCACCGTTGAAGCGGGAGTCGACCAAAGAGCGCCGCCGATCGACGTCTGCGGCGTTCGACCTGCCACATCGTCCGTCGACCTTGACTCCACTAATGTTCGGTGGTGATCGACGACGCGCCTTGGTCGGACTACAGCCGGGCTCGGCTCCCACGTGGGCTGACCTACGCCGTCGGGCGCGACGTCATCGAGCATGCGCTCCGTCAGGCGGGCGCGACGATCGGCTCATTGTCTCTGGGACCGCCACCGCCTCGCCCACGTAACACAGACGACGGGTCGATGGTCTTCGACGTGTACTGGGTCGGCGACGCGCGGCCTTCCCGCCTCGACTCCGCCTGGGGAGCGTCAGCGCCCGAGCGGCTCCTCATGCGGTGGCATGCGGTCCCGACGCCGGTACGCGCCGCCATCAGAGACGAGCTTGTCGAGCACTGGCTGCCGCTTGCGTCGGCCTGGGCGGCAGCAGCGCCGCACCGCAGGAACACCTGGGCGGCGACCGATCACCGCTGGATGGTCGTGCTCACGGCGAGGACCCTCAGGCTTGCGGAGGACTGACAGAGCGGCCTGCTCCTCCTCGGCACCTCCAGCGATCAACCGTCCTCACGGCCGGGCAGCGGTGCACCGTCGAGGAACGCCGTGTAGGCGTCATGTGCGTCGTCATCGATGACGGCCGCACCAGGCCCACACCGAAGGTCGGTTCGGTCTCGTTTTGGACCCGACAACCAGAAGGTCTCATCCGTCTCGACGTCGAAGAAGTTGGCGTCGAAACTCTGGAAGCGGCGTAGTTCGCGCCCGTGGAACCTCGCTGTCTTCCACGACCTGTTGAAGTCGACCCAACCGATCCACGACGGCCCACGATCGATGTCGTAGCCCGTCTTCAGCTGGACGAACATCAGGCGTCTCGCCATCAGTGCGACCTGTCCTACACGTTGAAGCGGAACTCGACCACGTCGCCGTCGGCCATCACGTAGTCCTTACCCTCGATCCGGGCCTTGCCGGCCGACCGCGCGGCGGCGACGGAACCGGCGGCGACGAGGTCGTCGAACGAGATGACCTCGGCCTTGATGAAGCCCTTCTGGAAGTCCGTGTGGATGACGCCGGCGGCCTGGGGAGCGGTCCAGCCCTGGTGGATCGTCCAGGCGCGGGCCTCCTTCGGGCCGGCCGTCAGGTAGGACTGGAGGCCGAGGGTGTGGAAGCCGACACGGGCGAGCTGGTCCAGCCCGGCCTCGTCCTGGCCGTTGTCGGCGAGCATCTCGCGAGCCTCGTCGGGCTCGAGCTCGACGAGCTCGGACTCGAACTTAGCGTCGAGGAAGATTGCGTCCGCGGGGGCGACGAGAGCGCGCAGCTCGTCCTGCATGGCCGTGTCGGCCAGGCCGGCGTCGTCGGTGTTGAAGACGTAGATGAACGGCTTGCTCGTCATGAGCTGGAGCTGGTCGAGGTACTCGGGGTCGATCTTCTTGCCGCCGGCGAACAGCGTCTGGCCGGTCTCGAGGACCGCGACGGCCTCCTGCGCGGCGGCGAGCAGCGCGGGCTCGGCCTTCTTGCCGCGAACCTCCTTCTCGAGGCGCGGCACCGCCTTCTCGAGGGTCTGCAGGTCGGCGAGGATCAGCTCGGTGGCGATGATCTCGATGTCGTCCTTGGGGTTCACCGCGCCGGAGACGTGCACGACGTCAGGGTCGGCGAACGCGCGCGTGACCTGGCAGATCGCGTCGGCCTCGCGGATGTTGGCGAGGAACTTGTTGCCCAGGCCCTCGCCCTCGCTCGCGCCCTTGACGATGCCGGCGATGTCGACGAACGACACCGTCGCGGGCAGGATCCGCTCGGAGCCGAACAGGTCGGCGAGCACCTGCAGGCGCGGGTCGGGCAGCGGGACGACGCCGACGTTGGGCTCGATGGTCGCGAACGGGTAGTTCGCCGCGAGCACCTGCGCACGGGTCAGGGCGTTGAAGAGGGTGGACTTGCCGACGTTGGGCAGGCCGACGATGCCGATGGAGAGAGCCACGGGCGTTGAGTCTACGGGGGTCGGGTGATCAGGAGAACGCGAGGATGCGCTGCAGCAGCACCGGGCCGTTGCGCTCGAGGGCCCGGCCGCCGTACCTCACACCGAGCAGCAGCACCGTGATGCCCAGTCCGAGCCCGACGACGACCGTCGCGAACCCGAGGGAGAGCGAGCCCGCGCGTACGGCGAGGATCGCGAGCACGATCTCCGGCGCGCTGATGACCAGCAGCGCGAGCCAGCCGACGAGCTGCGAGGTCAGCGCCGCGGTCGAGGCTCCTTGCCTGGTCTGGAACGGGCTCTCGCCAGGCTGCTGCACGGGGTAGACGACGTAGGCGGACACGACGCTCGCCACGCCCAGGCCGGTCAGGAGCACACCGAGGCTGAGGCCGACGAGCGCAGGGATGGCCTCGGGCTGGTCGGTGACCAGTGCCGAGCCGACCGCGAACAGCAGGATGACCGGGAGCCCGATCGCGCCGGCGGAGAGCACGCGCCCCCACCGGTCGGCGCGGCCGGTGACGGGCGAGGCGACGTGGGTCCAGAACGCCGAGCCGTCGTAGGCGACGTCGGCCGAGATGCCCCACCCGAGCAGGAAGGCGGCGATCGGACCGGCGAGCAGCAGGGCGCCGCCGTCGCGGTCGAGCACCCACAGGATGAACGGGACGACCGGCACGATGGCCGCGGCGAGCGCGTAGCGCGGGTCCCGGGCCCAGTAGGTCAGGCACCGGGCGGTCACGGCGCCGACGGGCGTCGCGGGCAGCCGGTCGAACCACCCCAGCCCGCGGCGCTTGGCCGAGGCCTCGTTGTGCGGCGGATTCACGAGTCCGTACGCGAGCGCCTTCGCCCACACCCAGGCCGCGAGCGCGAGCACCCCGAGGGCGACACCCGCGCGTCCCGCGGCCAGCCCCCAGTCCCGGCCCGCGACGTCGGCCGGGATCGCCCACGGCGCACCGAACGGCGTCCAGGCCAGCACGTCGGCAACACCCCGGAGGTCGTCGATGCCCACCGACACGCCCGACGAGAACCGCCCGATCAGCGGGCCGACGAGCAGCAACGGCACGATGGCCAGGCCCGCCATGGCCTCGCGCACGCGCCGCCGGCCGACGAGGGGCAGCGCGGCCGTCGTCGTCGCACGCGACCCGACGATCGCGAGCGCGAGCCCGATGGCCGCCCCGACCAGGCCGGTGACCAGCGCGAGCGGGTCGCGCCACCAGACGATGCCGATGGACAGCGAGGAGAGCGCGGTGATGACGCCGGGGACTCCGACCACGCCCGCGAGCGCGAGCCCGACGAGCAGCGAGCGGCGCGGCACGGCGAACGTCACGAAGCGCGCGGGGTCGAGCGTCGAGTCCACGCCGAACGAGATGAGCGGGACCACCCACCAGGCGATCACCATGAGCGAGCCGACGAGTACCGCGACGGGCTGGCGCAGCTCGGCGTCGGCGAAGCTCAGCGCGATCATCCCGGAGACGACCAGGACGAGCGCGCCCAGGCCGTAGAGCACGCCGATGACGAGCCCGACGACCTGCCACGCGCTGCGCTTGAGGCCGTTGGCGAGCAGCGTCAGCTTTAGTCGGAGGAGGTGCGCAACCACGCGAGCCCCTCCCCCGTGACGCGGCCGCCGACGAGGTCGACGAACCGCTCCTCGAGGCTGACGTCGCCGCGGACCTCGTCGACCGTGCCCGCCGCGAGCACGTGCCCGCCCGCGATCACGGCGACGTGGTCGCACATGCGCTGGACCAGGTCCATCACGTGCGACGACACGATGACGGTGCCGCCCGAGCCGACGTACGACGTGAGGATGTCGCGGATGTTGGCCGCCGAGACGGGGTCGACGGCCTCGAACGGCTCGTCGAGCACGAGCAGCCGCGGCGCGTGCACGAGCGCGCACGCGAGCGCGACCTTCTTGGTCATGCCCGCCGAGTAGTCGACGACCAGCGTCTTCGCGTCGGCCTCGAGGGCCATCGCCCGCAGGAGGTCCGCCGTGCGGGCCGCGACGGTCTCGCGGTCGAGGCCGTGCAGGAGACCGGCGTAGGTGATGAGCTGCGCGCCGGTGAGCCGGTCGAACAGCCGCACGCCGTCGGGGAGCACACCGAGCAGCTGCTTGACCTCGGCCGGGGCGGCCCACAGGTCCCGGCCGTGCACGAGGACCGTGCCGAAGTCGGGCTTGAGCAAGCCCGTGGCCATGGACAGCGTCGTCGTCTTGCCGGCGCCGTTGGGCCCGACGAGGCCGTAGAACGAGCCGGCCGGCACGACGAGGTCGATCCCGGATACGGCGATCTTATGCCCGAACCGGCGCCACAGGCCGCGCACCTCGAGCGCGGGCGCGGGAGCGGGCACGGCGGACGGGGTGGGCGGGACCTCCGGGTGGTCGGGCATCGCGTCAGCATAGGTGTGACGCCCGACACGAGCGCCCGCTCCGGGTGCGTGTCAGGGGTGGGTGCGACGCTGCGGCCATGGACGGATTCGGGATGGGTCTCGCGCTCGGGTTGCTGCTCGGTGCGCTGGTCGCGGGCGTGCTGGCCTGGTCGTCGGCGAGCCGGCGGGCGGATGCGCGCGTCCGGCGGGCGCAGGTCGAGGCCGCACGGGCCGAGGCCCTGCTGGGCGCGGCCCGCGAGCGCCAGGTCGAGGCCGGTGCCGACGCGGACAGGATGTCCGACCAGTTCCGCTCGCTAGCCGCCGAGGCCCTGGCGACTAGCACGGACCAGTTCCTGGCGCTCGCCTCGCAGCGGTTCGCGGCCGACCACCAGACGCAGGTGGGCGAGCTCGCGCAGCGCGAGCAGGCGGTGCGCGCGATGGTCGAGCCGCTCGCGCGCACGCTCGAGCAGGTGCGCACCGAGCTGACCACCGCGGAGCGCGCGCGGGTCGAGGGCCAGAGCGCGCTCGGCGAGCAGGTCCGCGCGATGCGGACCGCGTCCGACCAGCTGCGCGGCGAGACCGCCCAGCTCGTCACGGCCCTGCGCTCCTCGCAGGTGCGAGGGAAGTGGGGCGAGCTGCAGCTGCGCCGCGTCGTCGAGGCGGCCGGGATGCTCGCGCACGTCGACTTCACCGAGCAGAGCCAGGTCCGCACGGACGACGGGCTGCTGCGCCCGGACATGGTCGTGCGGCTCGCCGGCGGCAAGCAGGTCGTCGTGGACGCCAAGGTCGCGTTCCTCGGGTTCCTGGAGGCCAGCACGACGAGCGACGAGGCCGTCCGCGCCGAGCGGCTCGCCGCCCACGCGCGACACATGCGCAAGCACATCGACGACCTCGCGGCGAAGAAGTACTGGAACCAGTTCGAGCCCGCGCCCGAGTTCGTCGTCATGTTCGTGCCCGCCGAGTCGTTCCTGCACGCGGCGGTCGAGCAGGACCCCGCGATCATCGAGTACGCCTTCGAGCGCGACGTCGTCCTCGCGACGCCCGTGACGCTGCTCGCGCTGCTGCGCACGATCGCCTACGCCTGGCGGCAGGACGCCCTCGCGGCGAACGCGCAGGCGGTGCTCACGCTCGGCAAGGAGCTGCACGGGCGGCTCGCGACGATGGGCGGCCACCTCGCGCGCCTCGGACGGGCGATCGACGGCGCCGCAGACGCCTACAACAAGACCGTGTCCTCGCTCGAGACGCGGGTGCTGGTCAGCGCCCGGCGGTTCGCGGAGCTCGGCGTGGTCGGCGCGGACCTACCCAGCCCCGCACCGGCCGACCCGCGGCTCGCGACGCTCGGTGCGCCCGAGCTGGTCGCGTCCGAGCAGGAGCAGATCGTCGAGCTCGACGGGCGCGTGCTGCGCGAGGAGCGGGCGTGGGCGCGCGAGCAGGCCCTGGCCGATGAGGTCCGCCGGGCGGCCGAGCCGGGCTGAACCCGGCGTCAGATCGGGTCGATCTCCAGCGACTGACGACCCTCGGGCGTCGGGCGCGACTCCCGTGTGAGCCGCGGCACCGGCGTGCCCGCGGCCTTGAGGTCGGCGCGCAGCTCGCGCGGGAGAGAGAACATCAAGTCCTCGGTCGCGGTGCGCACCTCCTCGACGGTCCCGAAGCCGAGGCGGTCGAGGGACTCGAGGACGTCGCGCACCAGGATCTCCGGCACCGACGCGCCCGACGTCACACCCACCGTCGCGGCGCCGTCGAACCACGCCGGGTCCAGCTCGGCAGCGGTGTCGATCCGGTACGACGAGCGCGCACCGGCCTCGAGGGCGACCTCGACGAGCCGCACGGAGTTCGACGAGTTCGCCGAGCCGACCGTGATGACGACGTCGCAGGCCGGCGCGATCTTCTTCACGGCCACCTGGCGGTTCTGCGTGGCGTAGCAGATGTCGTCCGAGGGCGGGTCCTGCAGGTTGGGGAACCGCTCGCGCAGGCGGCGGACCGTCTCCATGGTCTCGTCGACCGACAGCGTGGTCTGCGAGATCCACACGAGCCGGTCAGGGTCGCGCACCACGACGTCGTCGACGGCGTCCGGGGAGTTGACCACCTGGATGCGCTCGGGGGCCTCGCCCTGCGTGCCCTCGACCTCCTCGTGGCCCTCGTGGCCGATGAGCAGGATGTCGTAGTCCTCGGCCGCGAACCGCACGGCCTCCTTGTGCACCTTGGTCACCAGCGGGCACGTCGCGTCGATGGTCTGCAGCGAGCGCGCGGCCGCGGAGGCGTGCACCGCCGGCGAGACACCGTGCGCGGAGAACACGACGCGGGCCCCCTCGGGCACCTCGTCGGTCTCGTTGACGAACACCGCGCCGCGCGCGGCAAGGGTCTCGACGACGAACTTGTTGTGGACGATCTCCTTGCGCACGTACACCGGGGCGCCGTAGTGCTCGAGCGCCTTCTCGACGGCGACGACGGCACGGTCGACACCGGCGCAGTAGCCACGAGGAGCCGCGAGCAGCACCCGCTTGGTCGTCGTGCCGGGCGCGGCGTCGTGGACGGCGGTCGAGGCAGAGGTCACGCGGCGAGTCTAGTTCGCCTGCCGCGACCGAACCTCGGGGGCGGCGAGCGTCACACCGACTCTGGTCCAAGCCTCCTCCCGGCGCACACACGACGATGCGCACACACAGCGATGCCCACACACGACGATGCCCACACGCGTGGGTGTGGGTGTGATGGTGCAGGCTTGGCCGCGTGAGCACAGAACGAGCCGACCAGCCGGGCCTCGAGGGCGTCGTGCTGCCGCTCCCCCTGCGCGCTGGCGACACCACCCCGGAGCGGCCGTGGCCCGTGCGGCACCTCGCCCCCAAGATCTCGGACTACATCGCCAAGATGCCGCCGGTCTGGGTCGAGGGCCAGGTGCTCAACTTCAAGAAGTGGAACACCCTCTACTTCCTGACCCTGCGGGACACCGACCTCGACATGTCGCTGTCGGTCACGGCTCCCGCGGCGGCCATCGGCAAGATCGCGCAGCAGGTCAGCGACGGGTCGCACATCGTCGTGCACGCCCGGCCGCGCTTCCACGCCAAGAAGGGCGACCTGACGTTCGCGGCCGACGACGTCCGCCTCGTCGGTCTCGGCGAGCTGCTCGCCCGCATCGAGCACCTCAAGGGCGTCCTGGGCGCCGAGGGTCTGTTCGACGAGCGCCGCAAGAAGCCGCTGCCGTTCCTGCCGGGCGTGATCGGCCTCGTCGTGGCCCAGCAGGGCGACGCGGAGCACGACGTGGTCTCCAACGCGCGCGGCCGGTGGGCCGCCGCGCAGTTCGAGATCCGGCGGGTCACTGTGCAGGGGCCGCGAGCCGTACCCGAGGTCAGCGCCGCGATCGCCGAGCTCGACGCGGACCCCCGGGTCGACGTCATCGTCGTCGCGCGCGGCGGCGGCTCCTTCGAGGACCTGCTCCCGTTCAGCAACGAGTCGCTCGTGCGCGTCGCGGCTGCGTGCCGGACGCCCCTGGTGAGCGCCATCGGACACCACCTCGACTCGCCGCTGCTCGACCTGGTCGCCGACCTGCGCGCCTCGACCCCGACCGACGCGGCCAAGCGCATCGTCCCGGACGTGACCGAGGAGCGCGCGCGCCTGGTCCAGGCGCGCCAGCGCTCCCGCACAGCGATCCTCGGACGGCTCGACCGCGAGCAGAACGCCCTCGAGCACTGGCGCAGCCGGCCCGTGCTCGCCACGCCGACGACGCTCGTCGACCAGCTCGAGCACCGCCTGCACGCCCACCGCGACGTCGCCCGTCGCTCTCTCGACTCCGCGCTCCGGCACGCGCACGCCGAGGTCATCGGGTTGGCCGCCCAGGTACGTGCCCTGTCCCCGGCCGCCACCCTCGACCGCGGGTACGCGGTGGTCCAGCGCGCGGACGGTCACGTCGTGCGCGATCCCGCGGATGTCGCGGCCGGCGACCGCCTGCGCGTCCGCGTCGCCGCCGGCGAGCTCGCGGCCGACGTCGTCAGCTGACCCTCGCTCCGCCTGGGCACCACGCGCCGGACAGGGCCCGGCACGGATGTCAGCCCCGGCTGGTTGGATAGGCGAATGCCGAAGCAGCCCAGCACGCCCGCCGAAGACCCGAACGCCGACGTCGCCGCACTGTCCTACGAGCAGGCGCGCGACGAGCTGGTCCAGGTGGTTGCGCGGCTCGAGGCGGGCTCCGAGTCGCTCGAGGGCTCGCTCGCGCTGTGGGAGCGCGGCGAGGCGCTGGCGGCCCGCTGCCAGCGGTGGCTCGACGGCGCACGCGAGCGGCTCGCCGCCGTGCGTGAGCCGGCGACCCCGTCGGCCGAGAGCTGACCTCGGGCGCCACGCAGCGCGCGCGGCCGGCGGCGTCGGCTGCCCGCCGCAGCACGGGCAGCCGACGCCGTCAGCTCGCCTTCGCCTTCTCCCGAGCCTGCGCCCGCTCGAGCGAAGCCTTGCGGTCCGCCTCGTTCTGCTGGTCGATCTCCTTGACGGCGTCCGCGTCGTACGTGAGGTTCTCCCCGCTCTCCGGGTCGAACACCATCATCTTGGCCGGGTTCACCCAGAGCTTGGCGTCGTCGCCGTCGCGCACGCGGCTCTCGGAGTCCAGCGCGACGACGAGCTGCGTGCGCATCCCCTCGCCGTCGAGGTCGCGGTCGAGCTCCTCGAGCTTGCCGGCCACCTCCGGGTTGGTGTCGAAGGGCACGTAGGCGTACAGGTCCGAGCCGAGCCACTCGGTGACGTCGACCGTCGCGTCGAAGGTCACGCCGTCCGCGCTGCGCCGGTCGTCGGTGAGAGAGGCGTCCTCGAAGTGCTCCGGCCGCAGGCCGACGATGACCAGCTTGCGGTCGCCGAGCCGGGCCTTGAGATCGTCGGTCAGCGGCACGTCGACCAGTGGGAGCCGCAGGACGTCGTCGACGATCTCGCCCGGCAGGAAGTTCATCGGCGGCGAGCCGATGAACCCCGCGACGAACAGGTTGACCGGGTGCTCGTAGAGCCCGCGAGGCGACGCGACCTGCTGCAGCTCGCCCTTGCGCAGCACCGCGACCCGGTCGCCGAGCGTCATGGCCTCGGTCTGGTCGTGCGTGACGTAGACCGTGGTCGTGCCGAGCCGGCGCTGCATGCGCGCGATCTCCGTGCGCATCTGTCCGCGCAGCTTCGCGTCGAGGTTCGAGAGCGGCTCGTCGAACAGGAACGCCTGCGCCTCGCGGACGATCGCGCGACCCATGGCAACCCGCTGCCGCTGCCCTCCGGACAGGTTGGCGGGCTTGCGCTGCAGGTGGTCCTGGAGCTCGAGCGTCTTGGCCGCGAACTCGACCTTCTCGCGGACCTGCTCCTCGGTGAAGGCGCCCTTCTGCAGCCGCAGCGGGAACGCGATGTTCTCGAAGACCGTCAGGTGCGGGTAGAGCGCGTAGTTCTGGAACACCATCGCCAGGTGCCGATCGCGCGGGGCCTTGTCGTTGACGCGGTCGCCGCCGATCGCCAGGTCGCCCGAGGTGATGTCCTCGAGGCCGACGATCATGCGCAGCAGCGTCGACTTCCCGCAGCCGGACGGCCCGACGAGGATGACGAACTCCCCGTCGGCGATGTCCAGGCTCACGCCCTTCACGGCGAGGTACCCGTCGCCGTACTCCTTGACGATGTCCTTGAGGGTGATGGCAGCCATCGGTGGTCTCCTTGGGAAGAGGGGGTCAGCCCTTGACGGCGCCCTGGGTCAGGCCGGACACGATCTGGCGTTGGAAGAGCAGGACGAGGATGACGACGGGGACGGTGACGACGACCGCCGCCGCCGAGATGGCTCCGGTGGGCTCCTCGAACTGCGAGGCGCCGGTGAAGAACGCGAGGGCGGCGGGGACGGGGCGTGCCGCGGACGTCGACGTCAGCGAGATGCCGTAGACGAAGTCGTTCCACGCGATGAAGAAGGCGATCAGCGCAGTCGTGAAGACGCCGGGCGCCGCGAGCGGCACGATCACCTTGCGGAACGCCTGCCACGCCGTCGCACCGTCGACCTGCGCCGCCTGCTCGAGCTCCCACGGGATCTGGCGGAAGAAGGCCGCCAGGGTCCAGATCGAGATCGGCAGCGTCAGTGACAGATACGGGA
This sequence comes from Cellulomonas rhizosphaerae, assembly GCF_003470205.1. GTDB lineage: Bacteria > Actinomycetota > Actinomycetes > Actinomycetales > Cellulomonadaceae > Cellulomonas > Cellulomonas rhizosphaerae. The sequence goes on from NZ_QWKP01000200.1 coordinate 27,891, forward strand.
TGATCAGGCCGAGCCACGTGTCGTAGAGGCCGATGTTGCGCCACAGGTTGAACAGCGGCGTGACCAGCGAGACCACCGGGAAGATGGAGACCCCCAGGGCCGTCGTCAGGATCAGCTTCTTGCCCGGGAAGTCGAGCCGGGCGATGGCGTAGGCGGCGAGCGTCGCCAGGACGACGGCGACGAACGTCGCGATCAGCGAGATGCCGATCGAGTTCCGCAGCGACGGCAGGAACAGGTCCTTGGCGGAGCCCGTGAGGATCTGCTCGTAGTTGCTCCAGGTCCACGTCTTCGGCAGGAACGTGCCGAGGTTCAGCTGGCTCGGCAGCTTGAACGACGTGGCGAGGATGGAGAACACGGGGAACAGGGCGTACACGAGCACGAGGATCGTGATGACGGCCCAGGCGACCTTGAGCCTGGTGGACATCGCGCGCATCAGCTCTCCCCCCTCGCGCCGGCCAGATTGACCTTGAAGAGCTTGATCGCGATGAAGCAGATCAGCAGGACGCACAGGAACAAGATCACCGAGATCGCCGAGCCGAGCCCGATCTCGAGCCGCCCGATCGAGGTCCGGTAGGCCAGCAGCGAGAGCACCGTGGTCCCGTTCGCGCCGTTGGTCATGATGAAGACGTTGTCGAAGATCCGGAACGCGTCCAGGGCGCGGAACAGGACGGCCACCATGATCGCGGCCTTCATGTTCGGCAGCACGACCTTGCGCATCCGCTGCCACCAGGTGGCGCCGTCGACCTCCGCCGCCTCCTCCAGCTCGGTCGGGACCTGGGCGAGCCCGGCGAGCAGCAGCAGCGAGATGAACGGCGTCGTCTTCCAGATCTCCGACGCGATGATCACGAAGAGGCTCGTGCCCTGCTGGGCGAACCAGTTCAGGTCGGTGTCGATGAAGGGCAGCCAGCTGAACCAGTGGTTGACGAAGCCCGAGTTGATGTCGAACGCGTAGAACCACGCGAACGCCGAGACGACCGTGATGATGCCGTAGGGCACCAGGATGACCGTCCGGAGCAGACCCCGGAGCTGGGTGATCGCGCGGTGCATGACGAGCGCGAGCGCGAAGCCGAGGAGCAGCTCGACGACCACGGAGACGACCATGATCAGGAGCGTCACCAGGAGGGCCTGGACGAACACCGAGTCGGTGAGGACCTCCACGTAGTTGCGCAGCCCGATGAACTCCTTGTCGTCGGGAGCCGTCAGGCGGTAGGCGAACAGCGAGTCGTACGTGGCCTGCAGGATGGGGTACAGCGTGACGAGCAGCATCACGACGAACGCCGGCCCGGCGAGCAGCCACCCGAGTCGCGCCTCGGACCTCGCCCGATCGCTGCGGGCGACCTTCCGTCGCGGTCGCGCCGCGTCCTCGACTGTCTGCGCTGTGGCGACCTCCGCGGTCATAGCAGCTGCTCCCCTCGCAGGACGGACGTGATGAAGTCGGTCGACTTCTTCGGGGTCGTCGCCGGGTTGACCGAGGCCGGCGGGTGCCAGGTCTCCTGCAGGCCGAGCGAGACCTCGTTGTAGTACGGCGTCTGAGGCCGCGGGGCGGCGTTCTCGAGCGACTCGCGGATGACGTCCGCCATCGGGAAGGCCTTCTTGACGTCAGCGTCCTCGTACGACTTCGTGTTCGACGGCGGGTTGCCGTTCGTGGCGAAGTAGTAGGCCTGGTTCTCGGGGGTCACGATGCACTGGGCGGCCTTCAAGGAGTCGTCCACGTGCTTGCTGAAGGCCCCGATGCCAAGGTTGATCCCGCCGTACGGCGGACGCGACTTGGTGCCCTCGGTCACCTGCGGGTACAGACCCCACCCGATGTCGTCGAGCAGCGACTTGTCGAGCGTGCCGTCCTCGACGGCCGCATTCGTCGCCGACCAGACGAACGGCCAGTTCACCATGAACGAGCCCTTGTCCCCCTGGAACAGGGTCAACGAGGCGCCCTCGTCGGCGGTCGGCAGGCCGGGTCCGCCCAGCCCCTCCTTGCCGATGGTGCCCATGACCTCGGCGGCGGCCTTGCCCGCGTCGGTCTCCAGGCCCAGCTTCAGCTCGTCGGCCGGCGCCTCCGGGTTCGTCAGGATGTGCCCGCCGGCGGACTCCACCAGGGCGTTGATCCACACCGTCAGCGACTCGGCCTTGGTGCCCTGGACGGCCAGGAACTTGCTCTGGTCCTTGGCCGCGTCGATGATCTGCTTCCACGTCACGGGCGTCTTCGACGGGTCCAGGCCCGCCTTCTCGGCGACCGACTTGCGATACCAGAGCAGCTGCGTGTTCGCCCAGAACGGCACCGTGACGAGCTTGCCCTTCCAGGTCGCCCCGTCGAGCGCACCCTGCACGACGTCCTGGCTGACCTTGTCGGCTACGTCCTGCGGGATCGGCGCCAGGAAGCCGGGCTCGGCGAGCTCGGGGATGAACGGCGGGTCGAGGCTCATGATGTCGATCGACGAGTCCTTCGCCGCCAGCCGGCGGGCCAGCTGCTCGCGCTGAGCGCTCGCGTCACGCGGCAGGATCGAGGTCTCGATCCGGTAGGCGCCGTTCGCGGCGTCGGTGCACCGCTTCGCGATCTCCGCCTGCCCGCCGTCGTCGGGGTTGATGTACCAGGTCAGTGTCGGTGGACCGTCGTCGCTGCTGCACGCAGCGAGCGGTGCCACCAGCCCCGCCACCACGGCGAGGGCCAGGGCCCGGGTGCGTCGTCGCACGTGTCCCTCCCAGAGGTTCGAGGCGTCATCGCTTCGGGTACAGGCCTACACCCGGGAGGTGAGGTGCTGCCACCCGAACGGCGTAGTGGACCTCCGTGGACACGGGCTTGCGCGTGCGCCGCCACCTGCGACGATGGCGACGTGCCGCACACGCTGACCCCCGCCGAGGCCTGGACCGCACTGCGCGAAGGGAACGACCGCTTCGTGCGCGGCGAGATGGCGCATCCCTCCCAGAGCATCGAGCGCCGCTCGGAGCTCTCGGCGGAGCAGCACCCGTTCGCCGTGCTGTTCGGCTGCTCCGACTCCCGCGTCGCGGCCGAGATCATCTTCGACCAGGGGCTGGGCGACCTGTTCGTCGTGCGCACCGCCGGCCACGTCCTCGACACGACGGTCATCGGCTCGATCGAGTACGGCGTCTCGGTGCTGGGCGCCCCGCTCGTCGTCGTGCTCGGGCACGACTCGTGCGGCGCGGTCGCGGCAGCCACCGCGGCCCTCACCGACGGCCAGGTGCCGGCCGGGTTCGTCCGCGCCGTCGTCGACCGCGTGATCCCGAGCATCGTGGGGCTGGTGAGCTCGGGCCAGGACGTCTCGACGATCGAGGCCGCGGCGCTCGGCCACGAGCACGTCCGGCACACCGTGACGATGCTGCAGGGCTACTCGGTCTCGCTCGCCGAGGCCGTCGCCGAGGGCCGCTGCGCGATCATCGGCCTCGAGTACACGCTGGCCGACGGCAAGGTGCACGTCGCCGAGGTCGTCGGCGAGGTCTGACGCCTCAGGGGAACCAGGGGTCAGCGGGCCGCGGACGAGCGTCGGGCTCGTCGTCGTGCCGGGTCTCGCGCTCGCGCCAGTAGACGGAGCCGTCCGCGCGGCGTCCGAGCAGCCCCGCCTCGACCATGTCTCGCCGGACACGCACGGGGTCGTCGGCGAGCTCGGCGACGCGGACCGTCACGTCGGCCTCGAGCGCCCACTCGCCCGGCGCGAGCACGTGCGCGGCGATGTGCTCGAGCACCGCATCGCGGTCCGCCCGGCGGCGGGGCGAGCGCACCAGCCGCCCGTGGACCAGGAACCGCTCGGCCACGCACCTCTCGTCGTCCACGCGACCATCGTGGCCCCGCCCGGCCCTCGCGCGCACGACGACGCCCCGCTCGCGCCGAGCCGATCGGCCGCGGGGGGCGGCCGGTCGGGCGGTGCGAACGGGGCGTCGAGGCGGTGGGCGGACCCCCACCGGGTGCGGGTCGGTCAGCGGACCCGCAACGTGGTCGTCGACGACGTGCGCGGCGCCACCGTCGACGAGCGCGTCGGTGTGAACGTCGCCTTGACCTTGACCGACGTCGAGTACTTCTTCGACAGCCTGATGGTCACGGAGCTCGTGGACGACGAGAGCTTCGCGGTGCCGACCTTGACGCCCCCGGCCCTCACGGTCACGATTCCCGCGGCGCGCGAGCCGTTGTCGAGCTTGCCGACCCGGACCGTCACGACGGGCCTGGTGCCCCTCGTGAACGCCTTGCCCGAGATGCTCACCGACGTGACCTTGGCCCGTGCCACGACGACCTTCGCCGTGGCGCTCGTCGCGGTCGTGTACGACGAGGAGCCCAGGTAGACGGCCTTGAACCGGTGCGTGCCGACCCCGAGCGTGCTGACGACCTTCGTCGCGACACCGCCCGAGACCGCGACGGCACCGCCGAGCTTGGCCGCACCGTCGTAGAGCTGGACGCTGCCGGTCGCCCCCGACGGGGACACCCTGGCCGTGAGCGTGACCTTACGGCCGTAGCCAGCCGACGCAGGCGACGCCTTCAGCGACACGGTCGCCGTCGCCTTGACCACCTTCACCGTGCTGGTCGCGGCGACTGCCGAGACCGCGCCGCGCGCGGTGACCGGGTAGGTGCCGACGGCGAGCTTGCCGACGCTCGCCCGGACGGCACCGGCCGACGTCGCCGTGACCGTCGCCTTCGCCTGCCCGACGGTGACGACCACGGACTCACCCGGGGCGAAGCCGGCGCCGGTGACGACGACGGGTGTGCCGTACGCGACCGTGGCGTCGGCGACGTGCGGCGCGTAGACGACCGGCTTCACCGTGACCGTGACGGTCGCGCTGACTGTGACGGCCGAGACCGCGCCGTCCGCCGTGACGGAGTACGTGCCCGCTTCGGCGGGCGCCGTCAGTGTCGCCGCCACCGCACCGGCCGATGACGCCTGCACGGTGCTCGACGCCGAGCCGAGGCTCACCGTGACGTCCTCGCCAGGTGCGAAGCCCGCGCCCGTCACCGCGACGGCGTCCCCGACGTGCACGCTGGCCGCGCCGAGCGTGATCGACGGCGTGTAGGCCACGACGAGGGCGTCGAGCGCGTCGCCCAGCAGGGTCTGCGCCTGGGCGAGACGTGTCGGGTCGGCCGACGTCGCGCCCAGCACGACCTTGGCCTTGACCACGGCGTCGTCGAGCGTCGCGAGCGACTCCGCCGTGTATCGGGCCCGGGTGACTCCCGCCGCCCGGTCGACGAGGGTCTGCAGCGCGCTCGTGTCGACGACGGGCGCCGTGGCCACCAGGCGGAAGTCGTCGATGGCCCCCCACGCGCCGGCCGAGACGCTCGCCGCTGCGCCGATCGTCACGGTGCCGTCGGCCGGGACCGTGACCTGCAGGGTCGGGGTGGACCAGGCCTGCCAGACCGTGAGCGCGAACGGCGCCGTCGTGGTCCCGGTCGAGGTCGTGGACTGCAACGTGACGCTGTCGGTCGCGCCGAGGCTGCCGCCCTGGCCCGTGGCCGAGAGCGTGTAGGTCCCCGCAGGGACGCCGGTGACCACCTGCGAGACGCCGAACGTGTAGGCAGTGGCCTTGTAGAACGCCAGCGAGCGGGCGCCTGCGTACGAGTCGCCGGTCGCCTTGATCGACGCACCGGTCCCGGTGACGGTCCACGGAGAGGTCGAGGCGTCCTCGAAGCTCGGGTTCTTGGTCACGTAGTTCTTGGCGTTGACGACGACCGTCGCCGTCGTGGCCACGCCCGAGGTCGTCGTCCCGGGGATCGTGTAGATACCCGGTCCGGTGATCCAGTCGACCGCGTCGTTCCACGTGGTGGGCTGGTCGACGACGGAGCCGTCGTTGTAGGTGACGGCGACGGTGGCCGGCAGCGTGATCGCGTCCCCGGCGGCGACCGTCACGGTCACCGGGGCGACCGACGAGACGGCGAGCGGCGCCTGCGCGCCGGTGCGGACGTAGGAGAAGACCTTGAGCGAGGCCAGCGGGTTGCCCTGGAAGTCGAACATGGCCTGGTTGTCCCACGACGAGCCGCCGTACTCGATCCCCGTCGCGCCGGCGTCGTACCCGCCGGCGTAGCTCGTCGCCCAGCCCGAGCCGTAGGTCTGCCACGTGGTGATGTTGGAGGCGAGCGCGCTGGGCGGCCCGACCGGGGTCCACGCGGGCTCCCAGTAGAAGACGCCGATGCCCGCGTCGCCAACATCGGCGACGGCCTGGATGACGTCGTGCACCTCGGTCGCCTGCCCCTGCACGCTGATCGGGTACTGCGGCGCGGAGGCCGCCGAGGCGATCGAGTTGGTGAACCCGTCGCCGTCCTCCATCGTGTACGCCCACGACGTCTCGGCGACCATGACCTTCTTGCCGTAGGTGCTCGCGATGGTGCTGAGCTGCGTCGTGAGGTTCGCCAGCGTGCCGTGCCAGTACGGGTAGTACGAGCTCGCGAACACGTCGTAGTCGACGCCCGCCATCGCGGCGGCGACCGTCGCGTAGCCCTTCTCCGGGTTGGTGAAGTGCAGCGCGACGAGGGCGTCCGGCAGGACGGCTCGCACGGCCGCGCTACCCGCGCTGAAGATCGTGGCCATGTCGGTGTAGCCCGTCACGCCGGCCACGCCGCCGTTCGTCTCGTTGCCGACCTGCACCATGCCGACGTCGACACCTGCGGCCTTGAACCGCTGCAGGGCGTCGGTCGTGAACGACGTGACCGCCGCGGCCTTCTGCGGCACCGTGAACCCGGCCCACGCCTTGGGCGCCGTCTGCTTGCCGGGGTCGGCCCAGAAGTCCGAGTAGTGGAAGTCGAGCAGCACCTTCATGTGGTGCGCGGTGGCGCGCTCGCCGATCTCGAGCGCCCGCGCGACGTCGACGTTGCCCGCGCCGTAGCCGTGGCCGTCCGCGTCGTAGGGGTCGTTCCAGATCCGGATGCGCACGTAGTTGACCCCGGACGCGGCGAGCACGTCGAAGATGTCGGCGGTGTGCCCGTCATAGCCGCGATACGTCACCCCGCTCTCCTCCTGCGAGAGCACCGTCGAGACGTCGACGCCCATCGCGAACTCGTCGGACAGGCCGGCGACCTTGGGGACGGTGATCGTCGCGTCGACGGGGCCGGAGTCGTCGGCCCACGCGGCGGGGGCCCCGGCGCACAGCAGCGCGCCGACGGCCGCGATGGCAGCCGCTCGTCGACGCAGACCTCGGGAGATCAGGGACATGACCATTCCTTCACGTTCGATCGTCATCGTTCGAATGCGGGCGCGAGTGGTGGCTCGTCGGTGAGCCTCTCGCCCTGGTACAGGCCAGGACTGTATGCGGTCACAGTCCGACAAGTCCACGGTTCCTGCGTCTTTGGCGCTCGACTGTGCCCATCCCGTGCTCCTGACTGGGATCGGTCACAGCTACCCGGTCGCATCTGTCCGCGATCTCGCAGGTCACCGGGCCGCGCTCGCACGGGCCGTGGCCGTGCTCCGCACAGTCCCGCACGGTGCGGTCCGGCCGCGGGGCGTGCGGCAGGATGGAGCCATGACTTCTGCAGCCACCGACGACGGGGTCGAGTACCGGATCGAGCACGACACCATGGGCGAGGTCCGCGTCCCGGCCACCGCCCTGTATCGCGCCCAGACCCAGCGCGCCGTCGAGAACTTCCCCATCTCCGGGACCCGCCTCGAGCGGGGCCACATCGAGGCCCTCGCGCGGATCAAGAAGGCCGCCGCGCGGGCCAACGCCGAGCTCGGCGTGCTCGACTCCGCGATCGCCGACGCGATCGTCGCGGCCGCGGACGAGGTCGCCTCGGGTGCGCATGACGAGCACTTCCCGGTCGACGTCTACCAGACCGGCTCGGGCACGTCCTCGAACATGAACACCAACGAGGTCATCGCCACGATCGCCTCGCGCTCGCTCGGCAGCCCCGTGCACCCGAACGACCACGTCAACGCGTCGCAGTCGTCGAACGACGTGTTCCCCACGTCCGTGCACGTCGCCGCGACCGCCGGAGTGGTCCGCGACCTGGTGCCGGCGCTCACGCACCTCGCGGACGCCCTGTCGGCGAAGGCCGACGCGTGGTCGACGGTCGTGAAGTCCGGCCGCACGCACCTCATGGACGCCACGCCCGTGACCCTCGGCCAGGAGTTCGGCGGCTACGCGGCCGCGATCCGCTACGGCATCGAGCGCCTCGAGTCCGCGCTCCCCCGCGCGGCCGAGGTCCCGCTCGGCGGCACGGCCGTCGGCACCGGCATCAACACCCCCGCCGGGTTCCCGCAGCGCGTCATCGCGCTGCTGCGCGAGGACACGGACCTGCCGCTGACCGAGGCGCGCGACCACTTCGAGGCGCAGTCCTCCCGGGACGGGCTCGTCGAGCTCTCCGGCGCGCTGCGCACCATCGCCGTGAGCCTGACCAAGATCTGCAACGACCTGCGCTGGATGGGCTCCGGCCCCAACACCGGCCTCGGCGAGATCTCCATCCCCGACCTGCAGCCCGGGTCCTCGATCATGCCCGGCAAGGTCAACCCGGTGATCCCCGAGGCCGTGCTCATGGTCGCCGCGCGCGTGGTCGGCAACGACGCCACGGTCGCGTGGGCCGGCGCGTCGGGCTCGTTCGAGCTCAACGTGCAGATCCCGGTCATCGCAGCGGGCGTGCTGGAGTCGGTCCGCCTGCTCGCCAACGCGTCGCGCCTGCTCGCAGACCGCACGATCGACGGACTCGTCGCGAACGAGGAGCGGGCCCGGGCGTTCGCCGAGTCCTCCCCGTCGATCGTCACGCCGCTGAACCGCGTGATCGGCTACGAGGCGGCCGCGAAGATCGCCAAGCACGCGGTCAAGGCGGGCGTCACCGTGCGCCAGGCCGTGATCGACCTCGGCTACGTGGAGCGTGGCGAGGTCACGACCGAGCAGCTCGACGCCGCGCTCGACGTGCTGAGCATGACGCGTCCGCCGCAGGCCTGACCGCACGGACCGCTGACGACGACAGGCCCGGAACCACCGCTCGCGCGGGGTTCCGGGCCTGTTCGCGTCCAGCGGGGAGGCCGCCGCGTCAGTGCGCGACCGCGGCCACCTCGGGCTTGGCGGCCTCGCCATGGTGCTGCGGGCGCAGCGCCTTCATGGACAGGCTCGCGACGAGCCCGACCGCGAGCATCGCGACGGTGAGCAGCAGCGTCTGGCCGACGGCCGTCGAGAACCCGGCGTGCACCGCGTCGAGGAGCAGCGGGTTCTTCACCGCGCTGCCTCCCGTGGCGAACGACGAGAGGTCCGCGTCGGCGAACCCGTCGAGCAGCCGCTTCCGCTCGGTCGCGGGCAGTCCGGCCGCTGCGTCCTGGATCGCACCCGGGATCGCGACCGACAGCCGCGAGGTGAGCAGCGCGACGACCGCGGCCGAGCCGATGACGCCGCCGATCTGGCGGTTGGTGTTGAACGCGCCCGCACCCGCGCCGGCCGTGCGGTGGTCGAGCCCCGCCGTGGCCGTGCTGGCCAGCGGCGAGAACAGGAACCCGGTGCCGATGCCGAAGAACGTCATGGGCAGCACGAGCTCCCAGACGGCCGCGTCGGGCTCGATCACGAGCGAGAGCCAGGTCACGACGACCACGAGGATCGCGAAGCCGGTCGCGACGATCCACTTGGCCGGCACCCGGTCCGACAGTCGGCCGGCGAAGGGCGCCACGATGCCGGACAGCAGCGAGCCGGGCAGGCCGACGAGCGCGGCGTGCAGGGCCGAGAGCCCGAGCACGGTCTGCAG
>NZ_QWKP01000201.1 GCF_003470205.1 Cellulomonas rhizosphaerae
GCGGCGGCGGCACCGTGAAGTTCCGGTGCGGCCCCGAGCGCGTCACGATCGTCCTCGATCGCACGCTCGTCGTGTGCAACACGACCACCTGCAAGCACCCGTGGGCGGACCCGTCGGCCAAGGTCGTCAAGCGACTCGTGCTGGACGGCGGAGGCAAGGTCGTCCTGTCCGGCGCGAACAAGCGACCGATCCTCTACGCCAACACGTGCCAGGAGTCGTTCGGCTGGCTCGACGCGCACTGCGACACGCAGACGACCCCGCACATCGTCGTGAAGAACCTCGTCATGCAGAAGGGCAACGCGGCCAAGGCGCCGACCTTCAAGGGCCACCGGCTCGAGAACCTGCGCGGCGGCGGCGCGATCGCGATGCGCGGCGGGCACCTGACCGTGCAGCGCGTCACCTTCCGTGACAACCGCTGCATCAAGGCCGACTCCGACGCCGGCGGCGGGGCGGTCCGGCTCGTCGGGCAGCGCGTCCGGTCGAAGCTCGTCGACTCGACGTTCGTGCGCAACCGCTGCGCGAACGGCGGCGCCGTCTCCTCGCTGCAGGCACCGATGCTGCTGAGCCGCAGCACCCTGACCGACAACGTCGCGACGGGCAGCGGCGCATCGTCGGGCAAGGGCGGCAACGGCGGGGCCGTGTACTTCGACGGCACCAAGCAGGCCGTGACCGTCGACCGCTCGACCATCCAGCGCAACCGCGCGCCCGAGGGCGGCCCGGGCGTCTTCTACGTGAGCAACGACCGGACCGGGACGCTCACGATCACCCGCTCGAAGGTCACCAAGAACACGGGCGCGAGCTTCTGGACGGGCAAGACCCGGAGCATCTTCTTCCTCGGCAAGAGCTTCGTCCGGTCCGGCTCGACGATCACCTGACAATCACGCAGGAGGCACTCATGGGCAAGCTGATCTACGCGGCCAACACCTCGCTCGACGGCTACCTCGAGGACGAGACCGGCGCGTTCGACTGGTCGGTTCCCGACGAGGCCGTGCACGCGTTCTGGAACGAGCACGAGCGGGCCATCGGCACGTCGCTGTACGGCCGGCGCATGTACGAGACCATGCGCGTCTGGGAGGACGACGAGCGGCTGACGGGCGAACCGGCCGTCGTCCAGGAGTACGCCGCGATCTGGCGCAACGCCGACAAGGTCGTCTACTCGACGACCCTCGACGAGGTGTCGACGGCGCGCACGAGGATCGAGCGGCAGTTCGACCCCGAGGCCGTCCGACGGCTCAAGGAGGAGTCCGACGCGGACCTCAGCATCGGCGGCGCGACCCTCGGGGCCGAGGCGTTCCGGCACGGGCTCGTCGACGAGTGCGTGCTGCTGCTGTGCCCGGTGCTCGTGGGCGGCGGCAAGCCCGCGCTGCCCCGGGGCGTCCGCCTCGACCTGGAGCTGCTCGACCACCGGCGGTTCGACAACGGCGTGGTCTACGTCCGCCACGCGGTGCGCACCCCCGACGGACCATCCGGGCGCTGAGCGATCGGCCGGCCGCGACCGGCACCCTCGAAAGAGCCACCTGCCAGATCGGAGATCGACCGTGCCCAACCTCCCGCTTCCCGCCGACGTCATCGCGCTGCTCGCAGCGCCGAACCCTGCGGTGATGGCGACCATCCACCCCGACGGCCATCCCGTGACCGTGGCGACCTGGTACCTGCTCGAGGACGACGGTCGAGTGCTCCTCAATCTCGACGCCGGACGCGCGCGGCTCAAGCACCTGCGGGCCGACCCGCGCGTCTCGCTCACCGCCCTCGCCGAAGGCGACTGGTACACCCACGTCAGCCTCCAGGGCCGCGTGGTCGACATCCGCGACGACGTCGACCTCGTGGACATCGACCGCCTCTCGACGCACTACGGCGGCGACCCCTACCCGGTCCGTGACCGCCCCCGCGTGAGCGTCCGGGTCGAGGTGGAGCACTGGCACGGCTGGGGAGCCGCGAAGCGCGACTGACGCGCTGGTCACGCGCACCCGGCCGCAGGACGAAGCGGAGTGCGAATCGTTTCGCACGGCTGCGCGGGCGGCGTCGGGATGGTGGGCTGGGCGTTCCGTCGCCAAGGTCGTCTACGGCCGCTCCGCCCTGAGAGGGACCCCCCGTGTTCTCACTACGCAAGGTGCTGACCGCGACCGCGGCGGCCCTCATCGCCGTCACCGGCTCGATCGCCGTCACCGGGCAGGCGAGCGCCGCCGCCGGGTGCCGCGTCGACTACACGGTCACCAACCAGTGGCCGGGCGGCTTCGGTGCCGACGTCAAGGTGACCAACCTGGGTGACCCCGTCTCCGGGTGGGACCTCCGCTTCTCCTTCGCGGCCGGCCAGACCGTCTCCCAGCTGTGGAACGGCGCCGTCACCCAGTCGGGTGCGGCGGTGTCCGTCCGCAACGCCGGGTGGAACGGGAACATCGCCACGAACGGCACCGCGTCGTTCGGCTTCAACGGCGCGTACACCTCGACGAATCCCGTGCCGAGGGCCTTCACGCTCAACGGCGTCGCGTGCACCGGCGCCCCGGTCACCCCGACGAGCTCGCCGACGCCCACACCGACGCCGACCCCGACCCCCACCGCGTCGCCGACCCCGACACCGACCCCCACCACCGGCCCGGTCACGGGCACCGCCGCCCAGCTCGTCGCCGACCTGGGCAAGGGCTGGAACCTCGGCAACCAGCTCGAGGCCAACATCAACGGGGTGCCCAGCGAGACGGCCTGGGGCAACCCGGTCATCACGTCGGCGCTGATCGACCGCGTCAAGGCGTCGGGCTTCACGACGATCCGCATCCCGGTCTCCCACCTGGGCAAGATCGGCTCGGCACCGAGCTACACCGTCGATGCCGCGTGGCTCAGCCGGATCCAGGCGGTCGTCAACCTGGCCTACGACCGCGGGCTGCACGTGATCATCAACATGCACGGCGACGGCTACAAGGGCGTCAGCGGCTCGTGGCTCATCTGCGACGCGTCCGGGCAGGACGCGATCAAGGCCAAGTACCAGAAGGTCTGGCAGCAGGTGGCGTCGACGTTCAAGGGCTACGACGGCCGCCTGATCCTCGAGTCGATGAACGAGAACTTCGACGGGCAGTACGGCACCCCCACCCAGCCGTGCTACTCCAACATCAACGCGTACAACCAGACGTTCGTCGACACGGTGCGCCAGACCGGCGGCAACAACACCTCCCGGTGGCTGCTCGTGCCGGGCTGGAACACCAACATCGACTACACGACCGGGAGCTACGGCTTCGTCATCCCGACCGACCAGTACCGGTCGGCGGCCGTCCCCAGTGCCGAGCGTCGGATCATGATCTCGGTGCACTACTACGACCCGTGGGACTTCACGGGCACCGAGAGCGGCGCGATCACGCAGTGGGGCCCGAACGCGACCGACGCGTCGAAGAAGTCGACGTGGGGCCAGCAGGACTTCATGGACGCGCAGCTGAAGAAGACCTACGACGCGTTCACGGTCAAGGGCTACCCCGTGTTCGTCGGCGAGTACGGCTCGATCGACAAGACCACCTTCGACTCGACGAACAACAAGTACCGCGCCGACTACGCGCGGACCCTGGTCGCCACGGCGAAGAAGTACGGCGCGGCCACCGCCTACTGGGACAACGGCTACAACGGCCAGTACGGGTTCGCGCTGTTCGACCGGAGCTCCGCGACGGTGACCCAGCAGGGCATCATCGACGCGATCATGGCGCCCTGATCACGGGCTGGTCCGGTGCCGCCCGCAGGTCAGGGCGGCACCGGATCAGTGCTGGAGCGCGACCCACTGCTCCCGCGTGATCTCGTAGCGGTAGCCGCCGAGCTCGGATCCCTCGACCGCCATCATGTCCTCGGGGGTCGGCAGGTCCTCGACGACCGTCATGCCGACCTTCTCCATCACGTGCTGCGACGGCACGTTCAGGGCCATCGTCTCGCCCCAGACCATCCGGACCTCGAGCTCGGCGAACGCCCTCGTGAGCAGGGCCGACGAGACCTCCGTGGCATAGCCCTTGCCCCACGCCGCCTGCCGCAGCCGGTAGCCGAGCTCGGCCTCGTCCAGTGGCCCCTCACGCCGAGGGCGCAGGCAGAACCACCCGATGAACGCGCCGCCGTCGTTCTCGTACGCCGCGAAGAGCCCGAACAGACCGGACCACCGCTCGTAGCCGGCGAGCAGGTTCGCCATGCCGTCGCGGTACATCTCGGGCGGGGTCGGGACGCCTCCGGAGAGGTACCGCATGACCGCGGGATCGCTGTCGAGCTCGACGAGGAGCTCGGCATCGTCGGCGCCGAACTGGCGCAGCGTCACGCGCTCGGACCGGAGGTAGGGGTCCACGGCGGTCAGCATGCCCGACGAGCACCGGGCGCGCGCACCTGAATTGACTCAGACCCGCTCGGCAGGCTGCTCGTCGATGCGGTGGCGCTCGTCCAGGATCGTGGCGCCGGCCGCGACGAGCTTCTGCTCGTGCGCCCGGAAGTGGTGGCCGCAGAAGAGCAGCTCCATGCCGTCGCCGGTCGCGAGCGTGGCCTTGACGAAGGCCTGGGCGCCGCAGCGGTCGCAGCGGTCCTGGCGGGTGAGGTGAGCGGTCGACGTGGGCTGGTCGAAGGTGGCGACGGTCATGTGCGGACTCCTCGTCTCGCTCGGCGGCTGCTCGTCAGAAGGCGAGCATCGGGTGCTGCCTGTCCGAACCAGCGGCGACGCGCCGCCATTCCTGGTGTTCGCTCAGCGGAGAACCGGGCTCACACCCGCTCGACGCCGTCCGCCTGCGGTCCGCGGTCGCTCTGGCGCACCTTGAACCGGACGCGGTCGCCCTCCTCGAGCGCCTCGGCACCGCGCACGACCGACACGTGTACGAACAGGTCCTCGCCCCCGGCGTCCGGGGTGATGAAGCCGAACCCGCGCTCCGCGTCGTAGCGCGCGACGACACCCTCGCCACCGCGCGCGGAACCGCCGGAGGACGCCGGCCGGGCCGGCCGGCGATCCGACCTCGAGCCGCCGACGACCTGCACGTTGCGCCCGAGCGGCCCCCGGTCACCCGTGGCGACGTCGTAGGTCACGCGGTCACCCTCGGACAGCTCGGTCAGTCCCCGGGTCAGCTCTTTGACGTGCACGAAGACGTCGTCGCTGCCGGAGTCGGGGACGACGAAACCGAAGCCCTTGACGTCGTCCCACCAGGAGACGGTGCCGTCCGCGCCGTCGGACGCCTGCCGGGCGGCCTCGGCACCGAGCGGCAGCAGGTGGTCGGCCTGCGGGCCCTTCTCGCCGTCGACGACGAGGAACGCGACCCGCTGGCCCTCGGCGATCACGCCGCCGCCGACGATGGCCGAGCTGTGCACGAAGATCTCGCCGCGACCGCCGTCGGGCGTGATGAATCCGTAGCCCTTGGTGGGCTCGTACCAGGTGACCGTGCCGAGCACGCCGAGCGGCGCGTCCGCGGCCAGGTCGCCCGTGACCCGGACGCGGCGCGCCTGCGGGCCGCGGTCGCCCTCGCCGATCTCGAACTCGACGGTCTGCCCCTCGCGGAGCTGCTTCATGCCGTCGCCGCCGACGATCTCGGACGCGTGCACGAACAGGTCTTCGGCCTCGTCCCCGAGGGCGAGAAAGCCGAACCCTCGCTCGGCGTCGAACCAGCGGACAGTCCCCTCAGGCACGATGACTCCTCGTCGAAGCGGGTGGTGTTGCCACCCAGTGTCCCTGACGAAGGGCGCTTGCGGGGACCTGCGCCGTCAGTGCCAGACGGTCGCGGCCGGGTCCGCCTCCGCGGCGGCAGCGGGCGCGGGCCCGGCGGCGGCCAGGTCGCGCACGTTCTTCTGCACGGCCACTACGGCGAACAATGCCATCGCGAAGCCCAGCCCGAAGAAGCCCTTCTCCGAGAGCTCGAGCGGCGCGTTGCCCAGTGCGACCGCCACCAGCACGAGCGATGTCAGGACCATGGCCCAGGCCAGTCCGAGGAAGATCCCGGTCACGGGGACGCCCTCCGCGCGGTCGCGGACCGACTTCTGCACCGAGATCGCGGCGAACAGCCCGAGCAGCAGGAGGGTGCCCAGGAACCCCTTCTCCGAGGGCACGAGCTCCGCGTTCCACAGTCCGATGGCGAACGCTCCGAGGGCGATGATCAGCGCGACCCAGGATGCGCCGACGAAGGCGGCGGTCGGACGGGCGGGAACGGGGTGCTGCGACATGTGGACGCTCCGAAGGTCGGGGTGCCGGCGCCGTGCTGCCGGAGCCACATCGTGGTGGTCCGGGCCGTCCCGGGGCAAGCATCCGGGCGCACAACCCTCGGTCGGCCTACCGTCCGGACTGCAGGCGGAGGCCCGCGAGCAGCAGGTCGAGACCGGCGCGGAACTGCTCGGCGTCGTCGTGCGCAGCGAACTCGTCGGCGATGTGGTGCAGGAACGGGAAGGCGCGGGAGTCCATCGCGCGGATGCTGGCACGGAACTCCGAGACGAACTCGTCCACGGGCACGCGCCCGTCCCGGACCTCCGGCGGCGGGTCCTGCCCGCGGTCGGCCGCGACGCCGACGACGTACGCCATGACGGCCGAGACGGCGTCGAGCCTCTGCCGCGGCGTCAGGTCCAGACGCATGAGCTCACGGCCGACCCGGTCGAAGAACATCAGCCCGTTGACCTGCGTGCCCGTGTCCTGCAGGAAGTAGGCGCCGAGCCAGGGGCGGTTCACGGTCGCGGCGTAGAACGCGATCGCGAGCTCGCGGACCTCCGCGATGGGGTCCTCGCCCTGCCCGAGGTGCGCAGTCGCGGTGAGGACACCGCCGAGCACGTGGTCGGCGGCGCGCTCGAGGAGCTCGTCCTTGCTCGAGACGTACCAGTAGATGCTGCCGACCCCGCCGCCGAGCCGCGCGGCAAGCGCGCGGAACGTCAGGGCCGCCTCGCCGCCCTCGTCGAGCAGGGCGACCGCCTCGGAGACGACGGCGTCGAGGGAGTGCGACGAGCGCTGCCGGCCGCTCGACTTCCGACCGCCACCGCGGCGGCGGACCAGATCGGCGGGCCCGCGTGACGCATCACTCACTTCGTCGTCGGTCGTCATGGTTGCACTCTACCGAACGTCGTTCTAGCGTATAGAACAACGTTCGATGAACGAACACCGTTCTAGCAAGGACTCCTCATGACCACACTCACCGCTCCCTCACCCGCGCGGACCTACCCGTCCCTGCGTGCGGCCTGGATCCCGATGGCCGCGCTCTGCCTCGCGTTCTTCGTCGAGATGGTGGACAACACCCTGCTCACGATCGCGCTGCCGACGATCGGCCGGGACCTCGGCGCCGGCACCACTTCGCTCCAGTGGGTCACGGGCGCGTACTCGCTCACGTTCGGCGGGCTGCTGCTGACCGCGGGATCGGCGGCCGACCGGATCGGCCGCCGCCGCGTGCTGCTGTACGGGCTCGCGGCGTTCGGCCTCATCAGCCTCCTCGTCGTCGGCGTCTCCACCTCGGGCGAGCTCATCGCGCTGCGGGCGGCGCTCGGCATCGCCGCGGCCGCCATGGCGCCGATCACGAACTCGCTGGTGTTCCGCCTGTTCGACTCGCAGGAGCTCCGGATGCGCGCCATGACCGTGATGATCGTCGTCGGCATGAGCGGCTTCATCCTCGGGCCGCTGCTCGGCGGCACCGCGCTCGCGCACGTCGGCTGGCAGTGGCTGCTGCTGGTCAACGCGCCCATCGCGCTCATCGCCTGGCTCGGCGTGCGCAAAGGCGTCGCGGCCGACGACCCCGCCGGCCTCACGACCGACCGGCTCGACCTGCCCGGCTCGCTGCTCAGCATCACCACGATCGGCCTCGCCTGCTACACCGCGACGAGCGGCGTCGAGCACGGCTGGACGTCGGCCTGGACCTGGGCCTCAGGCCTGGGCGCGGTCCTCGCGCTCGCGACCTTCGTCTGGCACGAGAAGCGCACTCCGGAGCCGATGCTCGACCTGACGCTGTTCCGCAACGGGATCGTCCGGGGTGCGAGCATCGCCCAGCTCGGCACCTCGATCGCCATGGCCGGCGTCATGTTCGGCCTGATCCTGCACTTCCAGTACGCGTACGGGTGGAGCCCGGTGCGTGCCGGCCTGGCCAACCTGCCCCTGATCGTCACGATGATCGTCGCGACGCCGCTCTCGGAGGCACTCGCCAAGCGGTTCGGCCACCGGGTCGCGTGCCTCGTCGGCGCCGCCTTCCTCGCCGGGTCGCTCGTCGGGATGGCCTGGGGCGTCGAGCACGGCTACCTCGCCATCGCGTTCTTCATGGTCACGTTCACGTTCGGCCTCCGCACGGTGATGACGATCTGCGCGGTCGCCCTCGTCGAGGCCGTGCCCGAGAACCGCACCTCGCTCGGCGCCGCCCTGAACGACACCGCGCAGGAGGTCGGGTCGAGCGTCGGGACGGCGATCGTCGGCACGCTCATCGCCGTGCTCGTGACGACCGTGCTGCCGGACGGCGTGTGGGGCAGCGACCTCGTGGCGTCGTTCTTCCACGGTGAGCGCATCGTCTTCGTCTCGCTCGCCGTCGTCGTCGGCCTGGCCGTCGGCGCCGGATCGCTGTCCCTGAGCAGCTCGCGCTCGGTCGACGAGCACGCGTGAGGGAGCCCGGCCCGGGACGCTGATCGTGTCCCGGGCGAGATCGGGCCGCGAACCCGGCCCCAGGCGCCCCCGGCATCGGTAGATTCCCCCTGACCGGGGGCGCCCTCGGCCCGGCCTCCGGAAGGGACCTCAGTGGACGAGCTCACCAAGGGCGCGAACGCCCCGTTGCCCGCGACCCGCGTCACGCTCACGGTCGACGTCCCGGCACCCGTGGACCTCTCGGCGCTGCTCGTGACGGAGAGCGGGAAGGTCCGCTCCGACGCCGACTTCGTCTTCTACAACCAGCCCACCGGCCCCGGCGTCCGCTGCCTGCAGCCGGCGGCCGGGCAGCCGTGGCGGGTCGAGGTCGACCTCGTAGCCGTCCCCGCCGACATCCACGCGGTCCGGGTCGTCACCAGCCTCGACGACGCGACCTCGACGTTCGGTCGGGTGGGCCAGCCGGTCGCGCGCGTGGCTGACGAGGCCGGGAACCCGCTGGTCAGCTTCGCCATGACCGATCTCGCGACGGAGAGCATCGTCGTCGCGGTCGAGCTGTACCGCCGCGCCGGGGCGTGGAAGGTGCGGGCCGTCGGGCAGGGCTATGCGGGCGGGCTCGCGGACCTCATCACCGACCACGGGGTGTCGGTCGAGGATGCAGCGGCACCGGCGGCCCCGGCACCCGTACCGCCGCCTCCCGCGCCTGCGCCTGCTCCCGCCCCCGCACCCAGCGAGGTCCAGCTGACCAAGTCGCGCCCGGTGAGCCTGTCGAAGGGCCAGAAGGTCACGCTGACCAAGGACGGCGGCGTCGCGCTCACCATGATCCGGATGGGCCTGGGGTGGGACCCGGTCCGCAAGAAGGGCATGTTCGGCAGCCGCGAGGTGGAGATCGATCTCGACGCCTCCGCGATCCTGTTCGCCGGGTCCGACCCCGTCGACGTCGCGTTCTTCAACCAGCTCCGCACCCGGGACGGGTCCGTGCAGCACACGGGCGACAACCGGACGGGCGAGGGAGACGGCGACGACGAGACGATCCTCATCGACCTGACCCGCGTTCCGGTGCACGTCACGAGCGTGATGCTCGTCGTGACCTCCTACGAGGGCCACACGTTCGAGCAGGTGCAGAACGCCTTCTGCCGGCTGGTCGACCACACGAACGGGGCCGAGCTCGCGCGCTACACGCTGGCGGGTGGGATGCCGTTCACGGCCATCCTCATGGCGCGGGTGTACCGACAGGGCTCGGCGTGGAAGCTGCAGGCGGTGGGCGAGGGCATGCAGGCGCGCACTCCCATGGACGCGATCCCGTCTCTCGCCCGGTACCTGGGTTGAGCTCGCTCGAGCTCGCGAAGGGGCAGAACGTCCCGTGGCCGCACGCCGGCGCGCTCCTCGAGGTCGCGGGCTCGTCGGTCGCCGGGTGCGACGTCTCGGTGCTGCTCGTCGACGAGGGGCGTCGGGCAGCCTCGTCGGGCGACTTCGTCTTCTCCGACGCGCCTGCGGCACCAGGCGCAACGCTCGAGCCGGGGACACCCGCGCGCGTGCGGCTCGACCTCGCGGCGATCCCGGCGCGCGTGCACGCCGCGCTCTGCCTGATCAGTGTCGACGCGCACCGACCGCCGCTCGGCGACCTGCCGCAGATCACTGCGGTGTTGCGCAGCGACGACGGTGCCGAGCGAGCGCGGTTCGCGCTGGCCGGGCTCACCAGCGAGCACGCCGTCGTCGCCGTCGAGGTCTACCGGCGCGGCGCGGGGTGGAAGCTCAGGGCGATCGGCCAGGGGTACGACGGCGGCCTCGCGCAGGCGCTGTCCGAGCACGGGCTCGAGGTGGACCAGGCCCCCGCCGGTCCACCGCCGCCCCCGCCCCCGGGAACCGCCGACGGCGAGCGGCTCCTGCGGCAGGCGTCCGCGATCTTCGAGGACGCCGCGCGGTCGACCGCCGGGCTCCGCTCCAGCGTCGACTACGCCGACCGTCGCCGCGACGAGGCCCTCGCCGCGATCGTCGCCGACCCCCGGCTGCGCTCGGGCCCGGCCCATCAGCAGGCGGCCGCCGCGGCCGAGGGCGAGCACGCCGACCTCGTCCGTCGGGCCCGCGAGCGGCACGACGACGACCTGCGCCAGCTGTCGGCCGAGCTCGGCGACTACGAGGCGCGCCTCCCGGCCGCCATGGCGCCGTGGACCTCGTCGGCCTGGCGCGGCTGGCGCCCACCGGCGCTGCCAGCACCCGCCGTCCGCGTCGGCGACCTGCACGTGGCCGAGGCCCCGTGGCTGCGCCTGCCGATGCTCCTGGGGCTCCCGCTGCCGCGCGCCCTGTGGATCGACACCGCGACCGGCCCCGGCGGGGTCGCCGTGCGCAACGTCCGCTCTCTCGTGACGCGGCTGCTCGCGGCCTACCCGGCGGGCGGGCTCGAGGTTCTCGTCATCGACCTCGGCCGCGCCCTCGCACCGGCCCTGACCCCGCTCGCACAGCCCGGGAGCCGCGTCATGACGACGCCCGCGGCGACGTCGGCCGCGGCCGCCCGGGAGGTGCTGGACGCGCTCGTGCGCCGGGTCGACCTGGTGCAGATGGCCCGCTCCGGCAACGCGATGGACGCGCTCGACGGCGACCGGGCCGACCGCCTCCTCGTCGTGCACGACTTCCCGACGGCGTTCGACGACGCCGCCGTGGGGAGGGTGCGTCACCTGGTCGACGAGGGCCCCTCGGCCGGCGTCCAGGTCCTGCTCACCGGCGAGCACAGCCCCGTCCTGGACGGCAGCCCGCTCGTCTCCACCCTGTTCCGCGAGTCCCTGCGGCTCCCGCTCGAGCCCGACGACCACATCGCCGACGCGTGGACGGGCACGTCGTGGCGGTTCACGCCGGACCTCGGACCGGACGACGCGGGCATGCTCGACGGCGTCCTGCGGTCGGCGGCGGGTACGGGCTGACCATCGCTCGCCCGTCTTCGCTACGTTGACCGGATGCCACTGGCACTGATCACGGGCGCCGCACGCGCCACCAGCATCGCCGCGGGGATCGTCCCGCGGCTCACCGCCGACGGCTGGCAGGTCGTCACGAGCGACCTCACGGACGTCGACTACCCGTGCGACCTGGCGAGGCCCGAGGGCCCTGACGAGCTCGTCGCCGCGGTCGTCCGCGACCGAGGACCGATCGACGCGCTCGTCCTCAGCCACGCCCACGACGTCGAGAGCGGCATCCTCGACACCACGGCCGAGAGCTTCGACCAGCACACGGCGATCAACGCCCGCGCGAGCCTGCTGCTCATCGCCGCCTTCGCGCGGCAGGCACCGCCCGAGGGCGGAGCGATCGTGGCGCTCACGAGCGACCACACGACGGGCAACCTCCCCTACGGGGCGTCGAAGGGAGCGCTCGACCGGATCGTCATCTCGGCGGCGCGCGAGCTCGGTCCGCGGCAGATCTCGGCCAACGTGGTCAACCCCGGGCCGATCGACACCGGATGGATCGACGACGACCTGCGCGCGGCACTGATCCCTGCCCACCCGCTGGGGCGCCTGGGGACTCCGGGGGACATCGCGGCGATCGTCTCGTTCCTCGTCTCCCCCGAGGGGCGCTGGGTCTCGGGCCAGCTCCTCCAGACCGACGGCGGCTTCTCGGCCCGTTTCTGACTGCTGGTGTCCGATCAGAGTCGGGCCGTTCGTGAACAAGGTGAGCAGCGGCCAGCGAGGCCGCCCGACAAGGAGGCAACACCATGGCCCGGTACCTGATCTCGTTCAACGACGGCGCGATGGACCACATCCCCGACGAGGACTGGCCCGCCGTGGGTGCGGAGTCGCACGCCGTGATGCGGGAAGCCGTCGAGGCCGGCGTGTGGGTGTTCGCCGGCGGCCTGGAACGGCAGCGGGCGAGCGTCGTCGGGACCGACGGCGTGGTCACCGACGGCCCGTACCCGGAGACCAAGGAGGTCGTCGGCGGGTTCGCGGTCGTCGAGGTGGCCAGCCGCGAGGAGGCGCTCGCGTGGGCGGCCAAGATCGCCGCCGGCTGCCGCTGCGCCCAGGAGGTCCGCGAGCTCATGCCGGACTCCGAGACGGATGCGTTCCTCGCTGGTCGGTGACGTCGCCGAGCTCGGGATGCCGCCGCCCTCCCCTCGTCGCGCGTAGCGTGGTCGCGATGACCGAGGACCCCTCGACCCGCACGGTCGGCGGCTTCGACCGCGCCGGCCGCACCTGGGTCCTCGCGCTGTTCGGCGTCGGGGGCGTCGCGGTCGGCGCGATCCTGCCGCCGCTCGCCCGCTGGGCCGCCGAGCTGCCGTGGGTGCCGTTCGAGGGGCCGATCCGGCTGCTCGGCTCTTTCGACGACGCCTGGTTGGTGTGGGGACGGCCGGTGCTCGGGCTCGCAGCCGGGCTCGCGTTCGCGGCGTGGGTCGTCGTCAGCTCCGCCGTGCTGGAGATCGGGCCCGGGCAGATCCAGGTGCGTCGCCGCGGGCAGGTCGAGCGGGTGATCGAGCGGGGCACGGTGGCGGCGGTCTACCCGCGCGGCGCGAAGGTCGTCATCGAGACCGAGAGCGGCCGGAAGGTCCTCGAGGACGACGTCGAGGGCGACAAGGCGGCGATCCGCGGCGCGTTCGTCGACCAGGGCTACCCGTGGGAGGGGCCGCTGAAGTGATCGGCCCGTGACGGTCGACGCGACACGTATTTCGGACACCTGACGCAGGCTCCTCATGGGGGTCGCCGACTCTCGAGGTGCTCATGAACGGCTGGGCGCGTGCACGATGGGGCCAGGTCGCGCTGCTCGGGGGCGCCGCAGCGCTGTACTTCACGCTGCTCGAGGTCTACGACAGCACCACCAGCTCCCAGAGCTGCCTCGACGAGCCCGCCGACGGTTGCCTGACGAGCCGGTGGTTCTCGATCTGGGCGGCGATGGCCATCGTCAGCGCGCTGATCTGGTGCGAGGTCCTGCGCATCGGCCTTCGCCGCCTTCGCCGGACGCCCGGCGCCACGAGCGCCGCCGCCGTCGTGTGCTACCTCGCGGTCGCGGCAGCCGCGACGTGGTTCATCCGATCGGCGACGAGCCGTGCGTCCTTCCTCGGTGACGCTCCCGTCGTCGGTGCGGTCGTCTTCCCGCTCCTGGCGCTGGGCTGGCTCACCGCGGCCCCGTGGACGCTGCTGGTGTGGCACGCACGCGACAAGCACGCCGGGGTCGCCCGTGCCGTGGACGACGTCGGGCCACCGCGCTGGGACGCGACGGGGAGCAGCGTCGACGTCGACGCCGACGCGGTCCGGGCCGCGACGGGAACCCTGCGCACAGCCTGGGGCACGATCGAGGCGTCGGCGCTCGCCTTCGCGGTCGTCCTCTCGACCGTGGTCCTGAACACCGGGACGCTGCGGCTCGCCGCACTCGGGTCCGGCGCCGCGACCGACGCGGAGGCACCGGCAGTGTTCGTCCTGGCCTACGGGGCGTTCTTCGCCGCCGTCGCCGCTGCCTTGATCGCGCCGCTGGCCGTGCCCTGGCGCAACGAAGCGGTGCGGCTGGTCGATCGAGCGCTCGGGGAGCCGACGACCGGCGTCCCCACCGCCGAGTACGTCGCGACTCGCGAGCGGTTCCTCGGCCACCTCGGGCTCCGGACGGGCGTCCTGCGATCGCCGATCACGGCGCTGAGCGTCCTGGCACCGTTCGCGACGGCCTTCGTCACCGCCGTCGTCCCGACGGGATGACTCGGGCCGCACCCTTGACAGGGCTACTTGCTTTTTGCAAGTGTGGGCATCGTCGAAGTAGCCGGATCCCACGAGAGCGAGACCATCATGACCGCGATGTTCGTCAACCTGCCGGTGACCGACCTGGATCGCGCCAAGGCGTTCTACACGGCGCTCGGGTTCACCATCAACCCGCAGTTCACCGACCACAACGCGGCCTGCGTGATCGTGGAGGAGGACCACAGCTACTTCATGATCCTGGTCCGCGAGTACTTCCAGACGTTCACCGACCTGCCGATCGGCGACCCGAAGTCGAACCCCTCGGTGTCGACCGCGATCTTCCTCGACAGCCGGGAGGCCGTCGACGCGACCGTCACGGACGGCCTCGCCGCGGGCGGGTCCGAAGACCGACCCGCCTCCGACTACGGCTTCATGTACCAGCGCCAGCTCGCCGACCCCGACGGCAACATCCTCGAGTTCGGCTGGATGGACCCCGTCGCCGCCGCCCAGGGGCCCGAGGCGTTCGCGGACCAGCAGGCCTGATGGCTGCACGCGAGTACGGCCAGTACTGCGGCGTCACGCGAGCTCTCGAGCTCGTGGGCGAGCGCTGGGCCCTGCTCGTCGTCCGCGACCTGCTCGTCGGGCCGCGCCGCTACGGCGAGCTCGCCGCGGGCCTGCCCCGCATCCCGAGCAACATCCTGGCGGCGCGGCTGAAGGACCTGCAGGCCGCCGGGATCATCCGGCGGGTGCCCCGCTCGCGCGTCATCATCTACGAGCTGACCCCCTACGGGTACGAGCTCGAGCCGGTGGTGCTGGCGCTCGGTGCCTGGGGCTTCAAGGCGATGGGCGATCCGCGCGAGGAGCAGGTCATCACGCCCGACTCGATGACCATGGCTCTGCGCACGGCCTTCCAGCCGGAGGTGGCGGCCGGCCTGCCCGCCACCGCCTACGCGGCGCACCTCGGGCCGGCCGAGCTCCTGGTCCGGGTGGACGGTCCGAGCCTCGTGGTCACGCGCGGGGACGGGCCGGTCGACCTGGCCTTCGCCGCGGGCCCGGACATCCGTCGACTCATCTCGGGCGAGCTCGCACCCGACCGCGCGATCGCGACCGGCGTGGTCGAGGTGCTGCGCGGGCGCGGCGACCTGCTCGACCGGTTCGCAAGCACGTTCCACCTGGCGGCGTGAGTGTCGGAGGTCGCTCGTACCGTGACCAGATGACCGTCCGACCGTTCGCCATCGACGTCCCGCAGCCGGTCCTCGACGACCTGCGCGACCGGCTGGCGCGCACGCGCTTCCTCGACGACTCGGCGCGCCGGCCGGCGTCGGGCATGACCAGCGCGTACCTGCGCGAGCTCGTCGCGTCGTGGCAGACCTTCGACTGGCGCGCCCGCGAGGCGTGGCTGAACGAGCACCCGCAGCTCCTCGCGGACGTCGACGGCACCACGCTGCACATCGCCCACCAGCGGTCCACGACCCCGGGTGCGCCCGCGCTGCTCGTGATGCACGGCTGGCCGCACACCTTCGCTTTGCAGCTCGACCTCGCCGACCTGCTCCCCGACTTCGACGTCGTGGTCGTGAGCCTGCCCGGGTTCGCGTTCTCACCACCGCTCGACGAGCCGATCACCGAGCAGCGCCTCGCCGAGCTCATGCACACGCTCATGACGGATGTCCTGGGCTACTCGACCTACCTCTCCTACGGCGAGGACCTCACCGCGAACGTCAGCGACCTCGTCGCGGCGACCCACCCCGAGGCCGTCGTCGGGCTGGTCGTCACGCACGCCCACTTCCTGCCGCAGGACGAACGCGACGCGACGACCGACCCGACCGAGCGCGCGTTCTACGACCGCATGGCCGCGGACTGGTACCAGCAGGCGGGTTACGCGCACCTCCAGGGCACGCGCCCCGACACGCTCGCGGCGGGGCTGAACGACTCGCCGGCCGGGCTGCTCGCCTGGCTCACCGAGAAGCTCGTCGAGTGGAGCGAAACCCCGGACGGCGACCCGGCGGCGGTGGAGAAGCGCATCTCGCGCGAGCGGATCCTCACCGAGGCGACGCTCTACTGGGCGACGCAGAGCATCGCCACCTCGTTCGGGTCGTACTTCGACGGGGGCGACGCCGAGATCCCGCCGGTCGAGGTGCCCACCGCGGTGTTCGTCCAGAAGCACGAGCACGACAACCCGGAGTCGGTCGCGCGCCGGTTCTACCGGGACCTGCGGGTGTTCGAGCGGCTGCCGGAGGGCGGCCACTTCGCCGTCGGGGAGGTGCCGGACGCGATGGCACAGCGCGTGCGGACGTTCGCGCGCGAGCTGGGTCTGGTGCCGTGAGCGATCGCCTCATGCGGATCCACGGTCCCGAGTTCCAGGCCATGGCGGACCGGGTCCTGGAGGTCACCGCGCTCACCTCGCGCCTCAACGTGCTCCTGTTCGACGACGAGGCCGGCAAGGCGGCGCTGCTCGAGCAGATCCTCGGGCGACCGCTGCCCGCGCGCACCACGATCTACCCGCCGTTCTTCACCGATCACGGGCTCCACCTCGAGCTCGGCGAGCGGGTGTTCATCAACCAGAACTGCACGTTCCTCGACTACGCGGGCATCCGGCTCGGGGAACGCGTGATGGTCGGACCCCAGGCCAGGTTCATCACGAGCGGGCACCCCGTCGACCCTGCCGAGCGCAAGCTCTACCTCACGGGCGCTCCCATCGACGTGGCGGAGAACGTGTGGATCGGCGCGGGCGCGACGATCCTGCCCGGGGTGAGCATCGGCCGTGACGCAGTGATCGCCGCCGGGGCCGTCGTGGCGGACGACGTCGCCCCCGGGACGCTGGTGGCCGGTCCCAAGGCGAGCGAGATCCGGCGCTGGTGACCCACATCGAGGCTTAAACGATTCGCCGTGCCTGGAGCAGTGGCGAGGGGGCGCCACCCGGCGCAGGCTGGCTCGGACCGGACCGCGCACACCCCCGAGCCATGCCGCGCGTCCCGGGAAACCACTCACTCAATGACGAGGAGACCCATGTCCCAGCGCACCCGGGCGACCGCCCTCCTGGCCGCTGCCACCCTGGCCCTGGCGGGGATCGGCACGATCGCCAGCACGTCGGCGCAGGCAGCCGCCGGCTGCAAGGTCGACTACGCCGTCAGCAGCCAGTGGGGCGGAGGATTCGGCGCCAACGTCACGCTGACCAACCTCGGCGACCCCCTGACCAGCTGGACCGTTGGCTGGACGTTCTCGTCGGGCCAGAAGATCACGCAGGCGTGGAACGCGACCGCGACCCAGACCGGCGCCACCGTCACGGCGCGGGACGCGGGCTACAACGGCTCGGTCCGCACCGGCGGCACCGCGTCGTTCGGCTTCAACGCGTCGTGGAGCGGCAGCAACCCGGCGCCGACGCAGTTCACGGTCAACGGCGTGGCCTGCACCGGCTCCGCGACGACGTCGCCGACACCGTCGGCCACACCGACGCCGACCGCCACACCGACACCCACGGCCACGCCCACCGTCCCGCCCCCGACGGGCACGACCCCGCTCGCCATCAACGGCCAGCTGCGGGTCTGCGGCGTGAACCTGTGCAACCAGTACGGCAAGCCGATCCAGCTCCGGGGCGTGAGCACCCACGGGCTGCAGTGGTTCCCGGCCTGCTACAACACCAGCTCGCTGAACACGCTCGCGAACGACTGGAAGGCCGACGTCCTGCGCATCGCGATGTACGTCAACGAAGACGGCTACGTCACCAACCCCGCCGGCTTCACGGCGAAGGTGAACGACCTCGTCGACCAGGCGGAGTCGCGGGGCATGTACTCGATCATCGACTTCCACACGCTGACGCCGGGTGACCCGAACGCCAACCTGGAGAACGCGAAGACCTTCTTCCGCAACGTGGCGGCGCGCAACGCCGCGAAGAAGAACGTCATCTACGAGATCGCGAACGAGCCGAACGGCGTCTCGTGGGACCAGATCCGCACCTACGCCAACCAGGTCATCCCGATCATCCGGGCGGCGGACCCTGACGCGGTGATCATCGTGGGCACGCGCGGGTGGTCCTCGCTCGGGGTGTCCAACGGGTCGAGCTCGGCGGAGATCGTCGCGAACCCGATCGCCTTCTCGAACATCATGTACACGTTCCACTTCTACGCGGCGTCGCACTACGACAACTACCGCAACGAGGTCCGGAACGCGGCGAGCAAGCTGCCCATCTTCGTCACCGAGTTCGGGACGACGAGCGCGACGGGCGGCGGCACGGTCGACATCGGCAGCTCCACCACGTGGCTCGACCTCCTCGACTCGCTGAAGATCAGCTACGTGAACTGGACGTACTCCGACGCCGACGAGAGCAGCGCCGCGTTCAAGCCCGGCACGTGCTCGGGCTCGAGCTACGGGACCGGGCAGCTCACGCAGTCCGGCCAGTTCGTGCGAAGCCGGATCGTGACGCCGGACAGCTTCCCGACGAGCTGAACCACGCAGCCGCTGCCCCGGGGGCGACCCCGGGGCAGCGCTGTGCCTACGATCGGCCGATGCCCCCGGAGAGCTGGATCGAGCACCGCCGCGCGGGCGACCGCGAGCGCCTGGGATGGATCCGGCCGGAGGGCGACGGGTTCGTCGCCCTCGACGCCCTGGGCCGCGAGGCGACCGGCCCGGTCGACTGGCTGGCCGCGGAGGAGGCGCTCGAGGAGCGCGGCCTGCACTGGCTCGCCGACATCTGGTTGCTGGAGCTGCCGGACGGCACCGGCGAGCGCGTGCGGATCGTCGAGGTCACGCCCGAGCGCGTCGTCGTCAAGGGCGACGACTTCGGCGCGATCGACGTCCTCACCGAGACCTACGTGCTCCCGTTCCCCGCACCCGCGACGCTGCGCCGCTTCGACGGCGACGCGTCCATGCTCGCGAGCGGGCTCTCGGGCGGCTGAACCTCGGCGACGGGCTGGCGCAGGATCGTGCGGAGCCTGGCCGGTGCGGTCCGGCGCGCGTCGCTGAGGTAGATCTCGTGGTGCCTGCCCGTCCTGCGCAGCCCTCGCGCGGGGATGAACTCGTGATGCATCGCGTCGAGCACCGGCCCCTCGTCGTCGTACGGCCCGACGTGCAGGGTCTGGACGCTGAGGCCCTCGTCGTACGCCTCCAGCCGCACCGCGTCGAGCACCGGCGCGCCGCCGCGCCCGGCGACGGCCGCGCGCGCCGCCTCCACGTGCTCGGCGGTGATCCAGTCGGGGACCACCGTCATGAGCGTCCAGTCCCAGCGGGACTTGTCCCGCTGGGCGGTGAACGCGTCCATGTCCTGCGACCACCACAGGCCCTCGAGGGGCATCACGGCGTAGTCGCGGCCGAGCTCGCGCTTGCTGAGGAACTTCACGCCGTACGCGAGCGGGTAGAGCGAGGCGGGCGCGTCGGCGTAGGCCGGCGACGTGTT
Organism: Cellulomonas rhizosphaerae; assembly: GCF_003470205.1. Taxonomy (GTDB): domain Bacteria; phylum Actinomycetota; class Actinomycetes; order Actinomycetales; family Cellulomonadaceae; genus Cellulomonas; species Cellulomonas rhizosphaerae. The sequence continues at coordinate 19,550 of NZ_QWKP01000201.1, forward strand.
CGGGTCACCGTGGCCGTCGACCATGAGGAACCGGAGGGCGGGCACGGTCACGACCGCGAACACCCCGCGGTGGGCGGAGTACGTCTCGACCTCGCGTTTGAGGTCGACCTTCGTCGCATCGGCCATACAGGCGAGTGTCCCGCACGGTCGACCCGCTCAGCCCTACCCTCGGCACGTGACCGTCCTGAGCCCCGGCCAGAACCTCCCGCTGCCGTCGTCGAGCGTCCGGGTGGAGGTCAGCGGCGCGGTCGACCTCACGGCCCTCGTCCTGAGCGCGTCCGGCACGGTCGACGGCGACGCCGACATGGTGTTCTTCAACCAGCCCTCGGCACCCGGCGCGCGCCTGGGCGGCAGCGTGCTGGAGGTCGACCTGACCGGCTTGCGCGGCGGAGCGGAGCGGGTCGCCCTGGTCGCCTCGCCCGCGGTCACGGGGCAGACGTTCGGCCAGGTCGCCGGGGTCGCGCTCACGCTCACGTCCGGATCGCTGACCGCGTCGTTCGCGCCGGCCGCGTCCACCACGGAGAGCGCGCTCGTGCTGTGCGAGCTGTACCTGCGCGGCGGTGCGTGGAAGGTCCGGGCCGTCGGCCAGGGCTACTCCGACGGGCTGGCCGGCCTCGCGCGCGACTTCGGCGTCGACGTCGCCGACGACCCGCCGGCGCCCGCACCCGTGAGCCTCATCAAGGGCGAGGAAAGGCTGCCGCCCGAGATGCGTCAGGCGCTCAACCTGCGCAAGGACCTCGTCACCGTCTCGCTGCGCAAGAAGGGCGCGTCGGGCCTCAAGGCCCGGGTGATCGGTGTCCTCGACGTGAGCGGGTCGACGGCCGGTATGTACCGGCGCGGGGTGTTCGCGCGCGCGGTCGAGCGCGTCATGCCGGTCGCGGCCGCGATGGACGACGACGCCGAGATGCAGATGTTCCTCATGGGGGCGCGAGCCCTGCGCGTCGACGACCTGCAGGTCGGTGATCTGCCGCAGTGGCTCGCCGCGTACACGGCCAAGCGGCCCGCGGACGCGGGTGGGACGAACAACGAGCCGGCCGCGATCGAGGAGGTCCTGCGGTTCGTCGCGACCCAGTCGCCCGACGTCCCCACCCTCGTGCTCTTCTTCCACGACGGCGGCGTGACCGACAACCGCCGCACCGAGGCCGCGATCCGCGCCGCCGTCCCGTCGCCCGTCTTCTGGCAGTTCATCGGCCTGGGCCGGTCGAACTACGGGATCCTCGCGCGCCTCGACGACCTGGCCGGGCGCGCGGTCGACAACACCGGGTTCTTCGCGCTCGACGACATCGACGCGGTGCCGGACTCCGAGCTCTACGACCGGCTCGTGCACGAGTTCCCGGACTGGGTGCGCGCGTTCTACCCCGCGGGCCATCCCGCCCGTGCGTCGCTGCGCGGCTGAGTCGCTCAGGCCCGCCGACGCGGCCAGTCGAGCATGACGAACAGGTCCCGCTCGCCGGCAGGACCCTCGAGCACCGCGCGAGCCAGCGCGGGCTCGCCCGCCTGCTCGCACGACCAGAGCTCGAAGTCGACGAGCTGCGACCAGGCCGGCGGCAGGAAGCCCAGGACCGTGCCACCGTCGAGCACCTTCACCACGTCGTGCTCGCTGCGGGCCAGGACCACGGCGAACCCGCGGTCGGCGTGCGCGGCGCGCGCCGGGGCCGATGCGTCGAGGAAGCCGCGGACGCGCACGGGCACGTGCCCGCCGCTCGCGGGCACGAACCGCCCGGGCACCCGGGTCGAGGACGAAGAGTCCATGCGCGGAACCTACTCCCGCAAGCTGCGCAGCGGAACGCTCAGGGCGCAGGGTCCTCGGGCTTGAGCTTCGCCTCGCGCTCGCGCAGCTGCCGCTCCCAGTCGCGCAGCATCTGCTCGTGGTCCTGGTCGGACTTCTTCATCGTCGCGAGGAACTCGGCGTCGTCGTCGGGCGAAGAAGCCCGAGGCCGCTCGTACTCCGGGAAACCCGCGGTCCTCGTCGAGGGCCAGGGCACCTGGCGGCCGGACGACGAGGCCTGCGGGCGACCCGCGACGAGCCACACGATCCCGCCGACGACCGGCACCAGGACGATGAGGAAGACCCACACCACCTTGGGCAGGTTACGCACCTGCGAGGAGTCCGTCTGGATGCAGTCGATCAGGCAGTAGACGAGCAGCCCGAGCTCGATCAGGACCGGCAGGTAACGCACGTGCTCCCCCTCGCATCCGCCCCTGCAACCGGAGCACAGCGGCAAGATAGCGGAGCGAGCGGGGCCCTGTCCGGCGTTCGGCGGGCCGGCCCCGGGTCAACCGATCGTGATCGCCTGGATCTCGCCGACCTGCACCTGGGCCGAGCGCGTGAAGCTCAGCGGGATGGTGCCGTTCTCGCCACCGCCCTCCCACGCGATCGTCCAGCTCGACGTCGCGGTCACGGTGTACTCGAGGTCGGGCTGACGAGCGGACGACCTGGCGTAGGAGTAGGAGCAGGTCGCCTCGTCGTCACTGCGACCCTCGCTCCAGGGCGTCCCCGGGCCGTCGCACGTCACCTCGTGGCCCTCACCCATGTCCCACACGATCTCGTCCAGCGTCCCGGTCGCCGTGACGGTGGTGCCACCCGCGGTGACGCTGCGCGTGATCGGCCCGACCGTGTGCTCGTCGGGGTCCGCGACCCACAACCACGTCGGGACGCCGACGATCGAGATCGCCTCCGGTTCGCCCGAGGGGTTCATGCCGATCTCGCCGGCACGCAGCGTCATCTGGGCGACCGCCTGCTGAGCCAGCACGGCAGGGTCGGGACCGGCCTCGGGTGGCTCACCGAGCCAGACGTACGTCGTCCACCACGAACCCGGGGAGGCGGGGTTCGGGATCATGCAGCGGTAGATCTCGCCGTCCGAGTTCCCCTCCCACGCGGGGTCGCTCTTCGGCGGCTGCGGGTCGGCGACCTCGAGGTAGCAGCTGCGGTCGTTGTCCCAGGTCCCGAGCTCGCTCTCGCAGTCGATCGGGCCGTCCCAGTCCTCGCACACCCGCGGGCCGCCCCCACCGCCACCGCCGGGGTCGCCGGGGTCGTCGGGGTCCCCGGGGTCGCCCGGGTCCGTGACCTCGATGACGCACGTACCCGTCAACGGGTTGACGTGACACTCGGGATCCGCCGAGGCACCCGTCGCCGGCGCAGTCACGCACAGCGCGGCCACCGCGAGGGCGACCACGAGGCGACGCACGACGGTCAGCATGCGCGCTCCCGGTCCGGGGTAGCGCTGTCGAAGGTCCACCTGTCGTCCTCCTGGTGCGCGGCGACGTACGTGACGACGAACCGGTCGGGACCTTCGTCGGAGATCGCCGACTTCCCGTCGGGCGTCACGACGTCGATCCCGGAGTTGTCGCGGCACGCGTCCAGGGTCACCCGCTCCTTGCCCGCACCCGCCGGTCCCGGTTCGTACTTCACCATCGTCACGGCGTCGATCGTGCTCGTCCCGGTCTGCTTGAGCTTCCGCTCGGCGTAGTCGCGGTACGCGACGATCACCGCCGGGCGAAGCTCGCCGGTCATCATCGGGCTGAGGGGCTCGGCGTCGTACCCCGCCTGCGCGGTGCTGTTCGTCAGGTCGTTGAACGTCGCGAGGGCCGCCCGCGCGTCGTCGACGTTCTGCTTCTGGGCAGCCGCCGCGGGATCGATCGTCGCCGAGCGCACGGGAGTGGGCGCCGTGGACGGCACGGTGGCGGCTGGCGTCGGCGTCGAGGTGGTGCACCCAGCCAGGGCGCACACGAGCACCGCCCCCGCGCCGAGTCGTCGTCCCCGCACCGAGCCACCTCCCCCCGGCGACCGCGAATGAGCCCCCGGGCGGGAATATACCGGGGCGAAGCGGTCGCGGCCGGTCAGGGCCGGGGCCCGATCGAGACCGCCTGCACGTCCTTCCCCCGCACCGGCGTCACGCCGGGCCGGGTCCACTGCGGGATCGGCCGCCCGGCACGCCGGAACCAGCTCTGCGTCGGGTCCTGCGGCCACCCCTCGGGCGAATCCTCCCACTGCTCCTGCCGCCCGTAGACGGTCATGTCGAGCAGCTGGAGCGCGGGCATCATCGCCTCGCACCCGCGGCCGTCGGTGTCGTACGTCTGGAAGATGCGGTCACCGACCCGCAGGTACGCGGTGAGCCAGCCGTCGGAGATGCCGGGCGAGTCGATCCCGTCGAGCGAGTACCAGGGCGCGGAGTAGCCCATGAACTCCCGGAACGGCGCGAACTCGTCGTACGGCCCCTCGCACCAGATCGCGAACGTGACGCCGCGCGCCTCGAGGTAGGTGGCGTCCTGGAAGTTCCAGACGGTCGCGGTGCAGCCGCGGCACTGGTCCTCGAACCCCTGGCCGCGGTGCCACATGTGCCGGCAGACGAGGAGCTGGTCGCGGCCCTCGAACATCTCGCCCAGGACGGTCGGGCCGTGCGCGCCGACCAGGCGGACGCTCGCGTCGACCTCCACCATCGGGAGGCGGCGGCGGGCGGCGGCGAGCGCGTTGCCGGCGCGGGTGTGCGCCTTCTCTCGGACGAGCAGCGCGTTGCGCTCGGCGTGCCAGGTCTCGCGGTCGACGATCGTCGGGATGTTCATCGGGGCTCCTTGCCTCTCGGTCTCCCCCGTACCGACGAGGCAGCCGCCGATCGTCATCGGTCGGCCGTCGCTAGGGTGCTGCGATGGCCGCCCTCGACTTCGAGAGACACCGCCGCGAGCTGCGCGCGCACGGCTACCGGCTGACCGGCAACGTCGCCGATGCGGACGACCTCGTCCAGGAGACGTTCCTGCGCGCCTGGCGCGCCCGCGACGGCTTCGACGACCGCGCGTCGGTCCGCACCTGGCTCTACCGGATCGCCACGAACATCTTCCTCGACACCCAGAAGGCGGCCGCGCGCCGCACGTCACCCGTGGGCGACGTCCTCGAGACGAGCACGACGATCGGCCCGTACCCCACGCTCGAGGACGAGGTCGCGGCCGACGAGGTCGTCGAGCTCGCGCTCATCGCGGCCCTGATGCACCTGCCGCCGCGGCAGCGCGCCGCGTTCGTGCTGCGCGACGTGAGCGGGTGGACGCCCGCCGAGCTCGCCGGGGCGCTCGGCTCGTCGGTCGCGACCGCGAACAGCCTGGTCCAGCGCGCCCGGGCCACCGTCCGGCGGCACGCGCCGGCCGACCCGCAGCACTGGCGCCGGCCCGCGCTGACGGCGGCGGACGAGGAGATCCTGCGGCGCTACGCCACCGCGACCGACGCCGAGGCGCTCGCCCTGCTGCTGGCCGACGACGTGCGGATCACCATGCCGCCCGACGATGCCGTCGTCGGGCTCGAGGCCGTCGCGGAGTTCCTCGCGCGGCCGATGGACTGGCGGACGATCCCAACCAGCGCGAACGGCCGGCCGGCGCTGGCCAACTACCTGCGCGGCGCGCAGGCGTACGACGCGCTCGTCGTCGACGTGCTCCGGGTGGTCGACGGCCGTATCGCGGAGATCAACGCGTTCGTCGGCGCGCACCACGTCGCCGCTCTCGGCCTGCCGCTGGTCCTCTACCCCTGAGGGTTGCCAGATCTATCGTCGGGCGATACCTTTCTATCGTTTCTCGATAGATCGGAGCTCCCCCCATGCGCCATGCGACCGTCCTCACGCTGCGCGGCCTGATCGCCGCGCTGTTCGTCGGGCTGATCCTCGTGCAGGTGATGATCCTGCCGCTGCTCGGCATCGACATCGCCGAGGAGCACCCCGACCTGACGTTCCTGCGCTGGGCGGTCGTCGTCCTCGGGATCGCGGGGGTCCTCACCGTCGAGGTCGCGCTCGTGTGCATCTGGCGGCTGCTGACGATGGTCGACCGGGACACCGTCTTCAGTGCGGCGGCGTTCCGCTACGTCGACGTCGTGATCGGCTCCGCGGTCGCCGCGACGCTGCTGGCGGTCGTGCTCTCGTTCGTGCTCGCGCCCGGCGAGACCGTGCCCCCGGGGTTCGTGCTGCTGGTCGTCACGGGCGGTGTCGGCACGGCGGGGATCGCCCTGCTCGTCGTCGTGCTGCGCGCGCTGCTGGTCAAGGCGGTCGCGCTCGACACGACGGCCACCACACTGCGGGCCGAGCTCGACGAGGTCATCTGATGCCGATCGTGGTCGACATCGACGTCATGCTCGCGCGCCGGCGGATGTCCGTGGGCGAGCTCGCGGACCGCATCGGGATCACGCCCGCCAACCTCGCGGTGCTCAAGAACGGCCGGGCGAAGGCCGTGCGGTTCAGCACCCTCGAGGCACTGTGCGAGGCGCTCGACTGCCAGCCGGCGGACCTGCTGCGCCACGAGCCGACTGGCTAGCGCAGGCCGCGCATCGCCTCGCGGACCTCGGCGAAGCAGGCGTCCAGGTCATGCCCATGCGCGCCTCGCGTCGCGGGAGTTTCACACAGCCTTGCGGCCGCGGGTCCAGCGCCAGATCGCGGTGACGATGATCGCGCCCACGATGGACCCGATGATGCCGCTCGGGTGGATCTCGAGGCCGTCACCCGCGAGGAGACTGAACAGGAGTCCGCCGACGAACGAGCCGACGAGGCCAGCGATGATCGCCATCGTCCAGTCGATGCGCTTGCCCTCCCTGCCGAGGATGAGCTGCGCCGCTGCACCGATGAGCATGCCGAAGAGGATCAGGCCGAGAATGAGCATGGCCAGAGACTAGGGCACGGGGCCGCCGCGGTGGAGATGCCGCCCGCGGTTGGCGGTCGACAGCCCCGCCCGCCCGGTGGCACGGTGCCTGGATGGGCAGCGCCGCGTACTGGGACGGGGAGGCCGCGACGTACGACCGCAAGACCGCGCTCGTCGAGCGGCGGCTGCTGTCGCCGGCGCGGGCGTGGGCGGCCGAGCGGGTCGTCGGGCGGACGCTCGAGGTCGCGATCGGCACGGGTGCGAACCTGCCGTACTACGCCGCGCGCCCGACGAGCCTGACGGGCGTGGACCTCAGCGCGCAGATGCTCGCCGCGGCCTCTCGTCGGGCAGCCGAGGTGGGCGTCCGGATCGACCTGCTGCAGGCCGACGTCGCCGCCCTGCCGTTCGCGTCCGGGTCGTTCGACACCGTGCTGTGCACGTTCTCGTTGTGCGGGGTGCCCGACGAGCGGGTCGCGCTGCGCGAGATGGGGCGCGTGCTGGCGCCCGGGGGTCGTCTCGTGGTGGCGGACCACGTGGTCTCGTCGGCCGGGGCCTTCCGCCTGCTCCAGCGCCTGCTCGACGCGACCGCGCCGCGCGATTCGGGCGAGCACCATCGTCGCCGCCCGGTCCTCGTCGTGCCGGACGCGGGTCTCGTCGTGGCCGAGCAGGAGGCGAGCCGGTTCCGGCTCGTCGAGCGGTTCGTCGCGGTCAGGCCGCCGGCTCCAGCAGCACCACGGGGATGATCCGCTCGGTCCGCGACTGGTAGGTCGCGTAGTTGGACAGGGCGGCCGTGATCTGCGGCCACAACCGCTCCCGCTCGTCGGGCCCGGCGATCCGGGCGACCATCGGGCGGCGCGGGCCGCCGGCGAGCGCGACCTGCACGTGCGGGTCGTCGCGCAGGTTGAGGAACCACGCGGGGTCGAAGTCGTCGCCACCGCGCGACGCGACGACGACGAGCGCGTCGCCGACCCGCAGCGGCGAGGTGAGCATCGAGACGCGCGGCTTGCCCGTGCGCCGGCCCGTGGTGGTGAGCTCGAGCGACGGGTTGCCGCCCAGCTCGGCGCCCAGCCGGCCGCCGGTCAGCCTGAGGGCCGCGCGGTGCAGGCCGCTGAGCGACTTCATGAGCAGGGTGCTGGGCATGGGGCGATCGTCGCACCCTCTTCGTAGGGTGGCCCGATGCAGCAGCGTGCGCTCGTCCTCGGCGGGACCGGGCTGGTCGGGTCGGCGGTCGCGCGGCGGCTCCTCGCGGCGGGGTGGTCCGTCGACGTCACCGGGCGCGACGCGTCGTCGGCCGTCGTCGGCACGCGCTTCCACGTCGCGGCTCGGAACGACGCCGGTGCACTCCGGCGAGCGCTGGGCCCCGGTGCGGACCTGGTCGTCGACTGCCTCTGTTTCACGGCCGCCGACGCCGAGCTCCTGCTCCCCCTGCTCACCGACGTCGGCTCGTCCGTGATGATCTCCAGCAAGGCCGTCTACGTCGACGCCGCCGGGAACCACATGAACTCGGCGGTGGCACCGCGGTTCGGCGAGCCCGTTCCGGAGGGCGCGCTGACGATGGAACCGGGCGACGCCCCGGCGCGGAGCCCCGGCGGGTACGGGGCGCACAAGGTCGCGGCCGAGCGCGTGCTGCTCGAGAGCGGCCTCCCGGTGAGCATCCTGCGCGCGTCGAAGGTGCACGGCGTCGGGTCGGTGCGTGAGTGGTTCTTCGTCCGCCGCGCGCTCGACGGCCGACGCCGTCTGCTGCTCGCCGACCGCGGGCTGGGGGTCGACCACACCACCGCTGCCGTCAACCTCGCCGCGTTGGTCGAGGTCGTCGCGGCCCGACCCGGTGCCCGGATCCTCAACGCGGCCGATCCGGATGCGTCGGACGTCCGCACCATCGCCGCGACGATCGGCGCACACCTGGACCACGCGTGGGACGAGGTGCTGCTCGACGACCCGACGCCGCCGCTCGGGCGGACCCCGTGGAGCACCGGCGCCCGGTTCGAGCTGGACACCTCCGCCGCCCGTCGGCTCGGGTACGAGCCCGTCGGGACGTACGCCGAGACGATCGGGACCACGATCGACTGGCTCGTCCGGACGGCCGACGAACCACGGTGGACGGCTGCGCGGGCCGACCTCCTCGCGGGGTTCGCGGGGTATGCGTCGGAGGACGGCGCCCACTAGCGTCGAGCGGGTGACCAAGTTCGTGATCGATGCCGGCGCCGCGCTGCGGCTGGCCGCCACCGAGGCCGTCGTCCCGCACGATCTGCTCGCGCCCACGCTGCTGCGCTCGCAGGTGCTGTCCGCGATGCACGAGGCGGTGCACCGCGGCGAGCTCTCGTCGTCGGAGGCCCGCGCGCGCGTCGCTGCCGTGGGCCGCATGCGGATCCGGCTGCTCGGCGATGCCGTCCTGCGGGGGCAGGCGTGGAAGATCGCCGACGAGCTCAGGGTGGGCTCGACCTACGACGCGGAGTACGTCGCGCTCACGCGCCTGCAGGCCGACTACTTCGTCACCCTCGACGAGGATCTCGCGCGCGCCGCGGCCCGGCTGGTGCCGGTCGCACCGTTCGAGTCGCTGCTGGACGCCTGACGACGATGGTTCGATGGCCCGCATGACCCAGCCGCCGCCCTACCCCGGGCCCGCCTACCCGCCGCCGATGTACGTCCAGCGCCGCCCCGCGACGGGTGCGATCGCGTGGTGGCTCGGCCTCCTGGTGCTGATCCTCATCCCGATCATCAGCAACATCGTCGCGACCGTCGCCGTCATGGTCTACCGCAGCTCGGTCCGCCAGACGCTCACGCCGCTCGGCCACGAGGTCGCCCGCCGGGCCGCGAACTGGCGGCTCAGCCTGCTGCTCTACTCGGTCCTGCTGTTCGGCACGCACATCCTGCTGCTCTTCACGCTGGCCGACGGCGAGGGGTCGACGACGTTCTTCCCGATCGGCATCGCGATCACCGTGCTGTTCCTCGTCAGCGTCTACGGCCTGGTGCTCACCGTGGTCTCCGGGCTGCGCGCGAACCAGGGGCGGCTCACGCCGGCGATCGGGGCGATCCCGTTCATCCGGCGGACCGTCTCCTATGCTCCCGCGCATGGCTGACATCTCCTGGACGTGGTGGGCCGCCGGCACCGTCGTCGTGCTGGCCCTGCTCTGGCGCTCGCGGCGACCGCGGCCTCGCGTGGGCGAGGTCTGGTTCGCGCAGGTGCCGTTCGAGGACGGGAGCGGCAGCAAGGACCGCCCGGTGCTGGTGCTGTCCGCGTCGGGGCGGACCTGCGAGGTGGCCCGCTTCACCTCGCAGAACCGCGACGCACGGCGTGACCACGAGCGCGTCCCGGTCGGCGTGACCGGTCTGCCGAAGGGCAGCTGGATCAACCTGCGGCCGACGACGCTGCGGCGCTCGGCCTTCCGGCGCCGGACCGGGCGCCCGGGCAAGGCGTACGTCGCGTGGTACCGCGAGGCGACACTGACCCGTTGACCCGTTGCGCGGGTCGCGCCATGATCCGGGCATGACCCGATCTCGACGGACCCTCCCCGCGGTCGCAGTGCTGGCCGTCCTGCTCGTCGTCGGCGGCGGCTGGCTCGTCTGGCACTCGTCCCGTAGCGCGACGTTCGGCTGGTTCGCCTACGCGCCGCTGTCGGAGTCGGTCTACTCGCCGGGCATCCTCACGACGACGGACTGGGTCGGGCTCGCGCTCGTCGCCGTCGGACTGCTGGCCCTCGGAGCCGTCGGCGGATACGCGCTCGGCCGGCGCCGGGGCGCCTGACTCACTCCCCGAACCTCCCGCGCGCCTCGACCGGGATCAGCGGCTTGTCCGCGCGGGCCCGGATCTGCTGCACGGCCCACGTGTTCCCGTCGGGGTCGGCGAAGCCGAAGAACGTCCCGCCGTCGCGCTCGTCGATCACCATGATCTCCGAGGCCTCGATGCCGCGCTCGACCAGCTCCGCCCGCGCCGCCTCCGCGTCCGAGACGACGAGCTGCAGGCCCTTGAGCGAGCCCGGCGCCATCTCGTTCTGCGAGGGCAGGTTGCCGATCACGATCGAGCAGCCCGAGCCCGGCGGGGTCAGCTGGGCGACGTGCATGAACTCGTTCTCGGTGTCGTGGTCGAGGTGGAAGCCGACCTGGTCGCGGTAGAACGCGATCGACGCGGCCAGGTCGCTGACGGGGACGACGACGACTTCCAGGGTCCAGTCCATGATCACTCGCTCTCGTGGTCGAACCAGCCGCCGGGCGGCGGCGTGGGGCGCGGGGGTGGTTCGTGGCTGTGCGGCGGGTCCGGCTCCCAGGGCCACAGCTCGACGACGCGCGCGCGGGCCGCGGCAAGGTCGTCAGCGGCCACGACGACGCGCCCCTCGGGCAGGTCGTAGTCGGGGGCGTGGACCACCACGGTCACCGCCCCGTCGGGCGGCGCGGGCGCCAACCAGTACGCCATCTCGTAGGTCCGCCCACCTCCACCCCCGCCCCGCTGGCTGAGTGCGAAGCTCTCCGCGCCGGTCCGGTGGAAGTCGTTCTCCATCACCCTCGTGCCGTCAGCCAGCTCGACGCCGACGAACAGCTCGCTGGGAAACCCGTGCCTCGCGCGATCCATGGGCGGCTCGACGCGGCGGTTGAGCTGGAGCGTGAACCGCAGCCCGCAGCTGTAGTGCTCGACCCCGGCGAGGATGATCGCGGCGTCGCCGTCCGCGACGACCACCGCCGGACCGCCGACGAGGGCCGCGACCTCGTTCTCGGGCGGGGACCAGCGCTGTCGCGCGAGCCGCTGCTCGTCCGGATCCATCTCCTCGTCCCCGACTAACACCGATCGCATCCCCCCACCCTGTCGGACCCTCCGCACCGACACAACGGATGTCAGGCGTCGGCGACCAGCTCGACCTCGAAGCCGGCCGCGTCCTCGAGGTAGGCGGCGTAGTGGAGCCGGCCTCCGGCGAACGGGTGCCGGTCGGCGAACAGGAGCGACCAGCCGTGCCCGCCGGCCGCGGCCACGATCTCGTCGACCTGCTCCCGCGTGCCGGCGTGGAAGGCGAGGTGGTTCACCCCAGGCCGCCGCCGCTCGTGGCCGCCGGGGAGCACGTCGGGCCCTGCCTCGAGCACGACGTACGCCTCCCCCAGCCGCCAGCTCTCGCCGCTGGGCCACGAGTCCTCCCGCACATACCCGAGCTCACTGAGGAGCCCCCCCCCAGGCGGCCGTGGCCGCCCCCAGGTCCTCGACCCACACCTCGACGTGGTGGAACGCTCCGCGGCTCACCTCGCCACTCTTGCACCGAGAACGGCCCCGGCGTCCGAGAACGACTGTTCCGGGGGGTCGTTCTCGAGCGCGAGGGTCGTTCTCGGCGGCCTCACGGTGGGGGCTGTCCACAGATCGGCGCGAGAGCCGCCACGCCCGGTGCTGCCGCGCCACGCTGACGGGTATGCCTCGTCGTCCCGGGTCGCAGTCCGGCCTCAACCCACCGAGCAGCTCGCCACGTGTCTTCCTGGCACGTGACCAACCACGGGAGTTGATCGCTCGGTTGGTCGCCAAGGGTTCGGCTGTGCCCGTACATCGGGGCGCGTACCGACTTGCGCGAGCCACCGAGGCGCCGCGCGACGTGGCGCTCGCACGGATCGTCGCGACCCACCACCAGCTCCAGGGCGAGCATGCGTTCAGCCACACGTCCGCGGCGCTCCTTCATGGCCTGACGACGTGGCGCACCGCGGCGAAGGTCGAGATCTACCAAGCGACGTCCCGGAGCGGCCACGGCGCGTCCCACCTGCTCCGGCACGTCCCGATGCCCCCACTCGCGGACCGCGAGACGGTCGTCGGCCTGCCGGCGACGACCCTGGCGCGGACGGCGTGGGACTGCATGTGCGCCATGCCTGCAGGTGAGGCGCTCGTCGTGGCGGACGCGGCGCTGCGTGCGGGAGTCACAGCAGCCGAGCTCGGCGCGTTCGCCAGGCGCGGGGGGCGCGGTCACTCGCGAGCCGCGCGGATCCTCGACGTCGCAGATGACGGGGCCGAATCGGCGCCCGAATCGATGTGTCGGTACCGGCTCCTGGTCGCCGGGTATCCACAGCCGACCACCCAGATCCCGGTCGTGACGCGATTCGGCACCTACTTCGGCGATCTGGGCTGGCCCGAGTGGAAGGTGCTGATCGAGTACGACGGCCGAGTGAAGTACGAGGAGAACGCGACGGAGACGTTCATCGCCGAGAAGCGTCGCCACGACGCCCTCGTCGAGAAGGGCTGGCGCGCCTTACGGGTAACGAAGGAAGACCTCGCGTCCCGGCGGGGCTTCGAGACTCGCGTCGCGGAGCTCGTCCCCGAAGCGGCGGCTGCGCTGCGCCCGCGTCGCGAGCTGCGCTGGTGACCAGGTCCCGGAGGAGGCGACTGCACATCGACAACGACCGTCCGGCGTGAGAACGACCGATCCGGACGGTCGGTCTCGATCCGGAGGGTCGTTCTCGGCGGGGGAGAGCGGGGGTGGGGCGGGGGCGGGCGGCGCGGCCGGTCAGGTGGGGACGCGGCCGGTTTCGTAGGCCCACATGGCCATCTCCACGCGGTTTCGGGCGCCGAGCTTGGCCATGAGGCTCTGGAGGTGGGTCTTGACCGTGCTGAGGCTGATGTAGAGCTCGGCGGCGATCTCCACGTTGGTCAGGCCGCGCGCCACGGTGAGCAGGACCTCCTCCTCCCGCGCGGTCAGCGGGTCGAGCGGCTGCAGGGGCGGGCGTGACGGGCGGGCGGCGGCGAACGCGGAGAGCAGGCGGACCGTGACGTTGGGGGCGATGAGCGCCTCGCCGTTGGCGGCCGCGTGCACGGCCTGGGTCAGCAGCTCCGGGCCGGCGTCCTTGAGCAGGAAGCCGCGCGCGCCGGCCTTGAGCGCGCCGTGCACGTACTCGTCGAGGTCGAAGGTGGTGATGACGACGACGGCCATCGGGTCCTCGACGCCCGGGCCGGCCAGCACGCGGGTGGCCTCGAGGCCGTCGACGTCGGGCATCCGGATGTCGAACAGGCAGACGTCGGGCCGCAGCTCGCGCGCCAGCCGGATCGCGATGCGGCCGTCGGGGGCCTCGCCGACGACCTCGATGCCCGGCTGCGCGTCGAGGATCATGCGCAGGCCGGTGCGGATCATCTCCTGGTCGTCGGCGACGAGCACGCGGATCGTCATGCGACCGCCGTCCGCGGGATGACGGCCTCGACGACCCACCCGCGCGACGGCCCGGGAGCAGCCGCGACCGAGCCGCCGAGCAGCGCCGCCCGCTCGCTCATCCCGACGATGCCGTACCCCGCCGACCGGGGCGCGAAGACGGTGTCGCCGTCGTCGGTGACGACGCAGCGGACTTCGTCGGGCGATCCGGTGACGGCGACGATGATGCGCGTCGCGCCGCGCGAGTGGCGCACGGCGTTCGTCACGGACTCCTGCGCGATGCGGAAGACGGCCGCGCCCACCGCGGGCCCCAGCTCGTCGAGCTCGCCGGAGAGCCGGACGGCCACGCGCGGATCGGCGGCGGACAGCGACGGGAGGTCGGAGACCGTGCGGGCCGGGGCGAGCAGGGCGTCGTCGCCGTCCCGCAGTGCGCCGACGAGCACGCGCATCTCGGCGAGCGTGCGCGAACCCTCGGCCTCGATCACGGCTAGCGCCTCGCCGGCGGCCTCCGGGCGGACCGCCGCGACGACGCGACCGGCCTGCGCGCGGATCACCATCGCGGAGACGTGGTGGGCGACGGTGTCGTGAAGCTCGCGCGCCAGCTGCTCGCGCTCGCGCAGCCGCACCTGGTCGAGCTCACGGGCGCGGGACTGCGCCACCACGCGGACGGAGACCCCGATGACCAGCGGTGACGCCATGAAGATGAAGGCACCGGCCGCCTCGCCGAGGGTCGTGTAGTCGACGCTGATGCCGAGCGCGAAGGACACCAGCACGATGGCCGTGCCGATCACGATCTCGCGGCCTGAGCCCCACCGGTAGAGCGCGTAGCCGAGCACCAGGACGAACACCATCGTCCCCAGCCCGACCGACTGCTCCGTGCCGACGGCCGCCGAGACGAGCGACGTGACGATGACCGCGCCGAACGTGAGGACGACCATCGCCAGCGGCCGGGTGCGACGCCAGAGCATCGTCGCCGCGAGGCCGAGCGCCATGACGAGCGCGACGACCGGCCACACCACGTCCTTGCGCAGCGCCACCTCGAGCACCGCGGAGACGACGATCACCGCGACGAGCAGCCAGTCGCGCCAGACCCGCGCAGGCGCGTTCGGCACGCGCGGCTCAGCCCACAGCCGCCGCCACGCTCCGAGGATCACGAGCCCAGCCTAGGGATCGCCGCCGCGCGCCGGATCGGCCGAAAGGTCCACGCCCGCACCGACCGTCGGCCGGGCCGACGACGCCTGCGCGGCCGATGTGGCCCGCGGGCCCCCGCCGCCACGCTCGGACCGACCGACCACCCCACCTGGAGGCACCCCATGCTGTCGCAGACGCTGTACCGACTCGGCCGCGTCGCGGCCCGCCGCCCGTGGGCGGTCATCGCCTCGTGGCTCGTGCTCGCCGCGCTCGTCGTTGGTGCCTCCGGCGCGTTCGGCGCCAAGCTCGAGGACTCGTTCCGCGTGCCCGGCCTCGACTCGCAGCAGGCGAACGACCTGCTCGAGGCCGCGGGCTCCGGCCAGGCGGGAGTCACCGCGATCGTGGCCGTGTCCGCAGCGGACGGCGGTCCGATCGACGCCGGTGCCGTCGCTCGGCTGCAGCGCGACCTCGCGGCCCTCCCGCACGTGCTCGGCACCACGGACCCCGCGGGCGTCCTGGCCGGGACGAGCGACGAGCCCGGGGTGGTCTCCCCCGACAGGAGCGTCGCGCTCGTCCGCGTGCAGTACGCGGCGCTCGACGAGCTCAGCGCGGCCGACCTCGCCGACCTCAAGGCGGTCGACGGCGACCCGTCGCTGCGCGTCGAGAAGGGCGGCGACCTGTTCTTCGCCTTCGAGGAGCCGCCGACGAACGTCGGAGAGCTGGTCGGCATCCTCGCGGCGCTCGCGATCCTGCTGCTCGCGTTCGGGTCGTTCGTCGCCGCGGCGACGCCGATCGGGATGGCCGTCCTCGGGCTGGCCATCGGGGTGAGCGCGATGCCGTTGCTCGGGCAGCTGATGGTCATCCCCAGCTACGCGCCGGTTCTGGGTGCGATGGTCGGACTCGGCGTGGGCATCGACTACGCGCTGTTCGTCGTGACGCGGCACCGCGAGAACCTCGCCCGGGGGACGGCGGTCGACGAGTCGATCGCCCGGTCGATCGCGACGGCGGGCCGGCCGGTGGTGTTCGCGGGCGGCATCGTCGTCGTCTCGATCCTCGGGCTGGCCGTCGCGGGGGTCCCGTTCATGACGGCGGGCGGCGTCGCGATCTCGCTCGTCGTGCTGGTCATGGTGGCCGCGTCGGTGACGCTGCTGCCGGCGCTGCTCGCGGTGGCCGGCCGACGAGTCGTCGGGCGCCGGCCCGTCGTCGCGACGAGCCCGGGCTGGGCGCGCTGG
>NZ_QWKP01000202.1 GCF_003470205.1 Cellulomonas rhizosphaerae
GATCGACCGTCCGGGAGGGTCGATCTCGCACCCGGGGGTCGTTCTCGACGGGTCGGCAGCACGGCGGGCGCCCGGGGTGGGGGCGGGGCGGGGGCCGCTAGGGTCGGGGCGTGACGCGACTGGAGCTGGGCGGGGACCTGATCGAGCTGACGCGGGCGCTGTGCGACATCCGCTCCGAGAGCGGGGACGAAGCCGCGATCGCCGACGCCGTCGAGGCGGCGCTGCGGGAGTACGCGCACCTCGAGGTGCTGCGGGACGGCGACGCGGTCGTCGCGCGGACGTCGCTCGGGCTGCCCTCGCGCGTGGTGATCGCCGGTCACCTCGACACCGTCCCGATCGCGGACAACCTGCCGACGCGGCTCGTCGACGGCGTGCTCTGGGGCCGCGGGGCCGTGGACATGAAGGCCGGGGTCGCGGTGCAGCTCGCGCTCGCGGCCGCGCTGGACGCCCCGACGCGGGACATCACCTGGGTGTTCTACGACCACGAGGAGGTCGCCGCCGACCTCAACGGCCTCGGTCGGCTCGTCGCGAACCACCCCGACTGGCTCGCGGCCGACTTCGCCGTGCTGGGCGAGCCGACCAACGGCGGGCTCGAGGGCGGGTGCAACGGCACGCTGCGCGCCGAGGTCCGGCTGGCCGGCGTCGCGGCCCACTCGGCGCGCGCCTGGATGGGCGTCAACGCGATCCACGCCGCCGGCGAGGTGCTGCGCCGCCTCGAGGCCTACGAGCCGCGCACGGTGCCCATCGACGGGCTGAACTACCGCGAGAGCCTCAACGCGGTCCTCGTCTCGGGCGGCACGGCCGCCAACGTCATCCCCGACGGGTGCGTCGTGACGGTCAACTACCGGTTCGCGCCCTCGGCGACGCCCGAGCAGGCCGAGGAGCACGTGCGCGAGCTGTTCGACGGCTACGACGTGGTCATCACCGACTCGGCGCCCGGCGCGCGCCCGGGCCTCGACGCCCCCGCGGCGCAGGAGTTCGCGGCCGCGGTGCTCGGCATCACCGGGGGAGCGCCCGCCCCCAAGTTCGGCTGGACCGACGTCGCCCGCTTCTCCGCGCTCGGTGTCCCCGCGGTGAACTTCGGCCCCGGCGACCCGCTGCTGGCCCACAAGGTGGACGAGAGGTGTCCGGTGGACCAGATCCACCTGGCCTACCGCGCCCAGCACGCCTGGTTGACAGCGTAAGCACGGGCGAGGCACCTAGAGTCGGGGCCATGAGCGACGACGGTCAGCCGGCCCCCGGGCACGGCTATCGCAAGGGCCCGGTGCTGCTGCGCGGCGGGCAGATCCCGGCCACCACCTCCGACCAGCGCCTGCTGAGCGGCGACGACGGCGCGGACTGGCTGCACGGCGACCCGTGGCGGGTCATGCGCATCCAGTCCGAGTTCGTCGAGGGATTCGGCGCGCTCGCCGAGGTCGGGCCCGCGGTGAGCGTGTTCGGCTCGGCCCGCACCAAGCCCGAGCACCCGGACTACGCGGCGGCGATCGAGGTCGCCCGCGGGCTGGTCGGGGCGGGGTACGCAGTCATCACCGGGGGCGGCCCGGGGATCATGGAGGCCGCGAACCGCGGCGCCAAGGAGGCTGGCGGCGTCTCGGTCGGGCTCGGCATCGAGCTGCCCTTCGAGCAGGGCATGAACGACTACGTCGACCTCGGCGTGAACTTCCGGTACTTCTTCGCGCGCAAGACGATGTTCGTCAAGTACTCCGAGGGCTTCGTCGTGATGCCCGGCGGCTTCGGCACGTTCGACGAGCTCTTCGAGGCGCTGACGCTCGTCCAGACCCACAAGGTCATCCAGTTCCCCATCGTGCTGATCGGGAGCGACTACTGGCGGGGCCTGCTCGACTGGGTGCGCGGGGCCGTGCTCGAGCGCGGGCTGGTCTCGGAGGCCGACGTCGACCTGCTGCAGGTGGTCGACACCGCCGAGGAGGCCGTCGCGATCGTCGTCGAGCGGGGTGCCGAGCTGCGTGCGGCCGAGCTGCGCGCCGTGCGCGAGACCGCGGCCGCGCACCAGGCCGCACAGCAGGAGTCGTGACCGCGGCAGTCCCCGCGCCGGGCGCCCCGCTGCGGCTGCGCGACCGCACGTTCGGGCCGGACCACCCCGTGGTCATGGCCGTGGTCAACCGCACGCCGGACTCGTTCTACGCCGCGGCACGGTACGCGGACGACGCCGCGGCCGACGAGGCCGTCGCGCGCGCTGCCGACGAGGGCGCGGACATGGTCGACCTGGGTGGTGTGCGGGCCGGGCGCGGCCCGGTCGTGACGGTCGAGGAGGAGATCGCCCGCGTGGTCCCGCTCGTCGCACGCGTCCGGGCCCGGCACCCGCACCTGCTGGTGAGCGTGGACACCTGGCGGTCCGAGGTCGCCCGCGCGGCGGCCGACGAGGGCGCCGACCTGGTCAACGACACGTGGGCCGGCCACGACCCCGGGCTGGTCGAGGTGGCAGCGGAGCGCGGGCTGGGCATCGTCTGCTCGCACACCGGCGGCGCCGAACCGCGCACCGACCCGTTCCGGGTCGCGTACCCCGCGGCGGGCGAGGACCCGCTCGACGGGGTCGTCGAGGACGTCGTCGCGACCGTGTCGGCGGGCGCCGCGCGCGCGGTCGCGTTGGGCATCGACCCCGCGAGCGTGCTCGTCGACCCGACCCACGACTTCGGCAAGAACACGTGGCACTCGCTGCACCTCGTGCGCCGCACCCAGGCGCTGGCCGCCCTCGGCCATCCTGTGCTCATGGCGCTGTCACGCAAGGACTTCGTGGGCGAGACGCTCGACCTCCCGCCCGACGAGCGGCTCGAGGGGACGCTCGCCGCGACGTCGGTCGCGGCGTGGCTCGGCGCGCGGGTGTTCCGCGTGCACGACGTGCGCTCGACGCGGCGCACCCTGGACATGGTCGCGGCGATCCGGGGCGACCGCGCTCCGGCCCACGCGGTGCGCGGGCTGGCATGAGCGAGCAGCCGACGAGCCCCGCGACGCCGGCCGAGGTCGACGCTTCTCCGGTCGACGCCGCCGCGGGCGACTCTGCCCAGGTCGCCTCCGACGAGGCTCCCGCGCGCGTCCTGCCCGCCTGGGACCCCCGCGCCTGGCCGTGGTGGGCGCAGGCGCTCGCGGTCTACGCCGTCGCGCGGCTGTTCAGCGCGATCGTCCTGATCGCCACCGCCCAGCACCAGGAGGCGAACTACTGGAGCGGCGCGCAGCCGTCCTACCTGGAATTCGTCGGGAAGTTCTGGGACGCGGACTGGTACCGCCAGGTCGCCGAGAACGGCTACCCGTCCACGCTGCCGCGCGGCGAGGACGGCCTGGTCCAGCAGAACGTCTGGGCGTTCTTCCCGCTGTTCCCGATGCTGGTCCGGCTGCTGATGACCCTCACCGGCCAGGAGTTCTTCGTCGTCGCGCCGATCCTCGCGCTGCTGCTCGGAGCCGTCGCGATGGTCGTCATCCACCGCCTCGTCGTCGTCGGCGCACCGCGGGCCGTCGCGGCCCGGCCCGGGCTCCCGCTCGCGACGGTCGCGCTGGTCAGCGTCTTCCCCACGTCCGTCGTGCTGCAGATCGGCTACACCGAGTCGCTCGCGCTCCTGCTGATCGCCACCGCGTTGCTCATGCTCGTGCGGCGGCACTACCTGGAGATGGCGGTCGTCGTCCTCGCGCTCGGCTTCACGCGTGCCGTCGCGCTGCCGATGGCCGTCGTCATCGTCGTGCACGCGCTGGTGCGGTGGCGAGCGAGCCGTGCCGGCACGGACCGGCTGACCGGGCGCGACGTGGGCGCCCTCGGTGCGCTGGCCGTCGCCGCGGGGATCTCGGGCGTCGCGTGGCCCCTGATCTGCGGCTGGGTCACGGGTGAGCGCGACGCCTACCTGCAGACGCAGGCCACGTGGCGCGGCGTGCGCGAGGTCGTGCCCTTCGAGTCCTGGGGCTACGTCTCGCGGTTCTGGTTCGGCGACCTGGCGCCGTGGGTGCTGCTGGGCTCGTTCGCGCTGATCATCGCGGTCCTCGTCGTCCCCGCCGCGTGGCGCCTCGGCAACGAGCTGCACGTCTGGCCGGCCGCGTACCTGCTCTACATCGCGGGCGCCGTCGAGCCGAGCAGCAGCCTGGCCCGGTTTCTGCTCCTCGCGTTCCCCCTCGCTGCGGTCACGGCCGGGGTGGTCACCCGGCCCGCCCGGTCGCGTCAGCTCTGGTTCGGGCTCGTGGTCGTCGCGATGCTCTACCTGCAGGTCGTCTGGGTCTGGGACATGTGGCGCCTGGCTGGGCCGACCGGGTGGCCGCCGTGATCGTGACCGGTACGCGAAGTGTCGTGTCCGTCCTGTGAACTAGGATGGTCCACGGACAACCGGCAGCTGGGCCGCAGGTGGTGCGCGTGAGAACGCGCTCCGGACGGCCCGCTCTGGACGCACGAGGCGAAGGAGATGCCCCGCATGGCCGCGATGAAGCCGAGGACCGGTGACGGACCGCTCGAGGTGACCAAGGAGGGGCGTGGCATCGTGATGCGCGTTCCGCTCGAGGGCGGTGGACGGCTGGTGGTCGAGCTCAACGCGACCGAGGCCGCCGAGCTGGGCGAGGCACTCACCTCCGTCGTCTCCTGACGAGTCGGATGGCACGCGCGGACGGCGGGGCACGTCCGGGGAGATCTCCCCGGACGCCCATCGGCCGAACCCCGCCGGACGTGACGCTCTCGGGCGGCACGCTCGACGACAGCACGGAGCTGACCGACGGCACGATCGACGCCGTCGCCATCCCGCTGCTGCCCGGGGTCGAGGGCGACCACGGGGCGCAGCCCGGTGAGGGCGCCGCGCAGGCTGCCGTCCGCTACGGGATCGACCTGGCCGAGATCGCCGACCGGATCGGTCTGACGGGTGCTGCGGGGGAGTCGTACGTCCTGCAGCTCCCGCGGGCCGTCGGGTCGGCCGTCTCGCTGCCCTGGGCGGGCCTGCCGCCCCGCATCGTGCTGCTCGGAGTCGGGCAGCACACCCCCACGGACCTGCGCCGTGCGGGCGCCGCGCTCGCCCGCGCGACCCGCGGGCTCGCTCGCGTCCTGACGACGGCCGGCGTGCAGCCGCGCCAGTCCGCCTCGCAGTCGGCCGAGGCCGCCCGCGCGTTCGTCGAGGGCTACCTCCTGGCGGCCTACGCACCGCCGACCGCCGCGAGCACCAAGCCCCGGAGTGCCGCCGAGCTGGTCCTGCTGGGCCGCGACGGCACACGCGCGGTCGCCGCGGTCGCTGCCGCGCGCACGGCGGCGCACGCCACCTGGCTCGTGCGCGACCTGGCGACCACGCCGGCGAGCACCAAGACCCCCGCGTGGTTCACCGAGCAGGCCAAGCGCCTGGCCGGCCGCGCCTCCCTGGCCGTCGAGGTCCGCGGCACGCGCGAGCTGGCGGCCCAGGGCTTCGGCGGGATCCTCGCGGTCGGCTCGGGCTCGGCCTCGGCACCGCGTCTCGTCACCGTGACGTACACGCCCGCGGGCGCGAGCCCGGGCAAGCACGTCGTGATCGTCGGCAAGGGCATCACCTTCGACACGGGCGGCCTGAGCATCAAGCCGCGCGAGGCGATGGTGCCGATGAAGACCGACATGACCGGCGCCGCGGTCGCGCTCGCCACCGTGCTCGGTGCCGCCGAGGCGGGGGTCCAGCACACCGTGACGGCCGTGATGCCGTTGGCTGAGAACCACTTCGGCGGTGCGTCCTACCGGCCCGGCGACGTGCTGCGGCTCTTCGGCGGCACCACCGTCGAGATCGCCAACACCGACGCCGAGGGCCGCATCGTGCTGGCCGACGCGCTCGCGTGGGCGGACGCCGAGCTCGCCCCGGACGTCCTCATCGACATCGCGACGCTCACGGGCGCCGCGAGCGTGGGCCTCGGCAAGAAGCACGCAGCGCTCTACGGCACCGACGAGCGACTCGTCGGCGCGCTGTCCTCCGCGGGGGAGGCCTCGGGCGAGCTGGCCTGGTGGATGCCCCTAGTCGACGAGTACGAGGAGGCGGTCCGTTCCGACGTGGCCGACCTGCGGCACGTGCCGAGCGACAAGCACATCGGTGGCGGCTCGATCACCGCGGCCCTGTTCCTGCGGCACTTCGTCGGGCAACGTGCGTGGGCCCACCTCGACATCGCCGGCCCGGCGCGATCCGCCTCGGACAAGCACGAGGTGACCGAGGGTGCCACCGGCTTCGGCGCCCGGCTCCTGCTGCGCTACCTG
The DNA here is from genome assembly GCF_003470205.1 of Cellulomonas rhizosphaerae. Taxonomy (GTDB): domain Bacteria; phylum Actinomycetota; class Actinomycetes; order Actinomycetales; family Cellulomonadaceae; genus Cellulomonas; species Cellulomonas rhizosphaerae. The sequence continues at coordinate 6,182 of NZ_QWKP01000202.1, forward strand.
GCCGACCTGCGCTGATCCCCGGTTGCGCCGATCCCCGTCGCTGCAGGGATCGTTGCAGCGACCGTGCAACGAAGGCTGCAACGGCAGGCGCCGCAGGCTCAGCGCTTGACGGCGACCAGGAGCCCGTCCCCCGTGGGCAGCAGGGCGGGCAGGAGCCGCTCGTCGGCCCGGACCGTGCGGCCCAGCTCGCGGACGGCGGTCGTCGTCTCGTCGCGGCGCGCGGGGTCGGCGACGCGGTCGTGCCACAGGGCGCCGGCCACGGCCAGCACGCCGCCCGAGCGCAGCAGGCGGACCGCCTGCTCGACGTAGGCGGCGGCGCTCTCCTTGTCGCCGTCCACGAAGACCAGGTCGTACACGCCGTCGGTCAGGCGTGGGAGCACGTCGAGCGCGCGGCCCGAGATCGTGCGGGTGCGCGCGGGGCGCAGGCCGGCCTCGGTGAACGCCTCCTTGGCGGCGCGCTGGTGCTCGACCTCGAGGTCGATCGTCGTCAGGACGCCGTCCTCGGGCATGCCGCGCAGGAGGTAGAGCGACGAGACGCCCGCTCCGGTGCCGACCTCGACCACCGCGCGAGCGCCGGCGGTCGCCGCGAGCACCGACAGTGCGGCACCCGTCCCGGTGGGGACGGGGGTGCAGCCCAGCTGGCCGGCGCGCTCGCGGGCGCGCAGCAGGACGTCGTCCTCAGGGACGAACTCCTCGCAGTAGACCCAGCTGCTGGCCTTGTCGGTGGAGATGGCGGCCTCCCGTGCCGTTCGTGTCGATCCGCCCACGCGGGCGGGGCCAGCGTAGTCCCGGTGGGTGGTTCCCCGACGGACGCGGAACTTCTCGCGCGCGCCCGGCGTTGCACCGGATGCGACGCATCAGGTCAGCCTCTGGGACACTGATGGTCGGTCCCGTACCACCCGAGGAGTTCCGTGCCGTCCACCGTGCAGCCCGCCTGGCAGCCGCCGTCGTGGGAGCAGATCGTGCGCGAGCACTCTGCCCGCGTCTACCGGCTCGCCTACCGGCTCACCGGCAACCGCCACGACGCCGAGGACCTGACGCAGGAGACCTTCGTCCGCGTCTTCCGCTCGTTGCACACGTTCCAGCCCGGCACGTTCGAGGGCTGGATGCACCGCATCACCACGAACCTGTTCCTGGACCAGGCACGCCGCCGCCAGCGCATCCGCATGGACGCGATGGGCGAGGAGGCCGATCGCTACCCGTCCGTGGACCAGCTCGCGGCCCCCGAGCGGGCGTTCGAGCACGGCAACCTCGACCACGACATCCAGCGCGCGCTCGACGAGCTGCCGCCGGAGTACCGCGCCGCCGTCGTGCTGTGCGACATCGAGGGGCTCTCCTACGAGGAGATCGCCGTGACGCTCAACATCAAGCTGGGCACCGTGCGCTCGCGCATCCACCGCGCCCGCGCGCGGCTGCGCGTCTCCCTCGAGCACCGGGCGCCGAGCGCCCAGCACGCACCCGCCGAGCAGGCCGCCGACGAGGTCTGGGCGTGAGCCACCTCGGCTCGCGGATCAGCGCCCTCGTCGACGGGCAGCTCACGCCCGCCGCGACCGAGCGCGCGCTCGCGCACGTCGCCGGCTGCCCGGAGTGTGCGGCCGAGCTGTCCGCCGCCCGCGCCGCACGCGCCGCGCTCGCCTCGGCGACCGACGACGTCTCGCCCGACGCCGACTTCGCGGCGCGGCTGCTCTCGCTCGCGCCCATGCAGCCGCCCGCCGTCGCGCCCCGATCGACCGACCCGTTCGCGCCGCCGCCGCGCCGGACCAGCCACGACGTCGCCTCCTACGGCCTGCACCGGGGGCGCGCGCGGCGCGTCTGGGACGCGCAGACGGGTGCGGCTCTGTGCGGCGAGGTCCCGATGCGTCGCGTGACCTCGCGCCTCGTGGTCGGGTCCGTCGCCGGCATGGGTGCGGTCGCCGTGATGCTCTTCGTGCTGGGCGAGCGGCCCGCGATGGCACCCGAGGGGCAGCTGAGCGCCGACCTCGAGCTCCTGGGCCACGCCACCGCGCAGCCGGTCTCCGACGAGATCCAGACGGTGAGCGACGACGACGAGCCCGAGAGCTGGCTCGCGAGCAACGGCTGGCCGTTCCCCGCCGAGCTGCCCGCCGGCTGGGACGTCACGGACGTGCGGTACACCGACGAGGGCGCGGTCGAGGTCGACGTGACGAGCCCCGCCGGGCCGGTCGTGGTGACCGAGCAGGCGGGCCGGCTCGACACCGCGCGACTCGTCGGCGCCGAGCAGGTCACGCTCGACGGCCGCGACGTCGCGCTGCTCTCGCGCGAGCCGTGGCACGTGGTCTGGCAGTCCGGTGCGACCGTGGTCCAGGTCGTCGCGGCCCAGCAGTCCGACGGAGTGACCGAACTCGTGGCAGGCTTCCCGGGCGGGGCGTTCGACGACGGCGTGCCGGCGCGCATCTCGCGCGGATGGTCCACCGTGACAGGAGTGTTCGACCAGCCATGACGACGCCCGACGAGCGGCCCGGCACCCAGCCGGAGCCGACGCCGCCCCTGTTCGCGTCCCCGAGCGGTGCTCGTCCGATCCCGGCGAGCCCCACGGCCCCCGATCCCGCGGCGGCTGAGCCCACCGCCGCCCCCGCCGTGACGCAGCCCGTCCCGCAGCCGTCGCCGTCGCCGCAGGCGTCGCCCGTGCCGCCCGCAGCCGAGCCGACGGCCCCGCCGCAGTGGCCAGGCGCGCAGCAGCCCGCCCAGCCCGGGCCGTGGTCGCTCGCCGCCCAGCAGTCCGTCGCGCCGCCGGCGCAGAGCCCCCACACCGCGCAGCCCGTGCGCGGCTACGACGGCACGCCGTTCGGTCTGCCGACCGACTCGACCTCGCAGGCCTGGCCGCCCGGTGCGCCGCCTGCTGGCGCGCCCATGAAGGTCGTGCGCGTGCGCAAGCGTCGGCGCTCGCTGTCCGTCGCGTGGGTGGTCCCGATGCTCGTCCTGGCGATGCTCGCGGGCCTGCTCGGCGGAATCCTCGGCGCGAACCTCACGCACGACGACCACCTCGCCTCGGCCGACCTGCCCGCGCACACCGACGAGGCGGGCGCCGACGCTCCGTCGCGAGCGCCGGACTCGGTCGCGGGCATCGCTGAGAGCGTCCTGCCGTCCGTGGTCTCGATCCAGGCGATCGGCGCCGACGGCACGTCCACCGGATCCGGCTTCGTGCTGCGCGAGGACGGCTACCTGCTGACCAACAACCACGTGGTGGCGGGCGCCGCGGGCGACGACGCGCTCACGGTCACGTTCTCGGACGGGCACGAGCGCGCGGCGCGCGTCGTCGGCGCCACCTCCGACTACGACCTGGCTGTCATCAAGGTCGACGAGAAGGGCCTCGAGCCCCTCGTCCTGGGCGACTCGGCCGACGTCGCGGTCGGCGACCCCGTCGTCGCGATCGGCGCGCCCCTGGGCCTGGCCGGCACCGTGACGACAGGCATCATCAGCGCGCTCAACCGCCCGGTCTCCGCGGGCGACGCGAGCGACACCGCCTTCATCAACGCGATCCAGACCGACGCCGCGATCAACCCGGGCAACTCCGGGGGGCCGCTCGTCGACATGGCGGGCGAGGTCATCGGCATCAACTCGGCCATCGCCCAGCCGCCGGGCGGCACGGGCAGCGTGGCCGGCAGCATCGGCCTCGGCTTCGCGATCCCGTCGAACCAGGCGCGCCGCACCGCCGAGCAGCTCATCGAGACCGGCCACGCCACGTACCCGATCGTCGGCGTGCTGCTCGACCAGAGCTACGTGGGCGAGGGCGTCAAGGTCGCCACCGAGGGCCAGAACGGCACCGGCCCGGTCACAGCGGACGGTCCGGCGGACCGTGCGGGCATCCGAGCGGGCGACGTGATCCTCGCGATCGACGGTCGTCCGGTCACGGATCCCGACGAGCTCATCGTCGCGATCCGCGCCCACGAGCCCGGGGACGTCATCGAGCTCTCGGTGCGGACCGGCGACGCCCAGCGCACCGTCCGGGTCACGCTGGACGAGGCCGGGGACTGAGCCCGCGAGGGGTAGCCTGAGCCGGTGTTGTTCGACATCAACGGCGGGGAGTTCCTCATACTCCTGCTCGTCGCGGCCATCGTCATCGGCCCCCAGCGACTGCCCGGCTACGCCGAGCAGCTGGGCGCGCTGGTGCGCAAGGCGCGCGTCTGGATGAAGGACGCCAAGGGCCGGATCGACACGGAGATGGGCGACGACGCCATCGACCTCGACTGGACCACGCTGGACCCGCGCCGCTACGACCCCCGCCGGATCGTGCGCGACGCGTTGCTCGAGCCGGACGCGCGCCAGGTCCCGGCGGTCGCCCGGGTGGGCGCGGTCTCGGCCCCCGTCGGCGGTGCGGCACCGTTCGACGACGAGGCCACCTGAGCCTCGTCGGACCCCGAAGCGTTTCGCACACCTCCCCACTGACAGAATGGTCGAATGGCTTTGAGCCCCTCCTCGTCGCGCATCTTCTCCGGGATGCAGCCCACGTCGGACTCCCTCCAGCTCGGCAACTACCTCGGCGCGCTGACGCAGTGGGTGGCGCTGCAGGAGGGCAACGAGGCGATCTACTGCGTCGTCGACCTCCACGCGCTGACCGTCTCGCCCGACCCCGCGGTGCTGCGTGATCGCACCCGCCGCACGGCCGCGCAGTACCTCGCCGCCGGGGTCGACCCCGAGCGCAGCCTGCTGTTCGTCCAGTCCCACGTGCCCGAGCACGCCGAGCTCGCGTGGCTGCTGTCCTGCCACACCGGGTTCGGCGAGGCCGGCCGGATGACGCAGTTCAAGGACAAGTCCGGCAAGCAGGGGTCCGAGGGCACCACGGTCGGGCTCTTCACGTACCCGGTGCTCATGGCGGCGGACATCCTGCTGTACGACACCAACCTCGTGCCCGTGGGCGAGGACCAGCGTCAGCACCTCGAGCTCACCCGCGACCTCGCGCAGCGGCTCAACACGCGCTTCGGCGCGGGCACGGTCGTCGTCCCCGAGCCGCACATCGTGAAGTCGACCGCGAAGATCTACGACCTGCAGGACCCGACGGCCAAGATGAGCAAGTCGGCGGCGTCGCCGAATGGGCTCATCGAGCTGCTCGACGACCCCAAGGTCATCGCCAAGCGCATCCGGTCGGCCGTGACCGACACCGAGCGCGAGATCCGGTTCGACCCGGTGAACAAGGCAGGCATCTCCAACCTGCTGACCATCTACTCGGCCCTGACCGGCCGGTCGATCCCCGAGCTCGAGGCCTCGTTCGAGGGGCGCGGCTACGGCGACCTCAAGGTCGAGCTCGCGGGCGTCGTCGTCGACTGGGTCACGCCGTACCAGGAGCGCGTGCACGGCTACCTCGCGGACCCCGCGTCGCTCGACGAGATCCTCGCGGCCGGCGCCGACAAGGCGCGCGACATCGCCGCGGTGACCCTCGACCGGCTGTACGAGCGCACGGGCCTGCTGGCGCGTCGGCCACGCGTGCGAGTCGGCGCATGAGGCTGCCGGAGCGATCCGGCGACCAGTCGCTCCTCGGGATCGCGATCACGGTCCCCGAGCCGCACGGCTCGGAGCTGCAGGCCGCGCGAGCGCGGTTCGGCGACCCGATGGCGGCGTTCATCCCCCCGCACATCACGATCATCGGGCCGACGGCGGTCTCGCCCGGGGACCGGCCCGCCGTGGCCGCGCACCTCGACGCGGTGGCCGCGCAGCACGCGCCGTTCACGGTGCGCCTGCGGGGGACCGGCACGTTCCGGCCGGTCTCCCAGGTCGCGTTCGTTCAGGTCGCGGACGGTATCTCCGCGTGCGAGGTGCTCGAGCTCGACACGCGCACCGGCCCGCTCGAGCAGGACCTGCGGTTCCACTACCACCCGCACGTCACGGTGGCCCACGAGCTCGAGGACGCCGCGCTCGACGAGGCCATCGACGAGCTGACCTCGTTCGACGCGACCTTCCGGGTCGACTCGTTCGACTGCTACGAGCTCGCCGACGACGGCGTGTGGCGCGTGGTGCGGACGCACGCCCTGACCGGCGTCGGTGCGGATGCCGAGGCGCTGCGCCGCGCCTAGGGTCGGCCCATGAGCGAACCCGTCGGCGCAGGTCGTGCGCACGCAGCGGCACCGGCCGACGACTCCACGCCGCCGTCCGGCACCTCGCTCGTCGGTCGCGCCAAGGCGTTGCTGGCCTGGTGGAACGCCACCCGCCCCGCCCGGGCCAACGCGCGGTTCGGCGAGCGCGGCGGCGGCGTCCTGACCGGTGGCATCGCCTACGCCGCGCTGTTCTCGGTGTTCGCCGCGCTGACCATCGGGTACACGATCTTCATGGCCGTGCTCGGCAACAACGAGAAGCTGCGGCAGAGCGTCCTCGACGCGATCAACGACAACCTGCCGGGTCTCATCGACACCGGCTCCAACCAGGGCATGATCGACCCGGAGTCGCTCAAGCTCAGTGGTGGCCTCACCACCACCGGCATCATCGCCGTCGTCGTCCTGCTCCTCTCGGCGCTGTCCGCGACGGCCGCGCTGCGCACGGGCGTGCGGGCCATGTTCGCGGAGGAGGGTGGCGGCAACGCGATCACCGGCAAGCTGCGCCAGCTCGGCGGGCTCGCCGGCCTCGCGTTCGCGGTCCTGCTCGCCGCGATCCTCACCACGGCCGTCGGGTCGGCCGCGCAGTGGCTGCTGTCGGCGCTCGGGTGGGGCGACGCGAGCGGCGTGACGCTGCGGATCGTCGGGATCCTCGTCGCGCTCGTCATCGACGCCGCGACGTTCGTGCTCATCGTCCGGCTGCTCGCCGGCGAGAACCCGCCGCGGCGCGACCTGCTCTGGGGGGCCGTGATCGCGGGCGTGGGCATCGGGGTCGTCCGGTTCCTGGGGACGACGGTCGTGGCCGGCAGCGTCGGCAAGAACCCGCTGTTCACGTCCGTGGCCGTGATCGTCACGCTGCTCATCTGGGTCAACCTGATCTCGCGCATCGTGCTGCTCGCATCGGCGTGGGTCGCGAACCCGCAGGCGCCCGCGAAGGACTGAGCGCCTACCCCAGCGCGCGGGCGATCACGTCGCGGCGGGGCGCCAGGACCGCGAGCCGCGACCGGGTGTTCGCCGGCTCCCCGATCTCGCCGAGCCGCAGCATCCCCGCGTCGCCCGCGCGCTGACCGGCCTCGATGCGGTCGGCCGCGGCGGTCATCCGCGCGAACACGTGGTCGAGGATCGCGACGGGTTCCAGCCCCCCGTATCCGTCCGCGATGACCCGCAGCCCGTGGGCGACCTCGGCCGGGCCCGCGGCGGGGTGCAGCAGGGGTGAGTTCCAGGCCAGGATCGCGACGTCGTCGATCGGCACGCCCGGGCCGGCGACGTCCCAGTCGAAGACGCCCGCGAGCTCGTCGCCGTCGAACGCCATGTTGTACATCGCGGTGTCGTGGTGGCAGACGATCTCCCCGGGACCGAGCGCGCGCTCGACGAAACGCCAGCGGCGGCTGCCCCGCGGGAAGCCCGCGACGACGCGGTGGTACTCGCGCAGCCAGGCCGCGGCGGAGGTCAGCTGCGCGTCGGTGAGCGCCCGCTCGCCGATCGGGACGACGTCGCCGGGCAGGTAGGTGAGGACCTCGCGGCCGCGCTCGTCGAACCCGAGCGCGCGCGGGACGTGGGGGAGTCCTGCTGCCGCGAGGAAGTCGAGCAGCTCGTGCACGGCCGGGGTCCACGGGCCGGTGGGGCGGCGGACGGTGTCGCCGACGAGGACCGCACCGCCGACGTTCCCGCCGGGCAGCACGACCTCGTCGGGACCGTCGCTCACGCGCGCCACCGGTACAGGTCCCGCAGCAGCGCGATCTCGGCGCCGTGGTGCGCGAGCTCGTCGGTCGCGTGCACCACGAGCGCGGCCCACGGCTCCTCGCCGAACGGACCCCAGTCGGGACCCATCGGCGCCCAGATCCCGTTCTCGCCGAGCGCGGCCATCGTCGCGCGGAAGGCGGCCGCCGCGGCGCGCAGGTCGGCCAACGCGGGCGCCGCGGTGCCGTGCCAGGCGCGCCCCGTCACCGCGACGGGGCGGGGCACGTCGGAGGCGCGCAGGTAGTCGGCGAGGCAGTCGCTGCCCAGGTGCCACAGCCGCCACGCGATCGTCGTGACGGGCGCGGGGTCGGGCTCCGGGTCCTCCCAGTCCACCAGCCAGCCCTCGTCGGCCGCACGGACCGTCCAGGCGCCGCCGACCGGCTCCCACAGGTACTCGTCGTCCGACAGGCCCGCGAGGCGCGCGTCCAGGCGATGCCAGGCGTCGTCGTACCCGGACAGGACCAGGGGCAGCACCGCGCGCTCGACCATGCCCCGAACCCTAGGGGCCGGGTACGACAAAGGCCCCGGGGTTTCCCGGGGCCGTCGTCGAGAGGCGTCAGAACGCGCGGGTGATCATCGCGCGCTTGACCTCCTGGATCGCCTTGGTGACCTCGATGCCTCGGGGGCAGGCCTCGGTGCAGTTGAAGGTGGTGCGGCAGCGCCACACGCCCTCCTTGTCGTTGAGGATCTCGAGGCGCTGAGCGCCACCCTCGTCGCGGCTGTCGAAGATGAAGCGGTGCGCGTTGACGATCGCGGCCGGGCCGAAGTACTGGCCGTCGGTCCAGAACACCGGGCACGACGAGGTGCACGCCGCGCACAGGATGCACTTGGTGGTGTCGTCGAACCGCTCGCGCTGCTCGGCGGACTGCAGGCGCTCCTTGGTCGGCTCGTTCCCCGTCGTGATGAGGAACGGCATGATCTCGCGGTAGCTCGCGAAGAACGGCTCCATGTCGACCACGAGGTCCTTGATCACCGGCAGGCCCTTGATGGGCTCGACGGTGATCGGCTTGGACGGGTCGAGGTCCTTGAGCAGCGTCTTGCACGCCAGGCGGTTGCGGCCGTTGATGCGCATCGCGTCCGAGCCGCACACGCCGTGCGCGCACGAGCGGCGGAACGTCAGCGAGCCGTCCTGCTCCCACTTGACCTTGTGCAGCGCGTCGAGCACGCGGTCCGTGCCGTGGCACAGGACCTGGAACTCGTCCCAGTGGGCGACGGGCGTGACTCCGTCATCTCCGGGCAGGTACCGCATCACGCGCAGCGTCACGGTGAACGACGGGATCGCGCCGACCTGCTCGGGGGCGTCGAGAACGGCAGTCATCAGTACTTACGCTCCATCGGCTGGTAGCGGGTCATCGTGACGGGCTTCGACCCCAGCACCAGCTGGTAGTCGTCGAAGACCTCGGTGTAGGCGAAGCGGCCGTCCTGGTCGCCGTCGACGCTCGCGTCGTCCGCGCCCTCGACGTGCAGGGGGCGGCGGTAGGCCATCGTGTGCTTCATGAAGCCCTCGTCGTCGCGCTTCGGGAAGTCCTCGCGGAAATGACCGCCGCGGGACTCCTCACGGTTCAGGGCGCCGACGACGACGGTCTCCGCGATGTCGATGAGGAAGCCGAGCTCGACGGCCTCGAGGAGGTCGGTGTTGAACGTGCGGCTCTTGTCCTGCACCGAGACCGACAGGTACCGCGTGCGCAGCGTCTTGATGTCCTCGAGCGCCTGCGTCAGCGACTCCTTGGTGCGGAACACCTGAGCGTTGAGGTCCATCGACTCCTGCAGCGCCTTGCGGATGTCCGCCACGCGCTCGCCGTCGGGACGGGTCCGGATGACCTCGAGGCCGGCCTCGACGCTCGCGGACGGGTCCTCGGGGAGCTCGATGAACTCGGCACCGACCGCGTAGGCGGCGGCCGAGATCCCGGCACGCTTGCCGAACACGTTGATGTCGAGCAGCGAGTTGGTGCCCAGGCGGTTGGAGCCGTGCACGCTCACGCACGCGACCTCGCCGGCCGCGAACAGGCCGTTGATGATGTCGGTCTCGTTGCGCAGGACCTGCGCCTCGATGTTCGTCGGGACGCCGCCCATCGCGTAGTGCGCCGTCGGGTAGACGGGCACGGGCTCGGTGTACGGCTCGACGCCCAGGTAGGTGCGCGCGAACTCGGTGATGTCCGGGAGCTTGGCGTCGATGTGCGCGGGCTCGAGGTGCGTCAGGTCCAGCAGGACGTAGTCCTTGTTGGGTCCCGCGCCGCGGCCCTCGCGGACCTCGTTGGCCATCGACCGGGCGACGATGTCGCGGGGGGCCAGGTCCTTGATCGTCGGGGCGTAGCGCTCCATGAAGCGCTCGCCCTCGGAGTTGCGCAGGATGGCGCCCTCGCCGCGGGCGGCCTCGGACAGCAGGATGCCCAGGCCGGCCAGGCCGGTCGGGTGGAACTGGAAGAACTCCATGTCCTCCAGCGGGATGCCGCGGCGGTAGGCCAGCGCCATGCCGTCACCGGTGAGGGTGTGCGCGTTGGAGGTCGTCTTGAAGATCTTGCCCGCGCCGCCGGTGGCCAGGACCACGGACTTGGCCCGGAACACGTGGATCTCGCCCGTGGCGAGCTCGTACGCGACGACGCCGCTGACCGTGACCTCCTCGCCCTCGGGCACGTGGCCCGCGGCGAGGTCGTGGTCGACGAGCAGGTCGAGGACGTAGAACTCGTTGTAGAACTCGACCTCGTTCTTCACGCACTGCTGGTACAGCGTCTGCAGGATCATGTGACCGGTGCGGTCCGCGGCGTAGCAGGAGCGGCGCACGGCAGCCTCGCCGTGGTTGCGGGTGTGGCCACCGAACCGGCGCTGGTCGATGCGGCCCTCGGGCGTGCGGTTGAACGGCAGCCCCATCTTCTCCAGGTCGAGCACCGCGTCGATGGCCTCCTTGGCCATGACCTCGGCGGCGTCCTGGTCGACCAGGTAGTCACCGCCCTTGACGGTGTCGAACGTGTGCCACTCCCAGTTGTCCTCCTCGACGTTGGCCAGGGCGGCGCACATGCCACCCTGCGCCGCGCCGGTGTGGGACCGGGTCGGGTAGAGCTTGGAGATGACGGCCGTGCGGACGCGGGTCGACGACTCGAGCGCCGCGCGCATGCCGGCGCCGCCCGCACCGACGATGACGACGTCGTACTGATGGATCTGCATCGTTGTCCTTAGTCCTTAGGAAGCCGTGCAGAACGACGGCAGCAGGTCGGCCGGCGAGCCCGAGGGGCACGGGTCGAACGTGAAGATCACGAGGGTGCCGAGCACGACGGTGATGACGAACGCCAGGTACAGCAGGCTCTTGAGAACCAGGCGCGTGCCGGGGCGCTCCGCGTAGTCGTTGACGATCGTGCGCACGCCGTTGGTGCCGTGGATCATCGCGAGCCAGAGCATCAGCAGGTCCCAGACCTGCCAGAACGGCGAGGCCCACTTGCCGGCGACGAAGCCGAAGTCGATGGCCTTGACGCCCTCGCCCGCGACCAGGTTCACGAACAGGTGCCCGAAGATCAGCACCAGCAGGATCACGCCGGACGCGCGCATGAACACCCACCCGTACAGCTCGGTGTTGCCGCGCGTGGTCAGGCGGCTCGGCTTGGCGCGCGGGGGGCGCGGAGCCTTGGGGTCGGCGACGGTGGTCATCACTCGCCTCCGAAGACGTGCATCAGGTGACGGGGCAGGAAGCCGGCCATCGTCAGGACGAACAGGCCGAGCACCACCCACAGCATCACGCGCTGGTACTTCGGGCCCTTGGCCCAGAAGTCGACCAGGATGATCCGGATGCCGTTGAAGGCGTGGAACACGATGGCGGCGACGAGGCCGGCCTCACCGAGCCCCATGATCGGGTTCTTGTACGTGCCGATCACGTCGTTGTACGCCTCGGGGGAGATGCGCACGAGCGACGTGTCGAGCACGTGCACGAGGAGGAAGAAGAAGATCGCGACGCCGGTCACGCGGTGCGCGACCCACGACCACATGCCTTCGCGACCTCGGTAGAGGGTTCCGACCGGCGCTTTGCGCGGCGGCGCGGGGGGCGCTGCGGGCACTTGGGGGGCCTCCTGGCGAGTGAGGGGTAGAGCCACGCGCCCCGACGGCCTCGTCGTGCACGTGTCTGTCCCGCTCACTGTATCGACACCTTCCTGACGCGCCGCGTCCGCATGGGCCTTTGGTCCCGCGCTGTGAGGAAGTCCACACTCCGAGATGGAACCTCCTGGTACCTCCGGTCGAGGCGGTGGCGCGAGGGGTAGCGGGCACCCTGGGCGCGCCGCGTGCAGGCAGTTCGCCCGACGAGTCCCGGCGGCGGCCGGGCGCGGGTCGCTAGCCTGGCCCGCATGTCCACGCCGATCCCCGGGTTCCACGCCGTCGTCCCCGCGGGTGGTGCCGGCACCCGCCTGTGGCCGCTGTCGCGCGCGGGTCGCCCCAAGTTCCTGCTCGACCTGACCGGCTCGGGCCGCACCCTGCTGCAGGGGACCGTGGACCGCCTGGTCCCGCTGACGGGTCCCGACGGCGTCCTGGTGGTGACCGGGACCCGGCACGTGACCGACGTCAGCGACCAGCTGCCCGGGATCGGCGACCGGCTGCTCGCCGAGCCCTCGCCGCGCGACTCCATGGCCGCCATCGGCCTCGCCGCGGCCGTGCTGCTCGAGCGGCACGGCGACGACGTGGTGCTCGGCTCCTTCGCCGCCGACCACGTCATCGACGGCACCGAGGCGTTCGAGACCGCGGTGCGCGAGGGCGTCGCCGCGGCCCGCGCCGGGTTCGTCGTCACGATCGGGATCCACGCGACGGGGCCGTCGACGGCCTTCGGCTACATCCGCTCGGCCGGCCCGCTGGGCGTCGAGGGCGCGCCGAGCGCGCTGCACGTCGTCGGGTTCACCGAGAAGCCCGACGAGGAGACCGCGACCGCCTACCTCGCCACGGGGGAGTACCGCTGGAACGCGGGCATGTTCATCGTCCGGGCCCGCGTGCTGCTCGACCACCTCACCACCCAGCTCCCCGCGCTCGCGGCCGGGTTGCGCGAGATCGCCGCCGCGTGGGACGGGCCGTCGCGCGCGCAGGTGCTCGACGCGGTGTGGCCGGGGCTGACGAAGATCGCGATCGACCACGCGATCGCCGAGCCCGTCGCGGCCGCGGGCGGCGTGGCCGTGGTGCCCGGCGAGTTCGGCTGGGACGACGTGGGGGACTTCGCCTCGCTCGCGCCGCTGCTCGCTGCCGGGCCGGACGGCGTGACGCTGGGGGCCGCTGCCGACGTGCTGCGGCTCGGGGCGGACGGGTCGTTCGTCGTGCCGGGCTCGGGCCGGACGGTGACCGTGATCGGGCTCCCGGACGCCGTGGTGGTCGACACCCCCGACGCAGTGCTCGTCACCACGCGGGCGCACGCGCAGGACGTGAAGTCCGCGGTGGACGGCTGGCGCGCCGCGGGCCGCGACGACCTCCTCTGACCCCTGCGCGGCGTGCGCCGCCCGCTGCGTCGGCCCGACCTAGCCGCACCTGTGACCAGAGTCGCCTCGTGGGGCCGATCTGCGTCCCACGCGTGCACTCCCGTCACAAGCGCGGCTACCTCGGGTCAGTCAGCGGGGTTGGCGGGGGAGATAGGGGGTCGGATGGTGGGCGGGGCGGGTCCCCGCCGCGCGGCGGCGATAGCCTCGAAGACGTGTCCGCCCAGCCAGTGACCCCGCAGCCCGCCGAGCCCGCCCCGTCCGCCACGCCCGCGCTCGACGGCTCTCACCCCGCGCTCGACGACGTGCGGCCCGCGCCCACGGGGCCTGGTGCCACTCGCCTGACGGGCTTGCTCGCGTCCCTGCGTGACGAGCTGGTCGAGATCCGCCGCGACATCCACGCGCACCCGGAGCTGGCCCGCACGGAGGAGCGCACGTCCCGCGTCGTCGCCGACCGGCTGCGCCTGGCCGGCCTCGAGCCGCGGCTGCTGCCCGGCTCGGGCGTGCTGTGCGACATCGGCCCCGTCGGGACGCGGAGGATCGGCCTGCGCGCGGACATCGACGCGCTGCCGCTCAACGACACCTGCGGGCTGCCGTGGTCCTCGACCAACCGGGGGGTCGCGCACGCGTGCGGCCACGACGTGCACACCACGGTCGTCCTCGGGGCCGGGCTCGCGCTGGCCGAGCTGGCCGCCGCGGGCGAGCTGACCACCGGCGTGCGGCTGATCTTCCAGCCCGCCGAGGAGGTCCAGCCGGGCGGCTCGCTCGACGTGATCGCGCAGGGCGGCCTCGACGGCGTCGCGCGGATCTTCGGCGTGCACTGCGACCCCAAGGTCGACGTGGGCCAGGTCGGCACGCGCATCGGGCCGATCACCTCCGCGAGCGACGAGGTCCAGGTGACCGTCACGGGCCCCGGCGGCCACACGTCGCGCCCGCACCTGACCGGCGACGTGGTGTTCGCGCTCGGGCAGGTCATCACGCAGGTGCCGGCGATCCTCGGGCGCCGGCTCGACCCGCGCTCGGGCGTCAACCTCACGTGGGGCGCGGTCCAGGCGGGCACGGCCCACAACGCGATCCCGTCGACCGGCACCGTCAAGGGCACGCTGCGCTGCCTCGACGTGCGCGCGTGGCAGAAGGCGTCGGAGGTGTTCCACTCCGCGGTCGAGCAGGTGCTGGCCCCGCTCGGGGTCGAGGTCGAGGTCGTCCACCACCGCGGCGTCCCGCCCGTGGAGAACGACGAGCGCTCGACCGGCCTGCTCGAGGCCGCCGCGCGCGACATGCTGGGGGCCGAGTCGGTGCTGCTCACCGAGCAGTCGCTCGGCGGCGAGGACTTCGCCTGGTACCTGACCAAGGTGCCCGGCGCGATGGCCCGGCTGGGCACCCGGACCCCCGGCGGCCCCACCTACGACATCCACCAGGGTGACCTGCGGGTGGACGAGCGAGCGATCGAGGCGGGGGCCCTCCTGCTCGCGCGCACGGCGGTGCTGGCCGGCGGCTGAGATTCGTCTCAGCAGGCGAGAGATCTCGTCCGCCACCTGGGCGCATGTCTCAGGTGAGTAACGGAACCAGGGGCGATACCCCTCGGTAACATGCGCGTGACCTGCGGCTGGTTAGAGTCCGACCATCAACGCCGGACAGGTGGTCCGCGCGCGCACGTGACCCGGCTCCGGCCGACCGCGGCGCCGCCGGACCATTGGGGACCGGTCTGCTGACGAGAATCCAGGAGTGTCGCGTGAACAAGATCATCCGCGTGGCCGCGCTCAGCGGGGCGCTCGCCCTCGCGCTCGCGGCGTGTGGCAGTGCCCCCGAGGACGAGGCCGCCTCGCCCACGTCCGCAGCGCCGGGCGCCAGCGCCTCGAGCGCAGCCCCCGTCGACTTCAAGGCCTGCATGGTCTCGGACTCGGGTGGCTTCGAGGACAAGTCGTTCAACCAGTCGGGTGCCGAGGGCCTCGAGCGCGCAGGCGCCGAGCTCGGTGTCCAGACGAACAAGGTCGAGTCGACCGCCGCGACGGACTTCACGCCGAACATCGCGCAGCTGCTCTCCGACAAGTGCAACCTGATCATCGGTGTCGGCTTCCTCCTCGAGGACCCGATCCAGGCCGCGGCCGAGGCCAACACGGACGTCGAGTTCGCGCTCGTCGACTCCGCGTTCTCGGACAAGGACTTCAAGCCGGTCACGCTGGAGAACGGCAAGCCGCTGCTCTTCAACACGCAGGAGGCCGCCTTCCTCGCCGGCTACGTCGCCGCGGGCACCAGCGCCACGGGCACGGTTGCGACCTTCGGTGGCATCCAGCTCCCGTCCGTCTCGATCTTCATGGACGGCTTCTCGGACGGCGTCAAGAAGTACAACGAGGACTTCGACAAGAAGGTCAAGCTCCTCGGCTGGGACAAGGACAAGCAGAAGGGCTCGTTCACGGGCGACTTCGAGGACCAGTCCAAGGGCCAGAACATCGCCAAGGGCTTCATCGACCAGGGCGCTGACGTGATCATGCCCGTCGCCGGCCCCGTCGGCCTCGGTGCCGCCGCTGCCGCCAAGGACGCGGGCGACGTCATGATCGTCGGCGTCGACGCCGACTGGTACGACACGGCGCCGGACTACAAGTCCATCATCCTGACCTCGGTCATCAAGCAGATCGGCCAGTCGGTCTTCGACACGGTCGAGCAGGCCTCGAAGGACTCCTTCACGTCGGAGCCCTACGTCGGCACGCTCGAGAACGGCGGCATCGACATCGCGCCGTTCCACGACCTGGACTCCAAGGTCCCGGCCGACGTGAAGACGAAGGTCGAGGAGCTCAAGACCCAGATCATCACCGGTGACCTGAAGGTCGAGTCGCCGAGCCAGAACTGATCCACTGACGGTGGCCCGGGCCCCTCGGCCCGGGCCACCGTCATGCCCAGACCGCTGCGCGGCCGCCGGGCGCACTTCGCACCGCCGCGCCGCGACCTGCGCGGCTAGGGTGCTGACAACGACGCGAAGGAGCGTGATCTCGTGAAGCTCGAGCTGCGCGGCATCACCAAGCGGTTCGGCGCCCTGGTGGCGAACGACCACATCGACCTGGTGGTCGAACCCGGCGAGATCCATGCCCTCCTGGGCGAGAACGGCGCCGGGAAGAGCACGTTGATGAACGTGCTCTACGGCCTGTACGACCCCGACGAGGGCCAGATCCTCGTCGACGACGAGCCGCGCGTGTTCGTCGGCCCCGGCGACGCGATGGCCGCGGGCATCGGCATGGTGCACCAGCACTTCATGCTCGTCCCGGTCTTCACCGTCGCGGAGAACGTCGCGCTCGGGCACGAGCCCGTCAAGGGCGGCGGCCTGCTCGACCTCGCCGAGGCGCGCCGCCGCGTCAAGGAGATCTCCGACCGCTTCGGGTTCGACGTGAACCCGGACGCGCTCGTCGAGGACCTGCCCGTCGGTGCCCAGCAGCGCGTCGAGATCATCAAGGCGCTCTCGCGCCGCGCCGAGGTGCTCATCCTCGACGAGCCCACCGCGGTGCTCACGCCGCAGGAGACCGACGAGCTCATCGCGATCATGCGACAGCTCAAGGAGTCGGGCACGTCCATCGTCTTCATCACGCACAAGCTGCGCGAGGTCCGCGCCGTCGCGGACCGCATCACCGTCATCCGCCGGGGCAAGGTCGTCGGCGACGCGGACCCGAGCGCCGCCGAGACCGAGCTCGCCTCGCTCATGGTCGGCCGCTCGGTGTCGCTCGGCGTCGCCAAGGAACCCGCGCAGCCTGGCGACGCGACGGTCAAGATCACCGACCTGAGCGTGATCGACGCCGCGGGCGTCCGCCAGCTCGACGCGGTCTCGTTCGACGTCGCGCGCGGCGAGATCCTCGCGATCGCCGGCGTGCAGGGCAACGGGCAGACCGAGCTGACCGAGGTCATGCTCGGCCTGCAGGCGCCCGTGGCGGGCTCCTTCACGCTCGACGGTCGCGAGCTCGTGGGCCGCTCGGTCACCGACGTGCTGCGGGCCGGCGTGGGCTTCGTGCCCGAGGACCGCACGATCGACGGGATCGTCGCCGAGTTCTCCGTCGCGGAGAACCTCGTGCTCGACCTGCACGACCAGCCGCCGTTCGCGCGCGGCGTCTCGATGAACCCCGCCAAGGTCCTGGCCAACGCCGAGCAGCGCACGGTCGAGTTCGACGTCCGCACGCCGTCGGTGCACGCGCCCGCGGGCACGCTCTCGGGCGGCAACCAGCAGAAGGTCGTCCTCGCACGTGAGATGAGCAGGCCCCTGCGGCTGCTCATCGCGTCGCAGCCCACGCGCGGCCTGGACGTCGGATCGATCGAGTTCGTCCACTCGCGGATCGTGCAGGAGCGCGACAACGGCACGCCGGTGATCATCGTCTCGACCGAGCTCGACGAGGTCCTGGCGTTGGCCGACCGGATCCTGGTCATGTACCGCGGGCGCATCGTCGGGATCGTCCCCGGCGACACGGACCGCGACGTGCTCGGCCTGATGATGGCCGGCGTCCCGCTCGAGGACGCCCAGGCGCAGGCCGCCACCCACCACACGCTGCTCGGCGAGGCCGACCTCGAGGCGGAGCAGGAGACGGCGAGCCCGCCGCCCGCGCCCGTCGCCAGCACGCCCACCCCCCAGCCCGACGAGGAGGCCGGCGAGTGAGCCCGACCACGCCCCCCCTGCCCGACGCCGCGGTCCCGCCGCCGGCGGACACCGGGACGGAGGCCACCACGACGCCCGACGAGAGTCGCGGCCAGACCGCGATGCGCGAGATCCTGGCCAGCAGCTGGGTCGTCACGACCCTCGCGATCGTGCTCGCCCTGATCATCAGCGGCGTGCTCATCGCCGCGGCCGACCAGGAGGTCCAGGACGCCGCGGTCTACCTGTTCGCCAAGCCCGCGGACTTCTTCTCCGCGGCGTGGCACGCCGTCTCGAGCGCGTACGTCGCCCTGTTCCAGGGTGCGGTGTTCGACTCGACCGCGGACACGTTCGCGCAGAAGATCAAGCCGCTGACCGAGACGCTGACGGTCTCGACCCCGCTGATCCTGGCCGGTCTCGGCCTGGGCATCGGCTTCCGCGCCGGCCTGTTCAACATCGGCGCGCAGGGTCAGATCATCCTCGGCGCGGTGTTCGGCGGGTTCATCGGCTTCACGTTCGACCTGCCCCCGGGCCTGCACCTGCTGCTCGCGATGCTCGGTGCGGCGATCGGCGGTGGCCTGTGGGCCGGCGTCGCGGGCGTGCTCAAGGCGCGCACCGGTGCGCACGAGGTGATCGTCACGATCATGCTCAACAGCATCGCGGTCTACCTGATCGCGTACCTGCTGACCACCAAGCCGTTCCAGAACCCGGGCAGCTCCAACCCGATCTCGCCGCCCATCCCGGAGTCGGCGCAGTACCCGCTGCTGCTCGGCGACCAGTTCCGCCTGCACGCGGGCTTCATCGTCGCGATCCTCGCCGCCGTGTTCGTCTGGTGGCTCATGGGTCGCTCGACGATCGGCTTCAAGTGGCGCGCGGTGGGCTCCAACCCGCACGCGGCGCGCACGGCCGGCATCTCGGTGAACTCGGCCTACATCTGGGTCATGGTCACCGCGGGTGCGCTCGCCGGCCTCGCGGGCTCGGCGCAGGTGCTCGGCACGGACAAGGTGCTCACGGCCGACGTGGCCGCCAGCTTCGGGTTCGACGCCATCACGGTCGCCCTGCTCGGCCGGTCCAAGCCGTTCGGCACGTTCCTCGCGGGCCTCCTGTTCGGTGCCCTGCGCGCCGGCGGGTTCGCGATGCAGGCGCGCACCGGCACACCGATCGACATCGTGCTCGTCGTCCAGTCCCTCGTGGTCCTGTTCATCGCGGCTCCGCCGCTGGTCCGCGCGGTGTTCCGCCTGCCTGCGCCCGGCACCCGCCGCACCCGAACGCCCCGCTCGTCGACGAAGGAGGTGGCGGCATGACCGCCACGACCGTGGCGCCGCCGGCGCCCGCCCCGGAGAAGGCCAAGCCGCTCGCGCCGATCAGCTGGAAGGCCCCGATCGGCTACGGCGTCGTCGGCCTGATCAGCCTCGTGCTGTTCGGCCTGCTGCCCGCGGACGGCCAGGACTCGACCTTCGTGCTGTCCACCAGCAAGGACTTCTTCACGATCGACCCGATCACCGTCCCCGCCAAGGTGACCGCGATCGTGCTCTCGGTCATCGCGCTCGTGCTCGCGGGGATCTCCTGGCAGGCGACGCGCAACCGCCGCAAGGTCGGCGCGTGGCTGCCGGTCGTGTTCGGCATCGTCGTCGTGCTCGCGTTCCTCACGTGGGCCGACGCGGGCAAGTCCTCGCCGCTGCCGCTGACGGGCCTGCTGCAGGGCTCGCTGTTCCTGGCGATCCCGCTCGTGTTCGGCTCGCTCGCGGGCCTGCTGTGCGAGCGCTCGGGCATCATCAACGTCGCGATCGAGGGGCAGCTGCTCGCCGGCGCGTTCCTCGCGGCCGTCGTCGCCTCGATCACGAGCTCCGCGTACGTCGGCCTCGTCGCCGCGCCGATCGCCGGGATGATCGTCAGCGCGCTGCTCGTCCTGTTCTCGATCCGGTACGTGGTCAACCAGATCATCGTCGGCGTCGTGCTCAACGTGCTGGTCGTCGGCGTGACGAGCTACCTGTTCTCCACGGTGCTCAAGGCCGACGCGTCGACGTTCAACTCGCCGCCCAAGCTGCCGACGATCGACATCCCGCTGCTCAGCCAGATCCCGATCGTCGGGCCCGTGCTGTTCCGCCAGACGATCCTCGTCTACATCATGTACGTCGTCGTCGTGCTG
The DNA here is from genome assembly GCF_003470205.1 of Cellulomonas rhizosphaerae. Taxonomy (GTDB): domain Bacteria; phylum Actinomycetota; class Actinomycetes; order Actinomycetales; family Cellulomonadaceae; genus Cellulomonas; species Cellulomonas rhizosphaerae. The sequence goes on from NZ_QWKP01000202.1 coordinate 26,153, forward strand.
CTGCAGATCTTCGTCTTCCGCAGCCGCTGGGGCCTGCGCCTGCGCGCGGTCGGCGAGCACCCCAAGGCCGCCGACACCGTGGGCATCAAGGTCAACCGCACCCGCGTGCGGGCGACGCTGCTCGGCGGTGCCGTGGCCGGGCTGGGCGGGGCGTTCTTCACCGTCGCGGCCGGGTTGGCGTTCGGCAAGGAGATGACCGGGGGCAAGGGGTTCATCGCCCTGGCGGCCATGATCCTGGGCCGGTGGAACCCGGTGGGCGCCCTCGCGGCGGCCCTGCTGTTCGGGTTCTCCGACAACCTGCAGGTGGTGCTCGGCATCATCGGCACGCCCATCCCCAGCCAGATCATGCTCATGACGCCGTACGTCGTGACGATCTTCGCCGTCGCCGGACTCGTCGGGCGCGTGCGCCCGCCCGCCGCCGAGGGCATCCCCTACGTGAAGTGAGCGCCGTGACCGACATCGACTGGGACGCCCTGCGGGAAGCCGCGCGGGACGTCATGCACAAGGCGTACGTGCCGTACTCCCACTTCCCGGTGGGCGCGGCCGCGCTGGTCGACGACGGCAGCGTCGTCGTCGGCTGCAACGTGGAGAACGCCTCGTACGGCGTGACGCTGTGCGCCGAGTGCTCGCTCGTCTCCGCCCTCGTGGTGCAGGGCGGCGGGCGGCTCGTGGCGTTCACGTGCGTCGACGGGCACGGCAACGTGCTCATGCCCTGCGGACGCTGCCGCCAGCTGCTGTTCGAGCACGGCGGACCGCGCCTGCTCGTCGAGACCGTGAGCGGCGTCCGACCCATGACCGAGGTGCTGCCCGACGCGTTCGGGCCCGCCGACCTGGAGGAGCGCGCATGAGCTTCGATGCTGTCGAGGTGATCGTCGCCAAGCGCGACGGGCACCGCCTGTCCGACGCGCAGATCGACTGGGTGATCGACGCCTACACCCACGGCGCGGTCGCCGAGGAGCAGATGTCGGCGCTGACCATGGCGATCCTGCTCAACGGCATGGACCGCGCGGAGATCGCCCGCTGGACCGGCGCGATGATCGCGTCGGGCGAGCGGATGTCGTTCTCCCACCTGAGCCGCCCGACCGCCGACAAGCACTCGACCGGCGGGGTCGGCGACAAGATCACGCTCCCGCTCGCGCCGCTCGTGGCCGTGTTCGGCGTCGCCGTGCCGCAGCTCTCGGGCCGCGGCCTGGGCCACACCGGGGGGACGCTCGACAAGCTCGAGTCCATCCCCGGCTGGCGGGCCGCGCTGAGCAACGACGAGATGATGGTGCAGCTCGAGGACGTCGGCGCGGTCATCTGCCAGGCCGGCTCGGGCCTCGCGCCCGCCGACCGCAAGCTCTACGCGCTGCGCGACGTCACGGGCACGGTCGAGGCGATCCCGCTGATCGCGAGCTCGATCATGAGCAAGAAGATCGCGGAGGGCACGGGCGCGCTCGTGCTCGACGTCAAGGTCGGATCGGGCGCCTTCATGAAGGACCTCGACCGCGCCACCGAGCTCGCGCGCACCATGGTCGAGCTCGGCACCGACGCGGGCGTCAACACGGTCGCGCTGCTCACCGACATGGACGTGCCGCTCGGCCTGACCGCGGGCAACGCGCTCGAGGTCCGCGAGTCGGTCGAGGTGCTCGCGGGCGGGGGGCCGGCGGACGTCGTCGAGCTCACGGTCGCCCTCGCGCGCGAGATGCTCACGGCCGCCGGACGGCCCGACGAGGACGTGGCCGCCGCGCTGCGCGACGGGCGCGCGATGGACGCCTGGAACCGCATGATCGCCGCCCAGGGCGGGGACCCGCACGCGGAGCTGCCCGTCGCACGCGAGACCGAGCAGGTGCTGGCGGAGTCGGACGGCGTGCTGACCACGCTCGACGCCTACGCCGTGGGGATCGCCGCGTGGCGCCTCGGGGCGGGGCGCGCGCGCAAGGAGGACCCGGTGCAGGCCGGTGCGGGCGTGGAGATCCACGCGCGGCCGGGCGACGTCGTGCGGGCCGGGCAGCCGCTGCTGACCCTGCACACCGACACCCCCGAGCGGTTCGGCCGGGCGCGCGAGGCGCTCGCCGGCGGCCTCGTCGTCGGCCCCGCCGGGACCGTCGTCGAGAACCGCCCGCTGGTCATCGACCGCATCGGCTGACCCCGCGGCGACGTGGCGGCACGTCGCCGCGGGGAGCACGATGGGAACGCCCTGACCCAAGGAGGAGCCATGAGCACCGTCCCCGGATCCGACGCCTGGCGCGACGCCGGCCTCGCGCCCGCGTCGCCCGACGAGCCCGTCCGGCTGGTCGACGACCTCGACCCGCCCGACCCCGAGCAGTACGAGCCCGACTTCCCGCGCCCGGACCTCGACGGCACCGCCGACGAGGCCGACGTGGTGGACCAGGACAGCGAAGTGCTGCTCGACGACGAGGACGGCGACGCGTGAGCCAACCGGATCTCGTCGCGCTGATCCCGTCCCTGCCCAAGGTCCTGCTGCACGACCACCTCGACGGCGGGCTGCGGCCCGCGACGATCGTCGAGCTCGCCGCCGAGATCGGCCACGAGCTGCCCACGACCGACGCCGACGAGCTCGGCCGGTGCTTCGTCGAGGCCGCCGGCGCGGGCACGCTCGAGCTCTACCTCGAGACCTTCGCGCACACCGTCGCGGTCATGCAGAGCACGGACGGGCTGCGCCGCGTGGCACGCGAGGCCGTGCTGGACCTGGCCGCCGACGGCGTGGTCTACGCCGAGCTGCGGTACGCGCCCGAGCAGCACCTGCTCGGCGGGCTGTCCCTGCAGGACGTGGTCGACGCGGTCCAGGCCGGGTTCGCCGACGGGGTCGCCGAGGCGGGCACGATCCGCGTCGGCACCATCCTGTCCGCGATGCGCCACCTCGACCGGGCCGACGAGATCGCCGCACTGGCCCTGGCCAACCGGGACGCGGGCGTCGTCGGCTTCGACATCGCCGGGCCCGAGGAGGGCTTCCCGCCCTCGAAGCACGCGAGCGCGTTCGACACGCTGCGGCTCGCGAGCTTCCCCGCGACCGTGCACGCGGGCGAGGCGGCGGGGCTCGACTCGATCGCCGAGGCCGTCCAGGTGGCCGGCGCGTCCCGCCTCGGGCACGGCGTCCGGCTCGCCGACGACGTGCACGCCGACGCGCTCGGGCTGCTCGCGCACTGGGTGCGCGACCGCCGCATCCCGCTCGAGCTGTGCCCCTCGTCCAACGTCCAGACCGGCGGCGCTGCCTCCGTCGCCGAGCACCCGGTCACCAGGCTGCGCGAGCTGGGCATGGCCGTCACGATCAACACCGACAACCGGCTGCAGTCCGGCACGTCCCTGTCCCGCGAGCTCACGCTGCTCGTGCAGGAGGCGGGCTGGACGCTGGCCGACCTCGAGGACGTCACGGTCACCGCCGCGTCGCACTCGTTCGCCCACCACGACGAGCGCGCCGCGCTCATCGACACCGTGATCCGGCCCGCGTACGCCGCGGCCCGGGGAGGAAGGCACCGCGCATGAGCCACGAACCCCTCGACTCGACCGCGCTCGCGCAGTTCGTCGACCACACCCTGCTCAAGCCCGAGGCCACGCGCGCCGACGTCGAGGCCCTCATCACCGAGGGCGTCGCCCTGGGCGTCTACTCGGTGTGCATCTCGCCGTCGTTCCTGCCCGTCGAAGCACGCGGCCTCAAGGTCGCGACCGTGTGCGGGTTCCCGTCCGGCAAGCACCGCTCGGAGGTCAAGGCCGCCGAAGCCGCGCAGTCCGTGGCCGACGGCGCCGACGAGGTCGACATGGTGATCGACGTGGGTGCCGCGAAGGAGGGCCGCTTCGAGGCCGTCCAGGCGGACATCGCCGCGGTGCGCGCCGCGGTGCCGGCGCCGAAGGTGCTCAAGGTGATCATCGAGTCGGCCGCGCTGAGCGACCACGAGATCGTCGAGGTGTGCCGTGCCGCGGAGGCTGCGGGCGCCGACTTCGTGAAGACCTCGACCGGTTTCCACCCGACGGGCGGTGCCTCGGTGCACGCCGTGCGGATCATGGCCGACACCGTGGGCGGGCGGCTCGGGATCAAGGCGTCGGGCGGCGTCCGCACCGCCGGCGACGCGCTCGAGATGATCGAGGCCGGCGCGACCCGTCTGGGTCTGTCCGGCACGGCCGCCGTGCTCGCGGGCCTCGAGGCGGACGCCGGGTACTGAGCGCGCCTCGACTGCGCACACCCGGCTGACTGACGACGACCGAGGAGAGCCATGACCGCCGCCCAGCCCTCCGGCTTCGCCTTCACCGTCACGGGCGACGAGGTCGTCATCACCCACCACGGCCGCCGCGCCACGATCCTGCGCGGGCGCCGGGCCGCCGACTTCCTCGACGACGTCGAGAGCGGCGACGACCAGCAGCTGATGGCCCGGGTCACCGGCCAGTACCGCCACGGCAACGAGCGCACCGCACGGAACCACCCGCGGAACGCCGGTCGCTGACCCTGGACGGTGGGGCGGCTGTCAGAGTCCCAGGGCCGTGCGCATGTCCGTAGCGACGGCGTCGAGCCGCTCGCGGGCCGCGCGGCGGCCGGCCACCACCGCGTGGTCGTCGGCGCCGGCGTCCAGCGGCACGACGACCTCGAGGTAGCACTTCACCTTGGGCTCGGTCCCGCTGGGCCGCACGATGACGCGCGTCCCGTCCTGCGTCTCGAGGCGCAGCCCCTCGGTCGGCGGCAGGCCGCCGCGATCGTCGTCGGTGCCGGCGGCGAGGTCGACGACGCGGGCCACCTGCGAGCCCGCGAGGGTCGCGGGCGGCGCCGAGCGGAGCCGGTCGACGGTCGCGGGGATCTGGGCCAGGTCGGTGAACCGCGCCGAGACCTGGTCGGTCAGGTGCAGGCCGTGCGTGCGGGCCAGGTCGTCGAGCTCGTCGACCAACGTGCGGCCAGCCGCCTTGAGCCGGGCGGCCTCGCCGGCGACGAGCAGCGCCGCCGTGATGCCGTCCTTGTCGCGCACGTGGGCCGGGTCGACGCAGTAGCCGAGCGCCTCCTCGTAGCCGAAGACGAGGCCGTCGACGCGCGAGATCCACTTGAAGCCGGTGAGGGTCTGCGCATGCCGGACGCTCGCGGCGTCGGCGATGCGCGCGAGCAGGCGCGAGGAGACGATCGAGTTCGCGAACGTCGCGGTCGGGTCGAGCGGGCCGGGGTCGGCGGCGAGCCGGGCCGCGACGGTCGCGCCGAGCAGCGCGCCGGTCTCGTCGCCGTGCAGCATCCGCCAGCCCTCGGCCGCCGCGGTGTCCGGGCCGCGGAAGGAGCGCGAGCGCGGGTCCTGCACCGCGGCCGCGCACCGGTCGGCGTCCGGGTCGAGCGCGAGCACCAGGTCGGCGCCCTCGTCGCCCGCGAGGCCGATCGCGAGGTCGATCGCGCCCGGCTCCTCGGGGTTCGGGAACGCGACGCTCGGGAAGTCGCCGTCCGGGTCGGCCTGCTCGGGCACGACGAGCACGTCGGTGAACCCGGCCTCGGCGAGCACCCGCTGCGCCACAGCGCCGCCCACGCCGTGCAGCGGCGTGAGCACGATGCGCAGCTTCGCGGCGGCGGCGCGCGCCGCCGGGTCGGCCAGGGCGACGGCGGTCGCCACGTACGCGTCGACGACCGCGTCGTCGAGCAGCGTCCAGCCGTCCTGCGCGCGGGGGACGGACGCGACCGACGGGACGCGCGCGATCTCGTGAGCGATCGCCGCGTCCACGGGGGCGACGATCTGCGCGCCCTGGCCGGAGTCGGAGACGACCCGCCCGCCCAGGTAGACCTTGTAGCCGTTGTCCTGCGGGGGGTTGTGCGACGCGGTGACCATGATCCCGGCGTCGGCCTCGAGGTGCCGCACGGCGAACGCGAGCACGGGGGTCGGCAGGGCCGACGGCAAGAGCAGCACCTCGATGCCGACCGCGGTGAGCACCGCGGCGGTGTCGAGCGCGAAGTCGTGGGAGTTGTGCCGCGCGTCGTAGCCGACGACCACGCGGGGGCGGGGGCTCACGCCGTCGAGCTCGCCGAGCAGGAAGTCCGCGATGCCGGACGCCGCGCGGATCACGACCGCGCGGTTCATCCGGTGCGGGCCGCCGCCGAGCCGGCCGCGCAGACCGGCGGTGCCGAACTGCAGCAGGCCGGAGAAGCGGTCGGCCAGCTCGTCGCGGGCGGCGTGCCGCTGGTCGATCACCTGACGCTGGGTCGGGTCCGGGTCGCGGCCGTCCTGGAGCCCGTCCGGCTCGCGGTTCGCGCGTTCCAGGAGGGCGCGCAGCTCGTCGGCGGTGTCGTGGTCGGGGTCGTCGTCGACCCAGGCCTGCACCTGTCCCTCGAGCTCCGACCACGTGACCTGCTTCGACCCGGCGTCGTCCATCGCACCAACGTAGCGGCCCGGCGGCCGCCCGACGATCAGAGGCGCTTGATGACCTCGGCCAGCAGCGCGCTGATGCGCGGCCCGGCGGCCGCGCCGGCCTCGAGGACCTCCGCGTGCGCGAGCGGTGTCTCGCTGATCCCGGCGCCGAAGTTGGTGACGAGCGAGACGCCCAGCACCTCGAGGCCCGCGTGCCGCGCGGCGATCGCCTCGAGCGTCGTCGACATCCCGACGAGGTCGCCGCCCAGGACACCGGCCATGCGCACCTCGGCCGGGGTCTCGTAGTGCGGCCCGGGGAACTGCACGTACACGCCCTCGCCGAGGGTCGCGTCGACCTCGTGCGCGATCGCGCGCAGGCGGGTCGAGTACAGGTCGGTGAGGTCGACGAACGTCGCGCCCTCGAGCGGCGAGGTCGCCGTGAGGTTGATGTGGTCGCGGATGAGCACGGGCGTGCCCGGGCCCCACGCGGGGTTGAGGCCGCCGCAGCCGTTGGTCAGCACGACGGTCGTCGCGCCGGCCGCGGCCGCGGTGCGCACCCCGTGCACGACGCGACGCACGCCGCGCCCCTCGTACAGGTGCGTGCGCGAGCCGAGCACGAGCGCGTGCTTGCCGGTCGCCGCGATGCGCACCGAGCGGATGATCCCGCTGTGCCCGACGACGGCCGCGGCCGAGAAGCCGGGGACGTCGGTGCTCGGGATCTCGGCGACCGTCTCGCCGAGCAGGTCCGCCGCGCCGCCCCAGCCGGAGCCCAGCACGAGCGCGACGTCGTGCTTCGGCACGCCTGTCGCCTCGGCGAGGTGCGCCGCGGCCGCGCGTGCTGCGTCGAACGGGTCGGTCGTCGGGTCGTCGAGGTCTGTGACGTCGCTCATGCCCCGAGGTTATCGCCCGTGCGAGCACTCACAGGAACGGCACAATGGGCGTCGTGAGCACACCTGCGCCCGATGCGTCCGTGAACCCCGCCAGCCGCGTCGTCATCGTCGGCGGTGGTCCCGGTGGCTACGAGGCGGCTCTCGTCGCCCGGCGCCTGGGTGCCGACGTGACGATCGTCGAGCGTGCGGGCCTCGGTGGCGCCGCGGTGCTCACCGACGTCATGCCGTCCAAGACGCTCATCGCGACCGCCGAGTGGCTCACCATCGCCGACCGCGCGCCCGAGCTGGGCATCCGCGCCGACAACCTCGCCGCGTCCGGCGCGGAGGCGCGCCACTACATCGACCTCGCCGCGGTCAACACGCGCGTCAAGGCGCTGGCCGCCGCCCAGAGCGCCGACATCCGTGCGCGCCTGGAGCGCGAGGGCGTGCGGATCCTGCTCGGCGAGGGGCGCCTGGACGGCCCGCAGCGCGTGCTCGTGACGACGCCGGGCGGCGTGGCCGACGAGGCCCTCGAGGCCGACATGATCCTCGTCGCGACCGGTGCGACGCCGCGCGAGCTGCCGACGGCCCGCCCCGACGGCGAGCGCATCCTGACCTGGACCCAGCTCTACGACCTCACCGCGCTGCCGGAGAAGCTCATCGTCGTCGGCTCGGGCGTCACCGGGGCCGAGTTCGCCGGCGCGTACACGTCGCTCGGCGCGGACGTCACGCTCGTCTCCAGCCGCGACCGCGTGCTGCCGGGCGAGGACGCGGACGCCGCCGAGCTGCTCGAGGACGTGTTCAAGGCGCGCGGCATGCACGTGCTCTCGCGCTCGCGGGCCGAGGGCGCGCGCCGGACCGCCGACGGTGTCGTCGTGACGCTGGCCGACGGCCGCGAGGTCGAGGGGTCGCACGTGCTGTTCGCGGTCGGGTCGATCCCCACGACGACCGGGCTCGGGCTCGAGGAGGCCGGCGTGCGCCTGTCGCCGTCGGGGCACATCCAGGTCGACAAGGTCTCGCGCACGAGCGCGCGCGGCATCTACGCCGCCGGCGACGTCACGGGCGTGCTGCCGCTCGCGTCGGTCGCGGCGACGCAGGGCCGGATCGCGATGTCGCACGCACTCGGCGACGCGGTCAAGCCGCTCGCGCTGCGCGGCGTCTCGGCGAACATCTTCACGGCACCGGAGATCGCCACGGTCGGGCTCTCGGAGTCCCGGCTGCAGTCGATGGGCATCCAGTACGCGGTGAGCATGCTGCCCATCGCCCGCAACCCCCGCGCCAAGATGCTCGGCGTGCGGGAGGGGTTCATCAAGATCTTCGCGCACCCGGCCTCGGGCCAGGTGCTGGGCGCGGTGCTCGTCGGGCCGCGCGCGTCCGAGTCGGTGTTCCCGCTGACCCTCGCCGTGACCCATCGGATGACCACCGACCAGGTCGCCGAGGCCGTGACCGTCTACCCGTCGATGTCGGGGACGATCGCGGAGGTGGCACGCATGCTGCATCACCGTACGGAGGACTGACGCGGAGCGCAGGGGCCGGTGGGGGCGAAGCACCCGCCGGCCCCGGAGCGCAGCGTCAGTCCGACCACAAGCACAGGGACTGAGGCGCCCAACAAGCCCGGCCGGCGCGCAGCGCCGCCGACGCCTGCCCCCAGGCGAGCGCCCACCCGCCCAGCCCGGGCATCACGCCGATTTCTCATCGATACGCCGATTGCAATCACCGTATCGATGACGAATCGGCGTACTGACGACCAGCGGCAGCGCTGGCCGCCCCGCGGCGCAGCCTCCGACCCCAACGCTCAGCTCATCGGTGCCGCGCGCGTCACCACCGGCAGGTGGTCCGACTCGCGGGGCTCGGTCGGGACGCGGGCGTCGGTGAAGGTCATCTGCTGACCGAAGATCCAGTCGATGCGGGCGTCGGGGTCGGTGCTGGGTGAGGTCAAGGCGTCCGACGAGCCGGCGGTGTCGACCGCCGAGACCCAGCCGGCGTCCTCGAGCAGCGTGATCTCGGGCCAGCCCGGCTCGGCGTTGAGGTCGCCTGCGAGCAGCGAGGGGCCGGTGACGGGCTCGTCGGCCAGCAGCGTGCGGAGCTGCTCGAGGCGGGTCGGCGTGTTCTCCTCGCGGTGCTGGAGGTGGACCGACGTCACGCGCACGGCGGTGCCCGACCGCGTCACGACGGTCGTCGACAGCGCCGAGCGCTGCTGTGGCCCCGCGCCGTACGGGAGGGCGTGGACGGCCGTGTCGGCCAGCGCGGAGCGGGACAGGACGGCGTTGCCGAACTGCCGGTCGGCCGCCGGCGCGAAGCGCACGGTCATCCCGAGGCGGTGCGCCATCCAGGTCGCGACGTCGGTGCCGCCGCCGAAGATCCAGCCGCGCTCGACCTCCTGCAGCGCGACGACGTCCGGGTGCTCCTCGGCGATGGTCCGCGCGATGCCCTCGAGGTCCACCGCTGTGAGCGGCGAGACCCCGTAGTGCAGGTTCCAGGTGACGACGGTCAGCTCGTCGCTCGCGGCGCGCGCGGGGACGTCCGGGCCGGTGGTGCTGGTCCCGTAGGGCACGAGGCCGACGAGCGCGAGCAGGACCGCGGGCCCGAGGAGCAGCCGCACGGTGTTGACCCGCGCGGGGATGCGCTCGGGGGCGGGATGCTCGACGGGCGGCGAGTCGGGCGTGCGTCGACGCAACCCGGTCAGCGCCAGGACCAGCGCGGCGATGACGACGACCCACGCGTTGTCGACCGGCAGCGGGACGTCGTAGTCGAGCATGTAGAGCAGGAGCGGCAGCACGATGCCGAGGCCGGCGATCGCGGTCGCCCCCATGGTCCGCAGCACGCCGCGCGGCGCGGGCCCGTGCATGGTCAGGGTTCCGGTGACGACGACCCCGACCGCGACCGCGAGCACGACGAGCGCGACGAGGGCGAGCGCGCCGGTCAGCCACATCGTCCCGGCGGTCCCCGCGACGAGCAGCACCGCGGCGCCGATCCGCACGGGGCCGGGCCACGTCTCGGGCCGCAGCAGGATCCACACGCCGACCACCGAGGCGAGGACCAGCACGAGCCCCGCGATGCCCAGGGCGATGCCGGTCTGCGAGGCCGCGAACGCAGGGTTGGCCAGGATCATCGCGGCGAGCGCGAGGAACGGACCGAGCGCCCAGAGTCGCCGCGGCCGGCCGGTCGCGGGCGCGGCACCGCCGTGCCCGCGGGACAGCGAGCGCGCGGTGAGCAGCGGCGCGAGCGCGATCACGGCGGCCACGACCCAGCCCGACCAGCCGTCCCGCCAGATCGCGTCCCACGTGCCGAGGGCCATCTGCAGTCCGACGGAGAGCCCGCACCCGAGCAGCAGCCCGGTCGCGGCCTGCCGCCCTCCCGCAGGGCGTCCGGCGACGAAGGCCACCGCGAGCGTGAGCGCCGCGACCGCGACGGCCACTGTCACGAGCCCGACCCAGAACAGCGCCCCGCCGTCGACGGCCTGCGCGAGCAGCCGTGCGACGGCCAGGACTCCTGCGCCGGTCAGGACCGCGGCCGTCGTCGGGATCCCCGAGCGGCAGCGCGTGGCCAGCAGCACGAGGCCCGCGACGAGCCCGGCGGCCGCGTAGGTGCCCGCCGCGGCGAGACCGGCGGCGACCGTGCTCGTCGCGAACGCGCGGTCGAGCAGGGGGCCGCTCGCGCGGATCATCTCGAGCGCGGCGACGGTCAGCGTCGCGACGAGCCAGACCCGGGTGGGGGTGCCGGCGTCGGGCGGTGTGGCGGGTGGGCGCACGTCGGGTGGGAGCTGCGTCACGCTCGCGACGCTACTCCGAACCGGCCCCCCTCCGCGCTCCGACCAGCGCACTCGTCGGGTCAGGTGAACAGGGCCTGGCCGACGTAGGGGGAGTGGCGGGTGGTCAGCGGCGTGCCGTCCGCGCCGAGGACGAACGAGCCCGCCGCGACGCCCGGCGGCACCGCGAACAGCCCAGACCCGGTGTGCTCGAGGTACTCCATGAGCCCGTCCGACTTGGACAGCTGGTTCTGCATGGGGATGTAGTGCGTGCGCGGGTCGGTGACGAACGCGAGGAAGAACAGCCCCGCGTCGAGCCGCCCGAGCGAGTCGTTGCCGTCGGTGAAGTTGTAGCCGCGGCGCAGCATCCGTGCACCCGAGTTGAAGTCCGGGTGGGCCAGCCGCACGTGAGCGTTCGTCGCGATGAGCGGCTGGTCGGCCCGGCCCGTCGTCTCGAAATTCGGCTCGGTGAACTCGGTGCCGCCGGACAGCGGCGCGCCCTCGCCCTTGTTCCGTCCCACGAGGTCCTCCTGCTCGCGGAGCGAGGTGCGGTCCCACGTCTCGATCCGCATGCGGATGCGCCGCGCGACGAGGTACGAGCCGCCCGTCAGCCACGCCGAGTCGGTGGTGTCCGCGTCGGCGGCCGACGCGGGTACCCAGACGTGCTCGTCGAGCGAGGCCGTCTCCTCGGCCTTGACGTTGGCGGTGCCGTCCTTGAAGCCGAACAGGTTGCGCGGGGTCTTCTGCGCGGTCGACGTCGACGAGGTCCGGCCGTAGCCGAGCTGGGTCCACCGGATCGTCGCCGAGCCGAACGCGGCACGCGACAGGTTCCGGATCGCGTGGACGGCGATCTGCGGGTCGTCGGCGCACGCCTGCACGACGAGGTCGCCACCGGTGCGCGCGGGGTCGAGGTTGTCGGCGGGGAAGTGCGGCAGGTCGACGAGCCCACCGGGCAGCCGGTCGGCGAGGCCGAACCGGTCCGCGCCATCGGCCCCGACGAACAGCGACCGGCCGAACCCGAACGTGATCGTCAGGCCCGCGGGCGGCAGGTCGGCGGCCTCGCCCGTGTCGTCCGGCGGCGCGTCGTACGGGCCCGAGGCCGGGCCGTACGGGCCGGCGGACAGGCCCTGGGTCAGCCGCGCGGCGATCGTCGTCCAGCGCTGCAGCAGCGCGACGAGGTCGTCGCGCGAGGTCGCCGTCACGTCGAACGCGGCCAGGTAGAGCCGGTCCTGCGCGGGTGTGACGATGCCGGCCTGGTGCGTGCCGGTGAACGGGTACGTGCGCGAGCCGCCGGCGGCGACGGCGGGCGCGGGCTCGGGTGCGGTCAGGCGGCCGACGCCGAAGCCGGCCGCGGCGCCGGCGACCGCGA
>NZ_QWKP01000203.1 GCF_003470205.1 Cellulomonas rhizosphaerae
CCGACACCGGTGGCAGCGGCCTGGCCGGCTACGACGTCCTGCGCGTCAACGGGACGACGACGACCCTCGTCGCCTCACCCACCGCCGCGACCACCACGCTCACCGGCCTCACCGCCGGCACCGCGTACACCTACGTCGTCCGCGCCAAGGACGCCGCCGGCAACGTCTCGGCCTCCAGCGCGGCGATCACCTTCACCACGCTCCCGGCCACGCCCACGGGCGGCTGCGCGGTAAAGTACTCCACCAACGACTGGAACGTCGGCTTCACCGGCACCGTCAAGATCACCAACACCGGCAGCTCGGTGATCAACGGGTGGAAGGTCGCGATCACGTTCCCGGCCGGCCAGGTGCTGCAGCAGGGCTGGAGCGCCACGTGGTCCCAGACGGGCGCGGTGCTCACGGGCGCCGACCTCGGCTGGAACGGCACCCTCACGCCGGGCGCGAGCACCGACGTCGGGTTCAACGCGTCGCACACGGGCACGAACACCCGCCCGACGAGCATCACGCTCAACGGGGTCGCCTGCGTCGTCAGCTGACCCCCACCGGACCTGGCCCCGGGTCGCCGCACTCCCTGTCAGGGTGTGGCGACCCGGGCTCAGCCGTCTGCGCGCAGGGCGCGCGCGTAGCGCCGCCGGTACCACCGCTGCGCGACGAGCAGGGCGGGGAACACCACGCGCCAGCGCCCGCGACCGGCCCGGGTCAGGGACCTCAGCGTCAGGAGGGCGGTCCCGTCGGGATCGCGGTGGACGACGAACGCCTCCTCGCCGCTGACGGGTTGCCCCGGCAGCGTGCCGTACGCGAACCCGCACCGGTCGGCGCTCTCGACGACCGCCACGACGCGCACCGGCTCGGTCACGACGACGGGCCCGACGATCGCGCGCAGCCGCTGGTCCGCGCCCTCGACGACGCGACCACCCGGCTCGACGCGGAAGCCGCTGCGCGTCTTGATGCCCCACACGAGGACCTCGGCTGAGGCCCACGCCCAGTGCTCCTCGCCGTGCCCCAGCACGAACGTGCGCGCGTAGGCCCGGTAGCCCGCGGGCGGGACCCAGTGCGTCGCGGCCGGGCCCGTGGCGCCGACCTCGGGATAGGTGGTCGGCTCGGGCACGGTCGGATCCTCCCACGAGGCTGTCCACAGCCCGCGAATGCCACAGCTCGCCCCGGTGGCTCCGTCCACATCCGTGGACATCGCCGTGGACTGCCGGGGCCGGACGACAAGAAGACCCCCGACCGGTCTGGTCGAGGGTCTCGATGGTGGAGCCAAGGGGACTCGAACCCCTAACCCCCTGCTTGCAAAGCAGGTGCGCTACCAATTGCGCCATGGCCCCGAGCTGCTCCCGCGGGCACGCGGCCCGGGTGGATCACTCGAAGGTGTCGGTGACCTCTGCCCACAGGTCCCGCTCGTCGCGGTCCTGGATGAACTTGGTGTACACGACGTATCCGGCGGCAGCCACGGCTGCCAGGAGCAGGATCTTCTTCAACGTGTCCCCCACGGGAGTCGGGAGTGGGCCTAACAGGACTTGAACCTGTGACCTCTTCCTTATCAGGGAAGCGCTCTAACCGTCTGAGCTATAGGCCCGAGTGCGCTGCGCGCCGGTCGAGACTACCCCAGCCGCCCGGCAGCGCCCAAACTGGCGGTGAACCAGGTCAGGAGACGCTCGTCACTCGTCGGTCATGGTGACGTGCACGCCGCCGACGAGCGCCGCCACGATGTTGTACAGGAACGCACCGATCGTCGACAGCGCCGTCAGCAGGAAGACGTCGATCACCGCGAGCAGCGTGGCCGCGGAGATGACCTTCTGGAACTCGACGTACTGCAAGATGTCGGGTCCGCCGGCCTCCTGGCCCGTCACCTGCGTGACGAGGTCGTCGACCTTGGTGAACACGTGCAGCTCGTTGAGCGTGAACCAGCCGACGGCCACGCCGACGACGAGCATGATGCCGATCGCGACCGAGAGCAGGAACGACAGCTTCATCACCGACCACGGGTCGAGCCGCGAGATCGCCAGGCGCACGCGCCGCGGACCCGAGCTCGACTGGACGGTGGGGATGCGGCCCGTGCTCGGGCGGGCGGCTGCTCCCGCGGGGTTCGCGCCGGCGACCGGGCGAGGGGCGCCCGCCGTGGCAGGCGGGGTCGCGACCGGGATGCTGGTCATGGGCGTGTCCTCGGGACGGGGCCGGGCGGCCGTGGTGATCGCGGCGGAGGTGGACGCCGCGACCTTCTTGAGCCAGGAGGTGGTCGAGTCGACCGCCACCATCAGGGGGGAGGGCTGGTCCTCGTCGGCGTCCAGCAGGGCCTCGTCGGCGCGAGGCTTCGGCTCGGCGACCTTCGCCTCGGCCGGCTTGCGTTCGGCGGGCTTGGGGTCGGCCGGCTTGGGGTCGGCCGGCTTGGCCTCGGACTCGACCGGCTTCGACACGACGGGCGGCTTCGACGACGACCTCACGGGCGGCTTGGCCCGCTCGGACGTGCTCGAGCCGTTCGACGACGCCTTGGTGACCGTCCGCGTCGTCTCGTCAGTCGCCGAGCTCGCGCTCGGTGCAGCCGACGAGGTGGTCGACCGTCCCGAGGTGGTCGGGGCACCAGCCTCGACGGGGGTGACGGTCCACGCGCTCGTCGGGTTCGCGCGCGACGACGTCGTCGACCGCCCGGAGGTGGTCGGCGGGGTGGGTCGCTGGCGAGGGGGGATCGACGGTGGCGTGGAGTCGGTCATGCATCCTCCGCAGACGGCTCGGCGTCGGTGGTCTCAGGTGCCGGATCTGTCCCGGCAGTGTCGACCACGGTACCTGCATCGTCGGACAGGTGTCGCTCAGTGTTGCGCGCCACGGCGATGATCCGGTCACCGTTGTCCGGCTTGGCGAAGATGACACCCTGCGTCGTGCGACCCGTCGCGTTGACCTCGGAGACCGCCGAGCGCACGATCTTGCCACGCTCCATGATCACCAGGACCTCGTCGTCGACGTCCACGACGAGGGCGCCCACGAGGTCGCCGTTCGCCTCAGGCAGGTTGGCCACCCGGACGCCGAGGATGCCGCGGCCCTTGACCGCGTAGTTGTCGATCGACAGCTCGGTGCGCTTCGCGATGCCGCCCTGCGTGACGGTGAACAGGAACGAGCCCTCGCGCACGACGTCTGCGGCCAGCAGCTCGTCGTCGCCGCGGAACCGCATGCCCGTGACGCCCGAGGTGGCGCGTCCCATCGGCCGCAGTGCCTCGTCGGACGCGGTGAACCGCACCGACTGGCCCTTGCGGGAGACGAGCACGAGGTCCTGGTCGGAGTCGACGAGTCGCGCCGAGACGAGCTCGTCGGCGCGGCCCTCGTCGTCCTCGCGCAGGTTGATCGCGATGACTCCGCCGGACCGGTTGGAGTCGTACTCCGCGAGGCGGGTCTTCTTGACCAGGCCGCGCTTGGTCGCCAGCACGAGGTGCTCGGCCTGCTCGTAGTCGCGGATGTCGAGGACCTGGGCGATTTTCTCGCCCGGCTGGAACGCGAGCAGGTTCGCGACGTGCTGCCCCTTGGCGTCGCGGCCACCCTCGGGCAGCTCGTACGCCTTGGCGCGGTAGACGCGGCCCAGGTTCGTGAAGAACAGCAGCCAGTGGTGCGTCGTGGTGACGAAGAAGTGGTCGACGAGGTCGTCCTCGCGCAGCTGCGCGCCCCTCACTCCCTTGCCGCCGCGGCGCTGGGCCCGGTAGTTGTCCGACCGCGTGCGCTTGGCGTAGCCGCCGCGCGTGATCGTGACGACCATCTCCTCCTCGGCGATGAGGTCCTCGATCGAGACCTCGCCGTCGAAGGGCAGGATCGTGGTGCGGCGGTCGTCGCCGTACTTGTCGACGATCTCCTCGAGCTCGGTCGAGACGATGTCCCGCTGCCGCTGCTCGGAGGCGAGGATCGCGTTGAGCTCGGTGATCTTCTCCTCGAGCTCGGCGTGGTCGCGCAGGATCTTGTCCCGCTCCAGGGCCGCGAGGCGGCGCAGCTGCAGCGCGAGGATCGCGTTGGCCTGGACGTCGTCGATGTCGAGCATCGCGATCAGGCCCGCACGAGCCTCGTCGACGTCGGGGGAGCGACGGATGAGCGCGATGACCTCGTCGAGCGCGTCGAGCGCCTTGAGGTAGCCGCGGAAGATGTGGATCGCTTCCTCGGCCTTGCGCAGGCGGAATCGCGTGCGGCGCTGGATGACCTCGAGCTGGTGCGCGGTCCAGTGCCGGACGAAAGCGTCGATCGACAGCGTGCGCGGCACACCGTCGACGAGCGCGAGCATGTTGGCGCCGAACGTGTCCTGCAGCTGCGTGTGCTTGTAGAGGTTGTTCAGCACGACCTTGGCCACGGCGTCGCGCTTGAGCACGATGACCAGGCGCTGGCCGGTGCGGCCCGAGGTCTCGTCGCGGATGTCGGCGATGCCGGTGACGCGGTTCTCGCGCACCAGGTCGGCGATCTTCTTGGCCAGCGTGTCCGGGTTGACCTGGTAAGGCAGCTCGGTCACGACCAGGCAGATCCGGCCCTGGATCTCCTCGACCTCGACGATCGCGCGCATCGTGATCGACCCGCGGCCCGTGCGGTACGCGTCCTCGATTCCGCGGTGGCCCAGGATGGTCGCGCCCGTCGGGAAGTCAGGGCCGGTGATCCTGGTCAGGAGCTCGGTGAGCAGCTCCTCGCTCGACGCCTCGGGGTGGGCCAGGTGCCACTGCACGCCGGCCGCGACCTCGCGCAGGTTGTGCGGCGGGATGTTGGTCGCCATGCCGACGGCGATGCCGGACGAGCCGTTGACCAGCAGGTTCGGGAAGCGCGAGGGCAGGACGACCGGCTCCTGCGTGCGGCCGTCGTAGTTGTCCTGGAAGTCGACGGTCTCCTCGTCGATGTCCCGGACCATCTCCATGGCCAGCGGCGCCATCTTGCACTCGGTGTACCGGGGCGCGGCGGCGGGGTCGTCGCCCGGGGAGCCGAAGTTGCCCTGGCCGGACACCAGCGGGTAGCGCATCGACCAGTCCTGGACCAGGCGGACGAGCGCGTCGTAGATGGCCGTGTCACCGTGCGGGTGGAACTTGCCCATGACGTCGCCGACGACGCGGCTGCACTTGGAGAACTGCCGGTCGGGCCGGTAGCCACCGTCATACATGGCGTAGAGCACGCGCTTGTGCACGGGCTTGAGGCCGTCGCGCACGTCGGGCAGGGCGCGTCCGACGATGACGGACATCGCGTAGTCGAGGTAGGACCGCTGCATCTCGAGCTGCAGGTCCACCTGGTCGATGCGGCCGTGCTCGATGCCGTCGGGGCCAGTCGTCTCAGTCACTAGGTTCCTTAGTTCGCTGCGGACTCAGGTCGTCGGCTTCCTCAGATGTCGAGGAAGCGCACGTCCTTCGCGTTCCGCTGGATGAACGAGCGGCGGGACTCGACGTCCTCGCCCATGAGCACCGAGAAGATCTCGTCGGCCGCGGCGGCCTCGTCGAGCGTGATCTGCAGGAGGGTGCGGTGCTCGGGCGACATCGTGGTCTCCCACAGCTCCTGGTAGTCCATCTCGCCCAGACCCTTGTAGCGCTGGATGCCGTTCTCCTTGGGCAGGCGCTTGCCGGCGGCCACCCCGTCCTTGAGGTAGGCGTCGCGCTCCCGGTCGGAGTAGACGTAGTCGTCGTGCGCGTTGCTCCACTTGATGCGGTACAGCGGGGGCTGCGCGAGGTACACGTGGCCGTGCGTGATGAGGTCCGGCATGTAGCGGAACAGCAGCGTGAGCAGCAGCGTCGTGATGTGCTGGCCGTCGACGTCGGCGTCCGCCATCAGGACGATCTTGTGATAGCGGAGCTTCGTGATGTCGAAGTCCTCGCCGATGCCGGTGCCGAACGCGGTGATCAGCGCCTGGACCTCCTGGTTGCCCAGTGCCTTGTCGAGGCGGGCGCGCTCGACGTTGAGGATCTTGCCTCGGATCGGCAGGATCGCCTGCGTCCGCGGGTTGCGGCCGCGCACGGCCGAACCACCGGCCGAGTCACCCTCGACGATGAACACCTCGCACTCGGCGGGGTTGTTCGACTGGCAGTCCTTGAGCTTGCCCGGCATGCCGCCCGACTCGAGCAGGCCCTTGCGCCGCGTGGCCTCGCGCGCCTTGCGGGCAGCCATGCGTGCCGCGGCAGCCTGGATCGACTTGCGGATGACGTCGCGCGACTCGTTCGGGTGCGAGTCCAGCCAGTCGCCGAGCTGGTCGTTGACCACCTTCTGCACGAACGTCTTGGCTACCGTGTTGCCGAGCTTGGTCTTGGTCTGGCCCTCGAACTGCGGCTCGCCCAGCTTGACCGAGATGACCGCGGTCAGTCCCTCGCGGATGTCGTCGCCCGTGAGGTTCTCGTCCTTCTCCTTGAGGATCCCCTTGTCCCGCGCGTAGCGGTTGATCAGGGACGTCATGGCCGCACGGAAGCCCTCCTCGTGCGTGCCGCCCTCGGTCGTGGAGATCGTGTTGGCGTAGGTGTGCACCGACTCCGAGTACGCGTTGGTCCACTGCAGGGCGATCTCGACCGAGATCCGCTGCGTGGTGTCCTCCGACTCGAACGCGATGACGTCGGGGTGCACGAGCTCGACCTTCTTGGCCGAGTTGAGGTGCTTGACGTAGTCGAGCAGGCCGTCGTCGTACTTGTAGGTGACGACGCGCGCGGTCGACTTCTCCTCGTCACCCGCGACCTCGTCCTCGGTGCCCACGTGCTCGGGACGCTCGTCGGTGAGCGTGATCTGCAGGCCCTTGTTGAGGAACGCCATCTGCTGGAAGCGGGCGCGCAGCGTCTCGAAGTCGTACTCGACGGTCTCGAAGATCGTGTCGTCGGCCCAGAACGTCTGCTGGGTGCCGGTCTCCTCGGTCTCCTCGCGCTGCTGGAGCCCTCCGACGGGCTTTCCGCCGTCCTCGAAGTCCATCTCCCAGACGGACCCGTCGCGCTTGACGATGGTCTCGACGCGCTTCGAGAGGGCGTTGACGACCGAGATGCCGACGCCGTGCAGGCCGCCCGAGACCGCGTAGCCCGCACCGCCGAACTTGCCACCCGCGTGCAGGATCGTCATGACGACCTCGACGGTCGGCTTGCCCTCGGTGGGGTGGATAGCGACGGGGATGCCGCGGCCGTTGTCGACGACGCGCACGCCTCCGTCGTCGAGGAGCGTGACCTCGATGTGGTCGCAGTAGCCGGCCAGGGCCTCGTCGACGGAGTTGTCGACGACCTCGTAGACGAGGTGGTGCAGGCCGCGCTCGCCGGTCGAGCCGATGTACATGCCCGGACGCTTGCGGACCGCTTCGAGACCCTCGAGAACGGTGATGGCGCTGGCGTCGTAACCGCCGTTGATGTCAGGCTTCGGGCTGCTCTGCTCTGCCACGGGCGGTGGTACTCCTCAAAGAGATCGCACGCCGTTCGAGCGCGCCGCCGAACCGGTGGGATGGCGGATCACTCCATGACGCTGGACTTCCGGGCACCAGGGCGCCAGGAATGACCTTGTCAGTCTACCTGGCGGAACGTGCTAGACCCCCCTGTTAGGGGCACTTGTGGACGGTCCGTTCACATCATCCGAACGTGTCCCGCTCACCGCGGCCCTTGACCCGCTTCGGACCCCTGCCGAAGCCCGGCCCACCGGGTCCCAGCACGACGATCTCGGCGACCGCGCCCTCACCCAGCTCCTCGGCGAAGTTGCGCAGCATGGCCGGCACGCTCCAGGTCAGGTTCGTGGCCCAGGCGGTCGACGAGGCACGCATCGTGAGGATGCCGCGCTCGAACGACACGTACGTCGCGTGCTCGGCGACCTGCTCGCCCAGGATCTGCCCCCAGCGCGCCTGCATCGTCCCGCCAGTGACCCCGGCGGCCCACCCGAACTGGCCGACGACGGCACCGAGCGTGGTCGACAACGTCAGGGGGTCGCGGCCGCCCGCGGCCGAGCCGCTCATCTGCGTCTCGAGCGGCCGGCGCGCGCGCACCGGGTCGCCTGGCCGGATCCCGCGCTTGGCCGCCGCGGCCCTCGCCCGGCTCAGCGCCGCAGCCGCGACCTGTCGTTCGGGGACGAGCTCGACGATGGTGCGCAGCGGGGCGCCCTCGGCGGGGCGCTCGGGCGGCAGTCCCTCAAAGGACACGGGCCACCTCGCCGCCCATCACGTCCACCCGCGCTCCGCTCAACGGCTCGGGGACGTCGCCCGCGACCGCTGCGGTGATCAAAACCTGGCGCGCGGGTGCGACGAGCTCGGCCAACCGCTCGCGGCGGCGGACGTCGAGCTCGGCGAACACGTCGTCGAGGATCAGGACGGGTTCACCGTCCGGCCCCCAGTCCGCGGCGTCGCCCCCGTCCGACAGCACGGTGTAGCTCGCGAGGCGCAGGGCGAGTGCGAACGACCACGACTCGCCGTGGCTCGCGTACCCCTTGGCGGGGAGGCCACCCAGGGTCAGGACCAGGTCGTCTCGGTGCGGTCCGACGAGGCACACGCCGCGGTCCAGCTCCTTGCCACGCAGCCGGCCCATGGCCTCGAGCAGCTGCGCCTCGACGAGCTCCACCGAGTCGCCCGTGGACCCCTCGATCTCGAGCGCGGCGTCCAACGACGCCTTGTAGGTCACGACCGCGGCACCCTGTCCCGAGCTGACCTGCTCGTACGCCCGCGCGACGTGCGGGGCGAGGGTCTCGACGAGCCGCCGACGCTCGACAACCAGCCGGGCGCCCACCTGCGCGAGCTTGGCGTCCCACACGTCCAGCGTCCGCAGGTCGGAACCGCCTCCGCGCCGGGCGGCCCCCGCAGACTTCAGCAGTGCGGACCGCTGCCGCAGCACCCGGTCGTAGTCCTGGGTGACCGACGCGATGCGGGGAGTGAGCTGCACGAGCAGGTCGTCGAGGAACCGGCGGCGCCCGTCGGGATCGCCCTTGACGAGGGCGAGGTCCTCCGGGGCGAACAGCACGGTGCGCAGGATGCCGAGCACGTCCCGCGCACGAACAGGGTTCCCGCCGTTGACCCGCGCGCGGTTCGCCTTGCCCGGCGTGACCTCGATCTCGACGAGGGTCGCGCGCGGGTTCCCGGCGTCGAGCTCGCGGATCACCCGCGCCCGGACCACCGCACGGCTCGTACCGGCGCGCACCATCGCCGCGTCGCTCGGCACCCGGTGGCTGCCGAGCGTCGCGGCGTACCCGATGGCCTCGACGAGGTTCGTCTTGCCCTGGCCGTTGGGGCCGACCAGCGCGGTGATGCCGGGATCGAGCGCGAGGTCGACCTGCGCGTAGGAGCGGAAGTCGGTGAGGTTGAGGTGCGCGACGTACATCGAGCGGTCAGGCGGACGGCGGCACGGCGGCCCCCGCCGCGGGCGTCGTGCTCGAGACGGGACCGGTGGTCCCGGCGGGCTTCACCGCGTGGCCGCCGAACTGCTGGCGCAGGGCCGCGACGGCCTTCATCGCCGGCGACTCGCCCTGGCGGCTCGCGAAGCGCGCGAACAGCGCCGCGGAGATGACCGGGGCCGGCACGGCCAGGTCGATCGCCTCGTCGACGGTCCAGCGACCCTCGCCCGAGTCCTCGACCCAGTCGTCGATAGCGCCCAGGCCCGGGTCCTGCTCGAGCGCGGCGACGAGCAGCTCGAGGAGCCAGGACCGCACGACGGTGCCGTTGGTCCACGCGCGCATCGTGCCGTGCACGTCGGTGACCAGGTCCTTCGCGGCGAGGAGCTCGTAGCCCTCGGCGTAGGCCTGCATGAGGCCGTACTCGATGCCGTTGTGCACCATCTTGGCGAAGTGGCCGGCGCCGACGGCACCGGCGTGCACGAAGCCGTTCTCGCGCGGACCCTCGGGGCGCAGGGCGTCGAACACGGGAAGGACCTTCTCGACCAGGTCCGCCTCGCCGCCAACCATGAGGCCGTAGCCGTTCTTCAGACCCCACACACCGCCCGAGACTCCGGCATCCAGGAAGCCGATGCCCTTCGCGGTCAGCAGGTCCGCGTGCGGCTGGTCGTCCTGGTAGTACGAGTTTCCGCCGTCGATGACGACGTCGCCCGGGGACAGCAGGTCGGCGAGCTCGTGGATCACGCCGTCGGTGATGTCACCCGAGGGGACCATGACCCACACGACGCGCTCGCCCTCCGGGAGCTTGCTCACCAGGTCGGCGAGGCTCGCGGAGTCGCTCACGTCCTGGTTCCGGTCGTACCCGGTGACCTCGATGCCGGCCGCACGGATGCGCTCGCGCATGTTGGCGCCCATCTTGCCCAGACCGACCAGACCGATGTGCATCCCGTTGCCTCTTCCGTTCCGTGTGCGCCGGTGCGGCGCATCTGCAGGACCCACTGTGCTCCTGAGCGGGCGCGTGTGCACCCGCGTCGCGGAACGATCAGCTCGCGAAGCGGATCGGCACCAGCAGGTACCGGTAGTTCTTCTCGTCGTCGCCCTCGAGCGACCCCTGGCCCGTGAACTCCACGGGCTTGTTCGGGTGCGTGAACGACAGGCGCACGAACGGGGTGTCGAGCGCGCCGAGCCCGTCGAGCAGGAACTGCGGGTTGAACGCGACCGAGATCTCGTCGCCGACGAGGGTGGACTCGAGCGCTTCCGAGGCCTGGGCGTCGTCGCCCTGGCCCGCGTCGAGCACGACCTGGCCCTCGGTGAACGACAGGCGGATCGGGGTGTTCCGCTCGGCGACGAGCGCCACACGCTTGGCCGCGTCGGCCAGCTGCTGCGTCCCGACGACGGCGTGGATGGGGGTCTCGTCCGGGAAGAGCCGGCGCACGGCCGGGTAGTCCCCGTCGACGAGCAGGCTCGTGGTGTGCCGGCCGGCCGCCTCGAAGCCGATGAGGTCGACGCCGCCGCCCGTGGAGAGAGCGACCGTCACCTCACCGGCACCACCGAGCGACTTCGCGGCGTCCGACAGCGTGCGAGCGCGCACGAGGGCGACCGTCGAGATGTCCGGGCTCGTGGGCTTCCACGTGAGCTCGCGCAGCGCGAGGCGGTAGCGGTCGGTCGCCAGCAGCGTGACCTTCTCGCCCTCGATCTCGACGCGGACGCCGGTCAGCAGGGGGAGCGTGTCGTCCCGGCTCGCGGCGACCGACACCTGCGCGACGGCGTGCGTGAGCTCCTCACCGTCGACCGTGCCGCTCACCGGAGGCATCGCGGGCAGGTTCGGGTAGTCCTCGACGGGCATCGTCAGCAAGGTGAATCGGCTCGCACCACACGTCACGACGACCTTGGTGCCCTCGAGCACCACGTCGACCGGCTTCGCGGGCAGCGCACGGGAGATCTCGGCGAGCAGGCGGCCGGAGACGAGCACCGTGCCGGACTCGCTGACGTCCGCGGGGATCTGCGAGCGCGCCGAGACCTCGTAGTCGAAGCTCGAGAGCTGGATGGAGCCGGTCGCGTCCGCCTCGATGCGCACGCCGGCGAGCACAGGAACCGGCGGACGTGTCGGCAGGCTGCGAGCCGTCCACGTGACGGCGTCTGCAAGAACGTCACGTTCGACCCGGAACCTCATCGACTCACCTCTCGTCATGCACATGTGTCGTGCAGCTGGCCGGAGCCGCTCGTCGGCACCGACCCGTTGTCCTTGTGACGTCGCCCTGCACTCGTCCCGAGGGACGTGGAGTGAGAATCACACGGATGTGGCCAGGCGACGTCAAGCGAACACTACGCGAGTGCTCCGACAGCCGGTACAGCCGGAGGGACGAATGTCCTCCGGTCGTCGGGGCTCGTCCTTTTTCGTTCGCTCGCCGGCCTAGCGGCGGTGTGTGGATCAAGGACAGGAGAGAAGTGTCGTCGTCGTCATCGGTGGTGTGGAAACTGTGGACGAGCGCTTCCCGTGCAGGTCACGAAACGTTTCGCGTGTGGACACGGCGTGTGTCTCGATTCGGACGTCCGGTGGACGAGCGTGGATGGCTGTCCGGGCGTCGTCGACCGTCCACCGGCATGACGTGTCGTGTCCACACCGAATCGGACGTCATCCACCGTCATCCACAGGCCTGTGCACAGGTGTGAACATTCGTCCCATGGTTCTTTCAGGTTGGGGATGAATGTTCGCCAGGCGGGATGTGAACGTGGACATCGCGGGGTCCCCGCGAGGCACATCCGTGGGCGATTTGTCACATCTCGTGTAGATGCGCAGGTCAGCGCGCTGCTCGGGGAGTGGCGCGGCCGAATGGGTGACAAGTTTCACAGCATCCCCAGGTTGCACTGCAGGGGTGTGGATAAACGTGGGGAAAGTCAGCCCCGGCTCTGCTGCTTGATGCGGTTCGTGAGCTCGGTCACCTGGTTGTAGATCGACCGGCGCTCGGCCATGAGCTCGCGGATCTTGCGGTTCGCGTGCATGACCGTGGTGTGGTCGCGGCCGCCGAACGCCTGCCCGATCTTGGGGAGGGAGAGGTCGGTGAGCTCACGGCACAGGTACATCGCGATCTGGCGCGCGGTCACGAGCACGCGGGACCGGCTGGAGCCGCACAGGTCGTCGATCGAGAGGCCGAAGTACGCCGCCGTCTGACCGATGATCTGCGTCGCGGTGATCTCGGCGGTCTCGTCATCGGTGATGAGGTCCTTGAGGACGATCTCCGCCAGCGACAGGTCGACCTGCTGCCGGTTGAGGTTCGCGAACGCGGTGACCCGGATGAGGGCGCCCTCGAGCTCGCGGATGTTCGTCGAGATCTTGGAGGCGATGTACTCCAGGACGTCCGGCGGCGCCTCGAGCCGCTCGCTGGCCGCCTTCTTGCGCAGGATCGCGATGCGGGTCTCGAGGTCCGGCGGCTGGACGTCGGTTATGAGGCCCCACTCGAAGCGGGACCGCATCCGGTCCTCGAAGCCGTTCAGCTGCTTGGGCGGCAGGTCGGAGGTGATCACGACCTGCTTGTTCGCGTTGTGGAGCGTGTTGAAGGTGTGGAAGAACTCCTCCATCGTCTGTTCCTTGCCCTGCAGGAACTGGATGTCGTCGATGAGGAGCACGTCGACCTCGCGGTAGCGGCGCTGGAAGGCACCGGCCTTGCCCTCGGAGATCGAGTTGATGAAGTCGTTGGTGAACTCCTCCGAGTTCACGTACCGCACGCGCACGCTCGGGTAGAGGTTCTGGGCGTAGTGCCCGATCGCGTGCAGGAGGTGCGTCTTGCCCAGGCCCGAGTCGCCGTAGATGAAGAGCGGGTTGTAGGCCTTGGCCGGCGCCTCGGCCACGGCGACAGCGGCGGCGTGGGCGAACCGGTTGGACGAGCCGATGACGAAGGTCTCGAACAGGTACTTCGGGTTGAGCCTCGCGGGCTCTGCCTGCTGACGACGTCCGCCGCCCGTGCTGGCGCGGTCGCTCACGGCCGGCGGCTTTGGGGGTTCGCGCGTCTCCTCGACGTCGACCTCGGGTTGCGCGGGCTGGACGGTACGGAGCGTCGGCGGGGCGTCGTCGGCCAGGTCGGGGTCGACCGTGATCGCGAACCGGGCGTCGCGGCCGAGCGCGGTGCTGAGCGCGTCGGTGACCTCGGGACGCACGCGGGACTCGAGGTAGTCCTTGGTCAGGTCGTTGCCGACCGCGAGGAGCAGAGTGCCGTCGAGCAGACCGAGCGGCTTGGCCAGTCGGACGAACGCCAGCTGTCGCGGCGTGATGTCGGGGCTGGCCTCGAGGGTCGTCACGACGTGTCCCCAGACCCGGGTCAGCTCTTCGTCCTGCGGCACGTCCTACCTCGGGTTGTCTTGATCGCGTGGAGCGACGAGTCTCGCACGCCTCAGGTTGTCCACACAGTTGTCCACACCTGTGAGCGGAGCGGAGAAGGGCTGCGTGGCCGACGAGAATGCGTGCCGGGGCTGGTCTGCGTGCACTGCTCGACACGCTTCGGCGCGCGACGATCCACAGCTGTGGGCGGCGAGCGGCGTGGCACGATGCTAGTGCGGGCCCCCGGTCCGCGGGAGGGTCCGAGCGGGTGAGGTCGGCCTCGATCGGGCGTGTCGTTCCCGCCCGATGTGACCGAGGTCCCGTACTGTCCGGCGGCTCGGCATTTGACCGCCTGTGGACGGCGGCGTACCGTGGTGAAGCCTTCCGATGGCTCCTTCCGGCGCGCCCAGACGCCAACATGTACTCGTACGTGCTCGTGGAGTGGTCGAACTCGGCAGTCAGACCTGGTCGCGCGCACACGCGCGGCATCCCGATGGAGCAGTAGGAGATACCTCGTGAGCAAGCGCACGTTCCAGCCGAACAACCGGCGCCGCGCCAAGACGCACGGCTTCCGTCTGCGTATGCGCACCCGCGCTGGTCGCGCGATCCTCGCCGCGCGTCGCCGTAAGGGCCGCGCGGAGCTCTCGGCCTGACACCAGCGTCGGTGCTGCCTGCTGCGCACCGGATGCGCCGTCCTGCCGATTTTGAGCAGGCGGTGCGCCGCGGTGCGCGCGGCGGACGCGACACGGTGGTGGTGCACCTGACGCAACGGACCGACCCCGGGCCTGGCCCGGTGGTCGGTTTCGTCGTGTCCAAGGGCGTCGGCAACGCCGTGACGCGGAACCTGGTCAAGCGCCGGCTGCGCGCGCTGGTGCACGTCCGGCTGTCCGGGGTGCCGTCGTCGGCGTCGCTGGTCGTCCGCGCACTGCCCGCATCGGCGACCGCGTCGTACTCGTCGCTGGAGCAGGACCTGGACGGGGCCCTGGCCACGGCCCAGCGCCGCCTGGCACGGAGCGCGAGCTAGTGGGCGCGCTCCGGTTCGTCTTGCGCCTACCGGCCATGGCGCTGCTGCTCCTGCTGCGCGGCTACCAGCGGTTCATCTCCCCGATGCGGCCGCCGACCTGCCGGTTCTACCCGTCGTGCTCGCAGTACGCGGTGATCGCCGTCCGGCGTCACGGCGCTGCGTACGGCACCTGGCTCGCGGCCCGCCGCCTGCTGCGGTGCCACCCCTGGAACCTCGGGGGGATCGACGACGTTCCACCTGCGCGTGCAGGACACCACGCGCACCACTCTGCTTCTGTGGCTCAGCCCACGCACTGACACCCGACTGAGGAGCTTTGCTCATGGGCTGGTTCGATAGCCTGCTTCACCCGATCATGGTCGTCGTCGCCTGGATCATGGTCATGTGGCACAAGGTCTGGACCGGGGTCGGCCTCGACCCCGACGGCGGCCTGGCCTGGACGCTTTCCATCGTCGGCCTCGTGATCGTCATCCGGATCCTGCTGATCCCGCTCTTCTTCAAGCAGATCAAGGCGTCGCGCGGCATGCAGCTGCTCGCGCCGGAGATGAAGGCGATCCAGAAGAAGTACAAGGGGAAGACCGACCCCGCGTCCCGTGAGGCGATGAGCCGCGAGACGATGGCGCTCTACCGCAAGCACGGGACGAACCCGTTCGCGTCGTGCCTGCCGATCCTGCTCCAGTCGCCGATCTTCTTCGCCCTGTTCCGGGTGCTGAACTCGCTGCCGGCCATCGCTGATGGTGTGTACCGCGGCGATCAGGACCATATCGGCCCGATGACGCAGCAGCTCGCGAGCTCCGCGGAGAACGCCACCATCTGGGGCGCGAAGCTGTCGGACTCGTTCATGCGCGCGGACGGCAACGTGCACGTGCAGATCGTCAGTGCGCTGCTGATCCTCACGATGTCGGCGACGACGTTCCTCACGCAGCGCCAGCTGACCATGAAGAACATGCCCCCCTCCGCGCTCGAGGGCCCCATGGCGCAGCAGCAGAAGGTGCTGCTGTATGTCCTGCCGCTAATCTTCGCGTTCTCGGGCGTCAACTTCCCGATCGGTGTCCTCATCTACTGGACCACGACGAACCTGTGGTCGATGGGCCAGCAGTTCTACACGATCCGGCGGATGCCGGCTCCCGGCTCGGCCGCCGAGCAGGCAGCTCTGGAGCGCAAGGCACGTAAGGCCGCACACCGCGGCGGGGGTGCCCTCGAGGAGGCCGCACCCGTGGCCGTCATCGACGAGAAGCCGCGCGGCCAGCGCGTCCAGCCCAAGCGCAAGGACCGCGCCAAGCCGGCACCGCTCGCCGAGCCCACCACACCTGCCGTCGTTCCCGACCCGCCCGCGGACAGCACGCCGCCGGCGCCAAAGAACAGCACGGGGAAGTCCACACCCAAGCCCAAGCCGAAGCCGAAGAAGTAGAGCGCTCAGCGCTCGTTGATCGGAGACCACCATGACGTCATCCCTGCCCGACGCACCTGCAGAGCCGACGACCTCGCGCCTCGAAGAAGAGGGTGAGATCGCGGCGGACTACCTCGAGGAGCTCCTCGACATCGCGGACCTCGACGGTGACATCGACATCGACATCGACCACGGCCGCGCCGCGCTCGAGATCCTGTCGGAGGACCCGAAGGACACCTCGCTGCGCCGGCTCGCCGGTCGCGACGGCGAGGTCGTCGACGCACTCCAGGAGCTCACGCGCCTGGCCGTGCAGACCAAGACGGGCGAGCGCAGCCGCCTGATGCTCGATGTTGCCGGCTACCGCGCCGGTCGCCGGGCGGAGCTCGTGACCGTGGCAGAGGAGGCGATCGGCCGCGTGCGCGAGTCCGGCGTCTCGGTCGCACTGGCGGCGATGAACCCGTTCGAGCGCAAGGTCGTGCACGACACCGTTGCTGCCGCTGGTCTGACCAGCGACTCCGACGGCGTCGAGCCCAACCGGCACGTGGTCATTCGCCCGTCCTGACCTCGGATCGAAGCGGGGCGGTGAGCTACGGCTCGCCGCCCCGCTTTTGTTTGCCCGCTTCCTTGCTTAGGACACGGGTCTCGCTCTGGGCCCGACTTGATCGACGTTTCACGTGAAACGGCGAGGAGGGTGACTGGCGGTCCGTACGACTTGAGGACCGTTGGAGGGGGCGTGGGTAGCACGACAGTGGGCGGCGGGCCGGCGGGCCACGAGCTGCACGCGGTGGCTTCCCTCGATCAGGCACCGCTGGGGCGCGCTCCGTTTCACGTGAAACATGGAGGCCCCGCACTGGGTGGCGGAGTCCTTGTCATGGGCGCCGCCGGTGGTTCGTCCCTGCGTGCTCGGTTCGCTCTCGGTGGGACCGAATTGACTCCCCGGCGCTTGGGTCTGCTGCTCGGCGTTGGGTGCGGCTCGTGCGCTGGGTCGGTGCTAGACGTCGGGACACGTCCGTTCACCTGGTTCGGTCCTGGGCAGCGGTTCTGCGGGGTGGCCTGTCTGTGGAGGAGAGCCGTTTCACGTGAAACACGGAGGCGGCCGCCACCCGTACGTCGCAGGTTGTCCATCGAACTCGCCTGAGTCGCCTGGCCCAATAGGCACATCACTCCTGCCGCGGACACGGGACGACGTCCGATGGGGGCTCACTCGCGAGCGATGCGGGCACGAGCGTCTTGCTGCGCTGGGCCGTGCGCACACATTCTCGAGGAGCGTCGGGCAGCAGCCGTTCGGTAGGCAGGCGGCCAGCTCGGCGAGGTGCAACGGTCGAGGCGGTGACTGCGGCGTCATCGGTGAGGCCTGGGCTCCCGGGCGGATAGCGTCACCACCCTGCCAGGGGTGTGGGTCTCGATCTGCCTGGCAGGCGTCCCTCTTTCTTACGTCGGACGCCCGGGCTACTAGGACGAGATCGATTGCTCCCAGGACGGGTTGTGGATCGCCGGGGTGGCGTCGGCTCCGCGCGATACGGTAGGGCGTTCGCGCGGGCCGGGACCGGTCACCTCAGACCTGGGGAAGCCCCGACGCGTCGTTTCACGTGAAACAGGGAGTGTGTGCTCGTGGCAGAGAACGGCAACGTCGAGCCGGTCGAAGTCGATCCCCTCGATGGTGATCCGCGACTGCCCGCGTACTTCGGGCAGGCATGGCCGGCTGTCAGTGGCTTCCGGGACATGCTCGTCAGCGACGGCGTTCTCCGCGGGCTCATCGGCCCGCGCGAGGTGGGCCGACTCTGGGAGCGGCATCTCCTGAACTCGGCCGCCGTGACGCAGTACCTGCCGACATCGGGGCGGGTCATCGATCTCGGCAGCGGGGCCGGGCTTCCCGGTGTGGTCGTCGCCGCCATGCTGCCGGAGGTCGAGGTGGTGCTTCTCGAACCCATGGAGCGTCGGACCGAGTGGTTGAGCGAGGTGGCGGAGCGCCTCGAGCTCGCAAACATCGTGGTGCGTCGCGGTCGTGCGCAGGACGTGCAGGGCGACTTGACCGCCGAGGCGGTGACGTCGCGCGCCGTGGCTTCCCTCGACAAGCTGTACCGGTGGGCGCTGCCGCTCCTGGGGCGCGGCGGCACACTGTTCGCGTTGAAGGGCGAGAGAGCTCAGGACGAGGTCGACGCCGCTCGTGAGGTCGGCGCACGGCTCGGTGCCGGCCCTGCCGAGGTCCTGCGTGCCGCGACGCTCGACGGCGTCGAGATCACTCGTGTGGTGCGCGTGGTCCGAGAGGACGTCCGGCGTGTTCGGTAGGAAGAAGCGCGGAGCGTCCGATCAGATCACGACGCCCCAGGGCGATCAGAGCGCGCCTGCGTCGGTCCGGGTGGACTCGCCCGAGGTTACACACGCGGGACAAGCCACACCGGGAGCCCCAGCCACCCGGGTGGTAGGTGGCCGGGACGAGCTTCTAGCAACCGGCGCGCTCCCGGGTGCGCAGGAATTCAACGAGTCGCCGGTGCCTGCTGGCACGCTGGGTACCGACGTCACTCAGGGACCCGTTGGTGAGCGAGAGATTCCGGACGCACAGGTTCAGGGAGACGCTCAGGGGACCGACGTGACGCAGGGGCCCCTGGGCGCGAACGAGATCGGCGACGAGCTGGCTCCCGGGGCCGCGCAGGCGTCCCGAGCGCCCCAGGAGCCCGGCGCCGTGCCCCGCCCCGAGGTGGGCGACGGAGCGGTGGCTTCCGGGCCCCCTGATTCGCGATTCGACGCGGTGCACTCCGTCGAGCGTGAGGTGGCTTCCGGTGTCGCGGCAACGCCGGTGCAGG
This sequence comes from Cellulomonas rhizosphaerae, assembly GCF_003470205.1. Lineage (GTDB taxonomy): Bacteria > Actinomycetota > Actinomycetes > Actinomycetales > Cellulomonadaceae > Cellulomonas > Cellulomonas rhizosphaerae. The sequence continues at coordinate 18,792 of NZ_QWKP01000203.1, forward strand.
CGTCGATCTATCGCCCCGACGCACAGCCGACCTCGATCTATCACCCCGACGCACAGCCGAGGGGAGGGGTGGCGGCTTCGTCACGCGAGGCTGACGCGAGCGGGTTGCCTGTTTCACGTGAAACAGGCCTTGCCTCATCGGGGCCGGGCCGTCCGGCCGTAGACCGCGGCGATGCGGTTGTAGCCGACTCGACGGATCGCGACCCGTCTGCGGCCACCCAGCCGGGCGCAGCGCCACAGCAGCGCGGAGCCGGTCCGGTCCTCGACGCGACGGCTGTTTCACGTGAAACGGTCGACGCGGCGCACAAGACACCCGAGGCTGATCCCACTCGCGGTGGTAGCGCCGACCCTGCTTCTCGCTCCGGCGCCCCGGTCGCCGCTGCGCCCGACGCGCAGGTGGGTGACCTTCAGCCCGTCGCGGCCGAGACGAATTCCGCAGCGCACGTTTCACGTGAAACAGTGAGCGCGGCACTCCCGGTGCCGCCTTTCTCGACTCAGCCCGACGGAGCCACCGCACCAGTGAACGAGACCGACCCCGACGAGCGCCGCCGCGCCGCACTCGTCGAGAGCCTGCCGTCGGTGAGCGACGACACCCCGTTGATGGCGGAGCTGAAGCAGGACGCCCGGCGCCGGATCGAGCTCCGCGGCCGCCGCTTCCCCAGCCCACCGAGCACGCGCATCATCACGGTGGCGAACCAGAAGGGCGGCGTCGGCAAGACGACGACCACGGTCAACCTCGCGGCCGCGCTCGCGCAGTCCGGCCTGAACGTCCTCGTGCTGGACAACGACCCGCAGGGCAACGCCTCGACGGCGCTGGGGATCGAGCACCGTTCCGGCACGCCGTCGATCTACGAGGTGCTCGTCGAGAGCAAGCCCATGCACGAGGCCGTCCAGGTCTGCCCGGACATCCCGACGCTGTGGTGCCTGCCGGCGACCATCGACCTCTCGGGTGCTGAGATCGAGCTGGTCTCGATGGTGGCCCGCGAGACACGGCTGCGGGTCGCGCTGGACGCTTACCTCGAGTGGCGCGACGCGAACGGCCTCGCACGCCTGGACTACGTGTTCGTCGACTGCCCGCCGAGCCTGGGGCTGCTCACGGTGAACGCGTTCGTCGTCGGACGCGAGGTGCTGATCCCGATCCAGTGCGAGTACTACGCACTCGAGGGACTCAGCCAGCTGCTCAAGACGATCGAGCTGATCCAGGCACACCTCAACCAGGGACTGCACGTCTCGACGATCCTGCTGACGATGTACGACGCTCGGACCAACCTCGCGCAGCAGGTCGCGCAGGAGGTGCGTACCCACTTCCCGGAGCGGACACTGCGCACCACGGTGCCGCGATCGGTTCGCATCTCCGAGGCGCCGAGCTACGGCCAGACGGTCATCACGTACGACGCGGGATCCTCGGGGGCGCTCGCGTACCTCGAGGCAGCCCGTGAGCTCGCGGACCGCGGCGCCGCCGCCGCGACCGCTCCGCAGGACGCCACGCACCACGGCCAGGAGGAACGATGAGCGAGAAGCGACGTGGGCTGGGCCGTGGGCTCGGCGCGCTGATCCCGACGGCGCCCGAGGGGGATCAGCGCCCGACCGGTGGGGACCGCCCGGCCGACCTCTTCTTCGGCGAGCCGCGGGGTAACGGGGCACCGGCAGCGCCCACCGAGGTGGCCGAGGCTGACGCGACGACTCCTGCACAGGCCGCGACGGCGACCACGGTGACGACGCCCAGCCAGTCCGACAGTGACCTCCTGCCCGTCCCCGGTGCGCGGTTCGCGGAGCTTCCCGTCGCGGAGATCCGTCCCAACCCGCGTCAGCCGCGCACGGTCTTCGACGAGGAGGCGCTGGCGGAGCTGGTCGGATCCATCCAGGAGATCGGCGTCCTGCAGCCGGTCGTCGTGCGCCAGGTCGCCGACGGCTACGAGCTCATCATGGGGGAGCGGCGGTGGCGCGCGACCCAGGAGGCCGGCCTCGACACGATCCCGGCGATCATCCGCGACACCGAGGACGGCGACCTGCTGCGCGACGCGCTGCTGGAGAACCTCCACCGCTCGCAGCTCAACGTGCTCGAGGAGGCTGCCGCGTACCAGCAGCTGCTCGACGACTTCGGCTGCACGCACGAGCAGCTGGCCACCCGGATCCACCGGTCGCGCCCGCAGATCTCGAACACGCTGCGCCTGCTCAAGCTGCCGCCGCTGGTGCAGCGACGTGTTGCGGCCGGGGTGCTGAGCGCGGGCCACGCCCGTGCGCTGCTCGGCCTCAACGACGGCGCGGCCATCGAGCGGCTCGCCCAGCGGATCGTGGCCGAGGGCCTCTCGGTCCGCGCGGTCGAGGAGATCGTCGCCCTGGGGGCGGACGATGCCCCGCGGCGTCGCCCGGCTCCTCGGGCCGGCATCCGCAACGAGGCGCTCGACGACCTGGCGTCGCGGCTGTCGGACAAGTTCGAGACGCGCGTGAAGGTGAGCCTCGGCAAGTCGCGCGGGCGACTCACCGTTGAGTTCGCGTCGGTCCAGGACCTCAACCGCATCCTCGGCAGCCTCGCGCCAGAGGACCCGGGCCTGCTCAAGGGCTGAGTCAGCGAACGCGTCGAGGCGCTTCGAGGGGTGGGCGGCGACGTCGGCCGGCGACCGTCGTCTCGACCGACGAGTGGTGCTCGATAGACGTCGGCCGTGGGTCACCGCGTTCGGAGAGTAGTCGAGCCTTCGCCTTGACCCGAGGCGGATCGGATCGGGCATTTCGCCATGTACCGGACGCCGAAACAGTCGTGTACGAGTCGCGTCAGATGGCGAGAGAAGCCCGCACCAGGGATCGGTACAAGTCCCCAAGGTTGTGACCAGCAGCCTCGGCAGCCTGGGGCAAAAGCGACGTTTCGGTCATGCCCGGGGCAACGTTGACCTCGAGGAACTCGATGTCGCCGGACGCCGTCACGATGAGGTCGGTCCGCGAGATCCGGGTGAGACCGAGTGCCTCGTGCGCGGTGACCGCGACCCGCGCGACGGCGGCGGCCAGATCGGACGACAGTCGGGCAGGCGCGAAGTACTCGGTCCGCCCCGGGTTGTACCGGGCGTCGTAGTCGTACGGTCCGTCGGTGACGATCTCGACCGCGGGCAGTGCGGCCGGACCGGAGCCGGTGTCGATCACGGACACGGCGAGCTCGGTCCCGATGACCGCGCGCTCGATGAGGGCGGTGTCGCTGTAGGCGAAGCAGTCGACCATCGCTCGGGGAAGCTCGTCGGCCGACGTCACCAGGTTGACCCCGAGCGCCGACCCGCCACGGGACGGCTTCACCACGAGGGGAAGGCCGAGGCGGGAGACGAGAGCGCCGAGCACTCGCGACGCGCCGAGCTCGCGGAAGAGTGACTGCGGCAGAGTCACGAAGTCGGGCGTCCGCAGGCCGGCGCGCGCGACGACTGTCTTGGCGATCGGCTTCGACCAGGCGACCCGGCTCTCGCGCGGACCGGTGCCGAGCAGGGGCAGGCCGAGGAGCTGGACGACGTCGCGCACGGAGCCGTCCTCGCCGGACGTGCCGTGCAGAAGGGGCCAGACCAGGTCGGGCCGCAGATCCGTGAGGGCCGGCACCAGGTCGGCGTCGACGTCGTGGATCGAGACGTCGACGCCGACGGATCGCAGGGCTTCCGCGACCCGACGGCCGGATCGCAGCGAGACGTCGCGCTCGTGCGAGAGTCCGCCGGCCAGGATGACGACCCGCGGCGAGGCAGCGGCCATCAGGCGACGTCCGGGCCGGGTGCGTCGACGACGCTGTCCGGGATGGACGACGTGGTGCCGAACAGCTCGACGAGCTCGCGCTCGCCGGCGACGACCGAGGCCAGCCGGCGGACGCCCTCGCGGATGCGCTCGGGTGTGGGGAAGCAGTACGAGAGACGCATGTGGGAGGCGCCGCCGCCGTCGTAGTAGAACGCGGTGCCGGGGACGTAGGCGACCCGGGCCGTGACCGCGCGGGGGAGCATGTCCTTGGAGTCGAGGCCGTCGGGCAGCTTGACCCAGACGTAGAAGCCGCCGTCGGGCACGTTCCACGACGCCTCGGGCAGGTGCTCGGCGAGCGCGGAGATCGTCGCGTCTCGCCGCTCGCGGTAGAGCTCGCGATAGGACTTGATCTGTCCCTGCCAGTCGCACGTCGACAGATAGGTCGAGATGGCGATCTGCGACGCCGACGACGGGCACAGGATCGCGGACTCCGAGGCGAGCACGAGCTTCTCGCGCACGGCGTGGGGCGCGACGACCCAGCCGACTCGGTAGCCCGGCGCGAACGTCTTGGAGAACGAGCCCAGGTAGAGCACGCCCTCGTCGTCCATCGACCGGATCGCGGGGCGCGGCTCGCCCTCGAACCCGAGCAGGCCGTACGGGTTGTCCTCGAGGACGAGAACCCCGTAGCGCCGGGCGATGGCCAGCACCGCGGGGCGCCGCTCGGTGGAGAGCGAGACCCCGGCCGGGTTGTGGAAGTTGGGGACCGTGTACAGGAACTTGACCCGGCGGCCGGTGGCGGCGAGGGACGCGAGCGTCTCCTCGAGCGCGGCGGGGACCAGGCCGTGCTCGTCGATCGGCACGTGCACGACGTCGGCCTGGTACGCCCGGAACACACCGAGCGCTCCGACGTAGGACGGCGCCTCCGCGACGACGACGTCGCCCGGATCGATGAAGATGCGCGTGACCAGGTCCAACGCCTGCTGGGAGCCGGTCGTGACGACCACGTCGTCGGGGTGGGCGTCGATGCCCTCGAGCCGCATGACGTCGAGGATCTGCTCGCGCAGGGTCACGTCGCCCTGGCCGGAGCCGTACTGCAGCGCCTGGAGGCCGCGCTGCGAGACGACGCGCGAGGCGACGTCGGACAGCACGTCCAGGGGAAGGCCGTCGAGGTAGGGCATGCCGCCGGCGAGGGAGACGACCTCAGGCCGGTTGGCGACCGCGAACAGGGCGCGGATCTCCGAGGCTCGCATGCCGTGCGTGCGCTGGGCGTACGCACCGAGCCAGGGGTCGAGGCGGGTGCCGGCGGCGGCGGAGGACGTGGGGGGGCCCGCCGTCTCGCCGGCAGGCACGATGCGCTCGATCATCCGTGCAGTGTCGCACGCAGGGCGAACGCATTCGCCCGACGGTCACACCGTGGCGAGCACGCCCTCGATCTGCTCGGTGATGCTGGCCTTGGGGCGCGCGCCGATGACCGACTGCACGAGCTCACCGCCCGCGTAGAAGTTGAGCGTCGGGATCGAGACGATGCCGTAGTCGCCCACCACGCGCGGGTTCTCGTCGGAGTTGATCTTGACGATCTTCACGCGGCCGTCGTACGTCTTCGACAGCTCTTCCAGCACGGGCGCGACCATGCGGCACGGCCCGCACCACGGCGCCCAGAAGTCGACGACGACGGGGATGTCGGAGCCGAGAACCTCCGCCGCGAACGTGTCGTCGGTGACAGCAGTGACCGAGCTCATCGTGCCTCCTCCAGAACGGGCGCGGGGCCCAGGTCGGGGACCGGGTCGGCCAGCCCGTCCTCGAGCGCCGCGAGGAAGTGCTGGGCGTCCAGGGCGGCGGAGCAGCCGGAGCCGGCGGCGGTGATGGCCTGGCGGTAGGTGTGGTCGACGAGGTCGCCGCACGCGAAGACGCCGGGCAGGTTGGTCGCGGTGGTGCGGCCGACGACCTGCACGTACCCGTTCTCGTCGAGGTCGATCTGGCCGACGAGCAGCTCCGAGCGCGGCACGTGGCCGATGGCCACGAACACGCCCGTGGCAGGGTGCTTGCGCGTCTCGCCGGTCACGGTGTCGCGCAGCGTCACGCCGGTGACCTTCGCGTCGCCCGCGATGCCGACGATCTCGGAGTTCCAGGCGAACTCGATCTTCGGGTCGTTCGCGGCGCGGTCGGCCATGATCTTGGAGGCCCGCAGCTGGTCACGCCGGTGGACCATCGTGACGCGCTTGCCGAACCGGGTCAGGAACGTGGCCTCCTCGACCGCGGAGTCCCCGCCGCCGACGACGATGATCTCCTGGTCCTTGAAGAAGAACCCGTCGCACGTGGCGCACCAGGACACGCCCCGCCCGGACAGACGCTTCTCGTCGTCCAGGCCCAGCTCGCGGTACGCGGAACCGGTCGACAGGATGACGGAACGCGCGAGATAGGTCTCGCCACCGGACACCACGATCTTCTTGACCGGGCCGTCGAGCTCGAGCGACGTGGCGTCGTCCCACAGCACCTCGGCGCCGAAGCGCTCGGCCTGCTTCTGCAGGTTCTCCATGAGCTCGGGGCCTTGGATGCCGTCGGGGAACCCGGGGAAGTTCTCGACCTCGGTGGTGTTCATCAGGGCGCCGCCCGCGGTCACCGAGCCGGCGACGATCAGCGGGGCGAGCCCGGCACGTGCTGCGTAGATGGCCGCGGTGTAGCCGGCGGGGCCGGAGCCGACGATCACGAGGTCGCGCACGGTGCTGTCCTGGGTCACGAGAAGTTCCTTGCAGTCGATCGAGTCGGTGAGGCTGTCGCAGTCAACCGATCCTAGGCGGGATCTGTTCCGCGCACGGTCAGGACAGCTCGGTCAGGACAGCTCGATCTCGGCCAGCTCGAGGCGGAACGACCCGTCGCTCGCGGTCGGCAGCTCGGTGATCCACAGCGTGAGCTTGTCGGTCTCGGTCGCCGGGTCGAGCGTGAACGTCACCTCGGAGCCGAACTCGCCCTCGGCGAGCAGCTTGCCGCCGCTCGGGTCCGACTTCCCGGTGTCGCGGATCTCGACGTGTCCGCCCGAGCCGTTCGTGTGCAGCGTGACGGTGTGGACGGTCGTCGGGTCCTTGAGCGTCATGACGTAGCCGACGCCATTCTTGAAGCCCGCGAAGTCCGCCCGCTTGTAGGTCATCGTGTACCAGTACGTCGACGGGTCGCCGTCGAACGCGCGGTCCACGGCCTCCTGGTGCTCGCCGTCGTCGTCCGACGGGTCGACCGACGTCGCGGAGCCGATGACCGGCGGCACGGTCGACTCGGCGGGGGTCGACGGCTCCGCGGACGGGCTGCTGGGCTCGTCGGACGTCGGTTCGGGGCTCGCCGAGGTCGACGTCGAGGGGCTGGGCTCGGGCGCGCCCGTGTCGAGCGAGCTGAACAGCGCCTTGAACGCCAGGACGACGCCGATGACGACCGCGATGCCCACGAGGATCAGCACGAGCGCCGTCGGGTTGAACCGGCGGCGCGGCTCGGTCTCGTACTCCTGCTCCTCGACGATGCGGTCGAAGTCGAAGCCGCCGACGAGGGTCGGGGCCGGCTCGGGCGCGGGCGCTGCGGGCGGCTCGTCGTTCCAGGCGCGTGCGGTCGCGGCAGCTCCGACCGCGCCAGCGGCTCCGAACGCGGACGTGCGCGTGGGCGCTGCGGGCGGCGGGGTGCCGGGGCGGTTGACGCCGGCGGGCGGCGGCTGCGCGTCGTAGGACGTACGGATCGACTCGCGCTGGACGGCGATGGGGGCGGTGTCCTCCATGTCGTCGACGTCGAAGTCGTCGTCGGGAGCATCCGGAACGCCCGGGACGGCAGGAGGTGCCGCAGCGACGGGCACCACAGGCACCGGCCCGGTCGCGACCTGCACGGCGCGGATCGCGCCCCAGGGCTCGAGCTCACGCACGAGCTCGCCCGGGCTGTGCGGCCCGTCGTCGTTCGGGCCGAGCGTCACGGCGCACAGCGTGTCGAGGTCGCCCGGGACGTCGGCGACGAGCTCGGCCGGGGGGATGGGCAGGCCGTCGACGGTCGGGGCGTCGGGGAGGTCGACGCCGAACGACGGCAGCGACGGGTCGGCGGCCCAGTGGCCCGTGAGGGCGGCGTACAGGACGCGGACGAGGCCGACCGTGTCGGCGCGCGTGGTCGTGTGGGCGTCGCGCGCGACGATGCTCAGCAGGCCGGCGTCGAGGCCGAGGCCGGAGACCACGATGCGGCCGTCGTCGGTCACGTGCAGGGAGGAGGGACGCAGCGCCAGGTGGTGCACGCCGCGTCGTCGGGCGACCTCGAGCGCGGCCGCGGCCTCGCCGGCGATCGCGCGTGCCTGGTCGGCGGTGAGCGGTCCGCGAGCCAGCAGGTCGGCGAGCGACGGGCCGGTGACCTGCTCGGACACGACGTAGCCGTGCCCCTCGTGCGTGCCGACGTCGAGCACGCGCACCAGGCGCGCGTCCGTGACGAGCGCGGCGCGGCGGGCGCCGTCGAGGGCCTGCGAGATGTGCCCGGACGAGAGCACGTGCACCCGCACGGGCCGGTCGAGGATCTGGTCGGTGGCCTGCCACGCGGTCGACCCCGGGAGGTCGGACTCGGCGGCCTGGACCACCCGGTACCGCCCCGAGAGCACGGTGCCCCGCTCGACGACCTCGCTCACGGCACCTCCTGCGTCGTTGACCTGGGCCGATCCCGGGTGCGGCCCTGTGTGCAGCCTAGACGCGCGACCGCGCACCTTCGCGAGGAGCGGGCCCAGAAGGGTGTCGAGCTCGGAGACGCGCATGAGCCGGAGCGCGGCCAGGTAGACCAGTCCCATGACGGTGCCGACGACGGCGCACTCGATGATCGCGGCGATGTTGCCGCCGGACAGCAGGCTGCGCAGCACGACGAGCGTGAGCAGCCCGAACCCCGCCGCGACCACGGCGGCGAGCAGGGCCTGCACGTGCACCCGCAGCACGCGCGGACCGTCGAGGGTCCGCAGCCTGGCGCGGAGCATCCAGAGGCCCAGGACGGCGCCGACGACGTACGACACGCTCATCGACAGGCCGGCGCCCGCCACCCAGGAGCGCGGTTCCAGCACGTAGCGCCCGAGCAGGGTGCCGACGACGACGATGACCGCCATCACGAGCTGGATCGGCACCATCCCGCGCGCGTCCTCGTACGCGTAGTAGACGCGCTGGCACATCGACCACGCCCCGAACGCGGGCAGGCCGACGATCATCGCGACGACGACAGGCGAGACGGCGTGCACCTGCGCGTCCGACGAGGTCCACAGCAGGATCTGCGTGATCGGCACGGCCAAGACCGTGACGACCGCCATCGCGAGCACCGTGAAGAGCCCGACGACGCGCAGGCCGCTGGACAGCGTCGCCCGGACGGCGTCGACGTCCCTCTCGTGCGCCTGCTCGGACAGCCGGGTGAACAGGGCGGTGGCCAGGGACACCGTGACCAGCGAGTGCGGCAGCATGAAGATGAGGAAGGCCCAGTCGTACGCGGCGTTACCGGCGACCGCTCCACCGCCTGCTGCACTGGGTGCGTCCGAAGCCACGCGCGAGACGACGATGTAGCCGAGCTGCCCGATCGCGAGGCCGACGAGCGTCCAGGTCGCGACCTTGCCCGCGCGGCCGAGCCCGGAGCCGCGGAGCCCCCAGCGCACCCGGTAGTGGACGCCCGACGCGCGCAGCGCGGGGATGAGGACCACGGCCTGCGCGATGATGCCGAGCGTCGCAGACCCCGCGAGGAGGGTCGTCTGGCCCACGGTCCAGTTCGCGGCGACCTCGATGCCGTCCGGGCCCGCCTTCGCGACGCCGAACAGCGCGATGAACACCACGAAGCCGGCGATCGACACGACGTTGTTGACGACCGGGGCCCACATGTACGGGCCGAACGAGCCACGAGCGTTGAGGACCTGCCCGAGCAGCGCGTACATCCCGTAGAAGAACATCTGCGGGACGCACCAGAACGCGAACGCCGTCGCGAGCTCGGTCTGCGCGCTGGTGAACCCCTTGCCGTAGAGGTGGACGAGCAGCGGGGCGCACAGCGTCAGGATCAGGGTCGCGCCGGCCAGCAGTGCGAAGCCGAAGGTCAGGAGACGGTCGACGTACTCCTGCCCGGCCTTGCGCCGGTAGGCCTGCACCACCTGCGGCACGAGCACGGCGTTGAGCACGCCGCCCGCGAGCAGCATGTACAGGATGTTCGGCAGCTTGTTGGCCACCGAGAACGCGTCGGCCGCCTGGCCCGTGGCACCGATGGCGCTCGCGAGGACCATCTGGCGCAGCAGTCCCAGCATGCGGGAGGCCGCTGTGCCGGACGCCATGAGCGCGGCACCGCGACGCACACCCCCCGAGCTGGTGGCGCTCACGTCCCCTGTTCCTCGTCCGGGACGCCGCCCAGCACGGGCAGCGGCGGGGCGGGGCCGGTCTCGGCCTCGGTCCGTGCCCCCCGTCGGGCGCTCTGGCCGCGGCGGACCGTGCGGACGATGCCGAGGATCAGCCCGATGACGAGCAGGGCGCCGACCGCGTACGTCCCGACGCTCTCGATCGTCGGGGCGACCCGTGCGGTGAACTCACGCGGTGCGGCGACGACGTCGCCTGCGGGCGACTCGAGGGTCGCCGTGACGGTGACGTCGCAGTTCGCGGTCGCCTGCAGGTGGACCGCTACGGTCGCGCTGGAGGTGGACTCGACGGTGACCGGGTCGATCGGGTCGACCTGGAGGCACGCCTTGCGCGGGGTCATGACGAGCTGGACGGTCGCGGGCACCTCGAGGTCGTTGCGCACGGTCACGCGCATGGGCGCCTCGGCGCTGAGCACGTTGAGGTCGCTGATCGGTGCGATCGACAGGCCGACCGTGCGGGCGGAGACCTCCTTGACCACGTTCCCGGCCAGGGCGGTGCGGCCCGTCGGGTCGGCGCGCCAGGCGAGCGAGAGCGGGGCCAGCGTCTCGGCGTCGACACCGGTCAGCAGCGTGGTCGGGTCCGGTGTGATCGCCGAGAAGTCGACGGCGTGCCCGCGAGCGGTGGCGAGCGCCGCGACCTCGGCAGGCGCGATCTCGTCGTCGGCTGCCTCTCCCTGCGCCGGCACGTCCACCTGCGTGGCCGTGCCGACCAGGAGCGTCGAGACGGGGTCGACCTGGACCCACGGCGCGGAGCGCAGCGCGGTCATGACGACGCGGACCGCGGCCGGGTCGGGGACCTGGTCGCGGCCGGGCGCGAGCAGCACGGGGTCGGGCGTGCTCTCGCTCTCGCGGGCCACGAGCGCGAGCTCCGCGAGGGCGCGCTGCGCGGTGGTCGCGTCGGTGGCGTCGGGGACGACCGTCGTGGGGTCGGAGAGCAGGGCGGAGAGCGTGCCGTCCGGGCCGAGGCGGTCGAGCGAGCCGCCCTCGGTGGACATCCGCGCGTGGGTGACCGCGGAGTTGGCCCCGACGGCCGGCGTGCGCGTGACGGCCGCGACGACGTCCGCACTCGCAGCTGCCGCCGCCGTCTCGGCGTCGAGGTTCTGGCCGGGTGCCGCCCACACCATCGTGCGCCGACCTGCGCCCAGCACGTCCGACGTGCGCGCGTGGTCCACCGCGACCTGGAACAGGGAGCCCTCGTCGGCGCGCGCGACGGCGGCGACGTCGGGATCGGACCACGGGAGCGTGAACGTGGCGTGCCGCGACGAGGCCGTCGTCATCGCCTGCGCCCACGCCTGCGACGCCGGTCCGCCCGCGCGCGCCTGCTCGACGAGCGCCGGGTCGGCGGCGAAGCCGATGGCGTCGTCGACCTGGATCGCGGCGAGCGAGCGACCGAGCCGCCCTGTCGGGGAGGTCAGCTGGTCGAGCTCGGTGCTCGGCGTCGTGGCGAGCGGGTTCGCCGCAGGGCCGGCGACGGGCAGCAGCACCGAGACGGGGACCGGCGTGACCGACTGCTCGGGGTACCAGAGCGCGTAGGACCGGGCGAGCCCGACGCGGGCGCCACCTTCGGTCGCCTCCACGGCGAGGCCGCGCGGGCCCCAGACGCCGGGAAGGTTCGTGAACTGGATCCGCGCCGCCGGCAGGGTGAGGGTCACGTCCGCGGAGGCACCCGGCTCGAGCGGGTCGTCCAGCGCCTGGACCACCGTGACCTGCCCGGCGAGCTCGGAGTCGGCGCGGTCGGCCCACGCCGCCACCTCGTCGCGCGAGCCCATCCGGAAGTAGTTGATGCGCAGGTCGGCCGCGGCGTTCTTCAGCACGCTGGTGCCGTCGTTGTGCAGGGTCGCACGCACGGTCAGGTCCTCGCCGGGGCGCAGCACGACGGGGGAGATCGAGGTGATCTCGACGCGGACGGGCAGGGGGTCGGCGGCGCTCGCGGGCAGGGCGGGGGCCAGGATCAGGCCGGCGACCAGGGCGAGCGCCGCGCTCAGCACCCTGCGTGCCAGACGCCCGCTCATGCCTCGCCGACGAGCACCACGAGGGCGGCCTCGGCGAGTCGTCGTTCGTTGGGGTACGCGAGCCGCTGCGGCAGGTCGGCGACGGCCACCCACTCGGCGTCCTCGGCCTCGCCGTCCGGATCGCCCTCGACCGAGATCGTGCCGCCCACCGCGCCGAGCAGGAAGTGGTGGACGACCTTGTGCACACGGCGGTCGTCGCCGCTGAACCAGTAGTCGATGACGCCCAGGCGGCGCAGCACCTGGCCGACGATGCCCGTCTCCTCGGCGATCTCGCGGACCGCGGCCTCCTCGGGCGTCTCGTCGCCCTCGAGGTGACCCTTGGGCAGGCACCACTCCAGGCGGCCCGCGCGGTTGCGGCGGGCGATCACGGCCGCGTGGTACGAGCCGTCACGCTGGCGGACGACGAGCCCGCCGGCGCTCGTCTCGTCGACCACGGGCAGGTGCGCGGTGGTCGGGCGAGGGGCAGGCGGGCGGGGGTCGATGCGGAGCGCATGACCGCCCGGAGGCGCCGGGACACCCCGCGATGGCGAGGGGTGGGCCGGGCTGGACATGCAGGCCACTGTATCTACTGCATCCACAGGCCTCGAACCGGCGCGACGGGTGGAGTCCTGGCGCAACTAGACTCGGACGAGTGCCCGTCGAGCCCACGAACCCACACGCGCCTCAGTCGCTGATCGCCCTGCAGAAGCGGGCGATCGCCGTCCTCGCGGGACTGCCGGCCGATGCGCTCGAGCTGGGCGAGCTCTTCCGAGCCGCCGGCCACGAGCTCTCGCTCGTCGGCGGACCCGTGCGCGACGCGTTCCTGGGCCGGCTGAGCGCCGACCTCGACTTCACGACGAACGCGACGCCCGACCAGACCGAGGCGATCCTCGCGAGGTGGGGCGACGCGCACTGGGACATCGGGCGCGAGTTCGGCACGATCGGCGCGCGCCGGTTCGCGGCGCGGCGCGGCTCCGGCCAGGACGTCGTCGTCGAGGTCACGACCTACCGCACCGACGCGTACGACCCGACGTCGCGCAAGCCCGAGGTCGTGTTCGGTGAGTCGCTCGAGGGCGACCTGTCGCGGCGCGACTTCACGGTGAACTCGATGGCGGTCCGGGTCCCGGAGCTGACGTTCGTCGACCCGTTCGACGGCCTCGCCGACCTCGCGCGCGGCGTCCTGCGCACGCCCGTCGACCCGCGGCAGTCGTTCGACGACGACCCGCTGCGCATGATGCGCGGTGCCCGGTTCGCCGCGCAGCTCGGCTTCACGCTCGACCCGGCCGCGCAGGCCGCGACCGTCGACATGGCCGAGCGGATCACCATCGTCTCGGCCGAACGCGTGCGCGACGAGCTGTCCAAGCTGCTCCTCGCCGCGCAGCCGCGGCTCGGCCTGCGGGTGCTCGTCGAGACCGGCCTGGCCGACCACGTGCTTCCCGAGCTGCCCGCGCTGCGCCTGGAGATCGACGAGCACCACCGGCACAAGGACGTCTACGAGCACTCGCTCACCGTCCTCGACAAGGCGATCGCCCTCGAGACCGGCCCCGACGGCCCCGTGCCCGGACCCGACCTGGTGCTGCGCCTGGCCGCGCTGCTGCACGACATCGGCAAGCCGCGCACCAAGCGGCACGAGGAGGGCGGGGGAGTCAGCTTCCACCACCACGAGATGGTCGGCGCCAAGCTCGTCGCCAAGCGGTTGCGCGAGCTGCGCTTCGACAAGGCGACCGTGCAGGCCGTCGCGCGCCTGACCGAGCTGCACCTGCGGTTCCACGGCTACGGCGACGGCGAGTGGACCGACTCGGCCGTCCGTCGCTACGTCACGGATGCGGGCCCGCTCCTCGAGCGCCTGCACCGGCTCACGCGGTCGGACTCGACCACGCGCAACGCCCGCAAGGCCGCGCGCCTGTCCGCCGCGTACGACGACCTCGAGGTGCGGATCGCACGCCTGCAGGAGCAGGAGGAGCTCGACTCCGTGCGCCCGGACCTGGACGGTACGCAGATCATGGAGATCCTCGGCCTGCGCCCCGGCCGCGAGGTCGGTGCCGCGTACCGCTACCTGCTCGAGCTGCGGATGGAGCGGGGGCCGCTCGGTCCGGAGACCGCGCGCGAGGAGCTGCTCGCATGGTGGGCGCGCACGACGAGCACGCAGACGTCGTCCTCCTGACGGTCGCCGACGAGCATCGCGTCGACCAGCGCGTCGCGCGTGGTCGTGGCGTCGAGGTCGTCGGGCAGCGCTGACAGCGTCGCGACCAAGGCGCCGATGCCGTCGCGCAGGCCGCGGTCGCGGCGCTCGATCAGGCCGTCGGTGTACAGCACAAGGGTCGCGCCGGCGGGGATGGCGACCTTGCCGCTCGTCGTCGGGCCGTGCGGGTCCTGGATGCCCAGGGGCGTCGTCACCGCGTCGTCGAGCGAGCGCACCTCGCCACCCGGCAGGCGGATGAGGGGCGGCGGGTGCCCGGCCCGCGCGTAGGTGAGGCTCGCGCTCGCCTCGGCCGCCTCCCAGCGGACGTACGCGCACGTCGCGAGGTCGGGGATGGGGATGCCGCGGACCATCGCGTCGACGCGCGCGAGGGCGTCCGCGGGCTCGGTGCAGTCCCACGCCGTCGAGCGCAGCAGCGACCGGATCTGCCCCATCGCCGCGGCCGCGTGCATGTCGTGGCCCACCACGTCGCCGACCGCGAGCCCGACCGACCCGTCCGGCAGGTGCAGGACGTCGAACCAGTCGCCGCCGACCTCCGCCAACCTCGTGGACGCGATGTACGCCGCGGAGATGTCGAGTCCCGGGACGTCGGGGATGTCGGGCAGCAGGCTGTGCTGGAGGGTTAGTGCGGCGTCGCGCGCGGCGAGGAACAGGCGCACGTTGTCGAGCGCGAGCCCCGCGCGACGGCCGAGGTGCGCGGCCGTGACGACGGCCTCGGAGTCGAATCCGTCGACCTCTCCGTGGACCAGGCACATCACGCCGATCACGCGGTCGCGGGCTCGCAGCGGGACGACGAGCGCGCTGCCGAGACCGAGCTCGTGCAGGGCCTGGAGCTGGGTGCTCGTCGACCGGGTCGGCAGCGAGGCGACGTCGATCGCGTACGGCACCGGGACGAAGCCCGGCGGGCTCGCGAGCGCCTCGGCCATGCGGGGCGACTTGCGCAGCCACTCGACGCCGTGGCTCTCGAGGTCGGCGGCCGCGGCGGCGTGCGCGTGGTCGGACGCGACGACGTGGACGTGCTCGAACCGGCCGCGGTCGTCGGTCACCGCGACGTACCCCCAGGTGGCCAGGGCGGGCACGGCGATGTCGGCGAGCGAGACGACCGCCGCGGCGTAGTCGAGGTGCCCGACCATCTCGTCGGTCACGCGCGCGAGCAGGTCGAGGCGAGCCGTGGCCTGGCGCTCCGAGGCGAGCGCGGTGTCGCGAGCCAGACCGGCCTCGACCCGGGCCGTCACGTCCGCCTGGACACCGACGTGGTGGGTGATCGTGCCGTCGCGACCCAGCACCGGGCTGATGACGACCTGGTTCCAGAACGGCGTGCCGTCGCGGCGGTAGTTGAGCACCACGGTCGCGACGGTCGTGCCGGTCGCGACCGCGTCGTGCAGCTCGGCGCTCGTGCGCGGGTCGGTGCCCGGGCCTTGGAGGAGCCGGCAGTTGCGGCCGATCACGTGCTCGGGCGCGTAGCCCGTCAGCGCCGTGAACGCCGGGTTGACCCAGATGAGCGGGTTGTCGGGCGCGGTCGCGTCGGAGATGGTGAAGGCGACGTCGCTGGCCTGCAGCGCCCGGCCCTGGAGGTCGTCGATGTTCATGCGGCCATCACCTCGACGGGTTTCGGTTCGGGCACTCGTCGGGCAGCCGTGCCGTACACCACCGCCCCGGCCACGTAGCCGAGTGCGAGCAGCGCGAAGAGGATCCGAGAGTAGCCGGTGTCCGGCAGGGAGACCGCGGCGAGCGCGGCGGCGCCGACGAAAGCGGCGTTGTAGAGGACGTCGTAGAGCGCGAACGCGCGGCCGCGGTAGGCGTCGGCGGTGTCGCGCTGGACGATCGTGTCGACGGCGATCTTCGCGCCCTGCGCGGCGAGGCCGAGCGTCACCGCCGCGACGACGATCGCGGGCAGCGCGTACGTCGCGACGAGCAGCAGCTGGCTCGCCGCGGCGATGCCGAGGCAGACCACGATCCAGGCGTTCGCCCCGATGTGCGGCGTGACCACCGGGGTCGCGACGACGGCGAGCGCGAAGCCGACGACGGTCGCGGCGAGCACCGTGCCGAACGTGCGCAGTCCCGCGTCGGTGTCGAGCGGGTCGCTCAGGAGGTTGCGGGAGATGAGCAGGCTCGCGACGAACACGACGCCGTAGAGGAACCGGTGCACGGCCATGATGAGCAGCGCGCGCGCCGGGGTGCGGCGGGCGATCAGGTAGCGCGCGCCGTCGACGAGCCCGCGCGCGAGCATGCCGAGCTCGGCGCGGAGCCTCGTCGCGTCCGCCTTCTCGTCGGGCCCCAGGCGATCGCGGCCCAGGCGTGTGGCGAGCGCGCTCGCGGCGGCCATGAGCAGCGCGGCCAGTGCGAGCGAGCCTCCGTCGTGCGCGCGGCCGTCCGGCAGCACGAGGCCGACGACCAGGCCGATGCCGGCCCCGACGCCCGCGGCGGCCGTGCCCAGCGTCGGGGTCACGGAGTTGGCCGTCAGCAGCAGCGGTCCGTCGACGACCTGCGGCAGCGAGGCCGACATCGCGGCGAGCAGGAATCGGTTGACCGACAGCGTGGCCAGCGCCAGGACGTAGACGGCCGGCCCGACGCCGTCGATCACGAGCAGCACGCCCACGGCGAGCGTGAGCAGCACGCGCAGGGCGTTGCCGTAGACGAGGACCTGTCGTCGGCGCCACCGGTCGAGCAGCACCCCGGCCCACGGCCCGACGATCGTGAACGGCAGCAGCAGGACCGCGAACGCGGTCGCGACCCCCGCCGCGGTGCTCGCGTGCTCCGGGGAGAAGAAGAACAGCGTGGCCAGGCCGGCCTGGAACGTGCCGTCGGCGGTCTGGCTCACCAACCGGACCGTGAGCAGGCGGCGGAAGTCCCGCACCGGCGCGAGCGCCTTGAGGTCCGCGATCACCTGCACGGCGCCATCCTCGCACCCCAGCGCTGTCCGACACGGTGCGTCGGGGCCCGTTGTGTTCAGCGTTCCTCGCACATAGCGGCATCAACGCTGAACACATGCGCTACCGGACGGGGCATTCCTGGCCGCACGGGTGGGGGGTGCCGCGCCAGCCGCGGGCGCGGAGTGCACCGGCGACCTGAGCGGCGGCCGCGCACGGCGTCGCGGCTACGTGGTGCCAGCGGTACCTCAGGGTGACCTCGCGGTGCGCGAGCACGACGGCGTTGTCCCGCCACGCGTCGTCGTCGGTCGTCGCGAAGGGATGCGCGAGCTGGCCGTCGAGCTCGACGCGGATGCCGAGGCCGACGTACAGCCGGTCGGCTCGGATCCACCGACCGTCGACGAGCTGTCGTACTGCGTCCGACCACGCGGCAGACCGTGGCGGCGTTCGACGTCGCGCGCGTATCGATGCTCGAGGGGCGACTCGATCGCATCAACGCCCGGAGCCAGCAGCTCGGTGAGGATGGAGCGGTTTCCCAGGCGCGGCCGAGATCCGGCTTCGATGAGGACCCGATCGGGGAGTACGCCGCGCAGGAGGGCAGCGGCCACGACAGCGACGGCCGCGTCGTCGTCGGCAGCTCGAGCGACGAGGTCGACGACCGTGGCGTTCTCGTTGACGGCGCACAGTCGGCCACCGGCGAGCGGCATCGACCTGCGGCGGTGGATGACGAGCCGGGCAGCTGGCCGGACGAAGCGGTCACCAGGGACGCTGACCTCGATCAGCGGGCCGGGCGCGGCGGTGATCCGGTGCACATACGCAGCGGACGAGTGCGACAGCGCTGCACCTGTTCCCGCGTAGAGCAGCGCCCCGTGAGCCTGCTCGCGCCAGGCCGGAGGGCCGGAGTGGAGGAGGACGACGCCGCGGTGGAGTCGCTGCCACCGCCCTGACGCGACCCTGCGGGCGACTGCGGCGGCCGACAGGCCCCAGCCCTCGAGCTGGGCCGTGGTCGCAGCGCCGCCCTGGCGGTCCACGACGGCAGTCGCAACGGTCGGCAGCTTCACGCCCTCGATCGTCGGCCACCGGACGCCCGGCGAACGTCCGATCGCGCGATCTGTGGACATCTCGCCGTACGGCACCGCTTGTGTTCAGCGTTAGTCGCACATAGCGGCACCAATGCTGAACACAAGCGCGGGGCCGGGCGCGACGAAGGGCCCCCGGGAGATCCCGGGGGCCCTTCGGGGTGAGGCTAGGTCAGCGCTCGTTCTCGCCGGCGATGAAGGCCTCCAGCTGGGCGCGGCCCAGGGTGTCCTCCATCTGGACCGGCGGGGACTTCATGAAGTACGTCGAGGCCGACAGGATCGGGCCACCGATGCCACGGTCCTTGGCGATCTTCGCGGCGCGCAGGGCGTCGATGATGATGCCGGCCGAGTTGGGCGAGTCCCAGACCTCGAGCTTGTACTCGAGGTTCAGGGGCACCTCGCCGAACGCGCGACCCTCGAGGCGGACGTAGGCCCACTTGCGGTCGTCGAGCCAGGCGACGTAGTCCGACGGGCCGATGTGGACGTTGCGGTCCTCCTTCTTGCCGCCCAGGGGGCCGGTCAGGTTGGAGGTCACGGCCTGCGTCTTCGAGAGCTTCTTGGACTCCAGGCGCTCACGCTCGAGCATGTTCTTGAAGTCCATGTTGCCGCCGACGTTCAGCTGGTACGTGCGGTCCAGCACGACGCCGCGGTCCTCGAAGAGCTTCGCGAGGACGCGGTGCGTGATGGTCGCGCCGACCTGCGACTTGATGTCGTCGCCGACGATCGGGACGCCGGCCGCCTCGAACTTCGCGGCCCACTCGGGGTCGGACGCGATGAAGACGGGCAGTGCGTTGACGAACGCGACTCCTGCGTCGATGGCGGCCTGCGCGTAGAACTTCGCAGCGACCTCCGAGCCGACGGGCAGGTAGCAGATCAGGACGTCGGCCTGGACCTCGCGCAGGGCGGCGACGATGTCGACCGGCTCGGCGTCCGACTCCTCGATGGTCTCGGCGTAGTACTTGCCGATGCCGTCGAGCGTGTGGCCACGCTGCACGGTCACGCCGAGCGGCGGGACGTCGGCGATCTTGATCGTGTTGTTCTCCGAGGCGCCGATGGCCTCCGAGAGGTCGAAGCCGACCTTCTTGGCGTCGACGTCGAACGCAGCGACGAACTCGATGTCACGCACGTGGTAGTCACCGAACTGCACGTGCATGAGACCGGGGACGGTCCCGTTCGGGTCGGCGTCGGCGTAGTAGTGGACGCCCTGGACGAGCGACGCGGCGCAGTTGCCGACGCCGACGATGGCGACGCGGATGGAGGTCATCCTCGCTCCTTCTCGGTGGTTCGCGCCGGG
>NZ_QWKP01000204.1 GCF_003470205.1 Cellulomonas rhizosphaerae
TGCCGACGGGTCCTGGCACCTGCCGGGCGTCCTGCGGCCCGACGAGCTCACCGAGACGACCGGCCTGCGGGTGCCCGACGACGGCCCCTACGAGACGTTGGGCGGTCTGCTCATGGCGCGCCTCGGTCGCATCCCGCGGGAGGGCGACGCGGTCGACGTCGACGGCGTGCTCCTGGAGGTCGAGCGGATGGACGGGCGTCGCGTCGAGCGGCTGCGCGTCGTCGCGCTCGAGACCGAGGACGCGGCCGACGAGGGGGCGCAGCGATGAGCAGCACCACCGCGCTCCTGATCGCGATCGGCCTGCTGGCCGCCAACGCGTTCTTCGTCGGCGCCGAGTTCGCCATCATCTCCGCGCGCCGCAGCGCCATCGAGCCTCTGGCCGAGGCCGGCGACCGCCGCGCCAAGACCGTGCTGTGGGCCATGGAGCACGTCTCGCTCATGCTCGCGTGCGCGCAGCTGGGCATCACGGTCTGCTCGACGAGCCTCGGCGTGGTCGCCGAGCCGGCGATCGCCCACCTCATCGAGGACCCGCTCGAGGCGATGGGCGTCAGCAGCGACCTCACGCACCCGATCGCGTTCGTCGTCGCGCTGCTCGTCGTGGTCTACCTGCACGTGGTGCTCGGCGAGATGGTGCCGAAGAACCTCGCGGTGGCCGGTCCTGACCGCGCGGTGCTGATGTTCGGGCCGCCGCTGGTGTGGGTCGCGCGCGTGGTCAAGCCGATCATCGTGGTCCTCAACTGGCTCGCGAACCACGCGCTGCGGGCCGTCGGCGTCGAGCCGAAGGACGAGGTCTCCTCGGCGTTCACCGCGCAGGAGGTGCAGTCGATCGTCGAGCGCTCGCAGGCCGAGGGTCTGCTCGAGGACTCCGAGGGCCTGCTGCGCGGCGCGATCGAGTTCTCCGACCGCACCGCGGGCGAGGTCATGGTCGCCACGGCCGAGCTCGTCACGCTGCCCGCCGACGTCACGCCCGACGCCGTCGAGCGGCTCGTCGCGCGCACCGGCTTCTCCCGGTTCCCCGTGCTGGACTCGTCCGGCTTGCCCGTGGGGTACCTGCACCTCAAGGACGTCCTGTACGCCGACGCCGAGTCGCGCACCCAGCCCGTGCCGTCGTGGCGCGTGCGGGCCCTGGCTTTGGTGGGGCCCGACGACGAGGTGGAGGACGCGCTCGCCGCGATGCAGCGCTCCGGCGCCCACCTCGCGCGGGTCGAGGACGACGGGGTGATCGTCGGCGTCGTGTTCCTGGAGGACATCCTCGAGGAGCTGGTCGGCGAGGTGCGCGACGCCATGCAGCGCGAGCAGTGGCCGGGCGCCCGCCGCTGACCGCTGTCGCCGGCCGGCCTTCTTGCCGGCCGACTGGGTCCCGCCGGGTCGGCCGGCGCTCGGCGCTTCGTCCGGGGCGGCCAAGCCCGTCGAATCGCCGATTCGGCATCAGCTCGCCGGTTTGAACCGGCGACTCGATGCCGAATCGGCTAACCGACGACGGCTCTCCGGCGCTGCGGGCGTGGTCCGGTCGAGTGAAACTGCACACACCCTTCACAAACCGCCCCGGGGTCGAAACCTGGGCGGCGCGGCGGCCTGGCGGCGGCGTGTCGGTCGGCGTGTCGGCGTCGGCGCGCCGCACAGGTGCCCCAGGTGTCCTCTGGACGTCCGTCCAGGGGCTTGGAACCGGTTCCACGAGCCGTTATGGTTTCGTGATCGCGCCGGCGTCGACGTCGGCACGTCATCGCGTCACGCGAGGGCGGATCGATGTCGAGCAGAGTCTCGACGGGCCAGATCAGGTTGCTTCGGCGGCCGTGGTTGTCCTGTGGTTGTCACAGAGTCGTCGGAGCGGGAGGTGTCGTGGGGTCGGTCGAGAGCGCATCGCCCGTCGCACCGCTGACCCGACGTGAGCTCCGTGAGGCTGAGCGTCGTGCGCAGGAGGCGGCCGCCGCCCCAGCTGCCCGTCCCGGCACTGTTGGTCCCACCTCTGCTGGTCCCACCGCATCGCGTGCCGCCGACCCGCGCGTGATCTCCCGCCCGGCCCCGACGGAGCACCACGGCGTCCCGTCCTGGACGTCCGGAGCGGCGGCCCACCCGGGCCGCTCCACCTCGGCCCCCCGCACCACGCACGGCGCCTTCGTCTCCGGCGCGGACCGGCCCGACGCGGTCGGCCCGCGGCCCGCGCCGCGCGGCACCGCGAGCGGACACACGGCGCACGGCGTGACGTCGAGCCTGGACCCGCGTGCGGCGATGCCGCCGTCACGGACCACGCCCGAGCCCGTGCGCGCGCCCGAGCCCGAGCATCCCCGCCCGACGGCCTTCTCGACCGCCCGCTACGGCGTGCGGCCCCCCGCCGGCCGGGCCGAGTCGGCCCCTGCGGGCTTCGTGCCGGCGCAGGTGAACGGGTCGTGGCAGTCGGACATCCGCGCCGTGGATGCGCGGCTGGTTCGCGAGACGCCGGCTGGGCCGACGAAGGACGAGTCGGCGAAGGCTGGATCGACGACGGCTAAGCCGACGACGGCTAAGCCGACGACGGCGCCGCCGAGCAAGCCCGCGTCGTCCACGGGCGCACCGTCCGACGCAGCATCGACGGCTCCGCCGACGAAGGCCGACGCGACGAAGGCGGCACCGACGAGCGCTTCGGCGACGAACACCGAGTCGACGAGTGCCCGACCGACGCAGTCCCGGCCCGCGCAGCCGCAGCCGCGCCAGACGCGCCGCGCGGCGGCCGCCCCCTCGGCGCCGCTCTACCCGGCCACGGCCCCGGAGGAGCAGGCCGCCGCAGCTGCCGCCCCCACCGCGGCGATCCCCACCGCTGCTCACCCCGCCACCGCGATGCCTGCCGCCGCCGCGCCGGCCTCGACGCCGGCCTTCCCGGCCGTCGCCCCCGAGTCGGTCGACGCCGACGAGGCCGCACCCGAGACGCAGCACGCCGCAGCGAAGCCCGCCGCGACCCCGCAGCCCGGCGTCCACCAGATCTCCCGCGCGATGCGCCGCCAGGCAGCGCCCGCCGCGCACCCCAAGAAGTCGCGCCACCGCCCGGCTCGCGCCGCGACCCGCCTGGGCGTCCTGACGGCGCTGGCCGCCGTCACGGTCGTCATCCCGGTCAGCCAGGGCGCGATCGCCGGCACCGCGGTCATCTCGGGCGAGCCGCTGACGAACGCCACGTTCCCGAGCACGGTCAGCGCGCTCACCGCCGCGCAGCCCTCGATGCTCCCGCCCGCCTCGCTCGTCCCGACCGACGGCGCGGTTTCCGTGCGGGCCCTGGCCGCCGCCGCGAGCCGCGACGAGACCCGCTCGCTCCTGCCGGGCTGCAACCCCGCGACCCGCGCACCCGGCAGCAACGGCCTCCTCGCCGAGAAGGACCTGTGCACCCTCTGGGACGGCCACACGCGCCTGCGCGCCGACGCCGCCTCGAGCCTCGCCGAGTTCAACGCCGCCTACGTCGCCCGCTTCGGCGCCGACATGTGCCTCGCGAGCGGCTACCGCACCCTGGCTGAGCAGCGCAGCGTCAAGGCCACCCGCGGCGGGCTCGCGGCGGCGCCCGGCAAGTCGAACCACGGCTGGGGCCTGGCCACCGACTTCTGCAGCCAGCTCACCTACGGCGAGCGCTGGACCTGGATCAACGCGAACGCGCCGACGTTCGGCTGGGAGAACCCCGCGTGGGCCAAGCCCGGCGGCAGCGGCCCGTTCGAGAAGTGGCACTGGGAGTACACCAAGGGCGTCAAGGCCGACGGCGAGTACTACGGCTGACCACCCCGACGAGAACGAGGCCCCCACTCCGCAGAGCGAGGGCCTCGCGTCGTTCCGGGGAGTCACTCGAGGCGCAGGCCCCAGGTGATCTCGTGCACGTCGCCCGCGGCCAGCTCGACGAGGTCGTCGCCCGTGCGGAACGCGTCGGCGATGCAGCTCATCGGCTCGATCGCCACGCCGCGGCGCTCGATGAGCGGGATCCCGTCACCGGTGCAGATCTGCCACGCGACGCAGCCCGCGTCGGCCCACATCGCCACGGTGCGGCCGTCGGTCGAGGCGAGCCGGGCCCAGGTGAGCCCGTCGTCGTCCCGGTCGGGCGAGACCCATGCGTCGTCGAACGCCACGCCGCGCAGCGCGACGCCTTCACGCAGGTCGTCGATGCCCGCGACGGGCACATTGCCGGTCGGCAGGAGGCGGTCGTCGACCGTGACGTGCCGCGAGGCGCCGAGCGTCAGGGTGCACGCGTCGACGGCGGCGTCGCCGGGGGACAGCCACGGGTGGAACCCGACGCCGTACGGGGCGACGCCCGAGCCGACGTTGTCGGCCGCGGTGTGCACGCTCAGGCCCGCCTCGCTCAGGCGGTAGGTCACGCGGACCCGGACGGCCCACGGGTAGCCCGGGGTCGGCACGATCGTGTGCTCGAGGGTCAGGGACGTGCCGTCGTCGGCCCGCTCGGCGACGTCGAACGCGACGTACGCGACCAGGCCGTGCAGCGCGGTGCGGCGGGCGTGCTCGGAGACGGGGACCTCGTAGGTGCGGCCGTCGCGGTCGTACTCGCCGTCGCGCAGGCGGTTGGGCCACGGCGCGAGCACGGCGCCGGAGAAGGCGGGGGCCAACACGTCCTCGTCGAACGGGAGCACCACGTCGCGCGCGCCGACGCGGTACTCGCGCAGGCTGGCGCCGACGGCGGCGATGACCGCGTGCTGATCACCGAGGGTGAGGGTGTGCTGGGTGCCGGTCGGGATGTTCACGTTGACACGGTAGTGGGCGGTCGGCCCTGCGACGGCCGGACGCCCGCAGGGCGTGTCACCCGGTCGGGTGAGCGATGCCCCGGCTGTGGACAACGGGCTGTGCGGGCGCGCGGGTTCCCCTAGTCTTCGGGTCCACATAGCGGGGCAGAACGGCAGGAACCGGGCGGGGGGTCCGATGGACGGTGTGGTGATTCTCGAGGGCGAGGTGCGCGAGCTCATCCGTCGTCGGGGTCTGGACCCCGTGCGCGACCGCCCCGGGATCGTCGCGCTCGTCGCGGACGCGATGGCCGACTACGACGAGCGCTCGGTGATCGGGTCCGTTCCCGTGCTGCCGGACCCGGCTGCCGCGCACAAGGCCGTGGTGGACGCGGTCGCCGGGCTCGGGCCGCTGCAGAAGTACCTCGACGACCCCGAGGTCGAGGAGATCTGGATCAACAGCCCGTCGCAGGTGTTCGTCGCCCGACGAGGCGAGGCCGAGCTGACCACGACGATGCTGACGGACGCGCAGGTGCGGGACCTGGTCGAGCAGATGCTCAAGGCGTCCGGCCGCCGCCTCGACCTGTCCAGCCCCTTCGTCGACGCGTCGCTGCCCGGCGGCGAGCGCGTGCACGCCGTGATCCCGGACGTGACCCGGCGGCACTGGTCGGTCAACATCCGCAAGTACGTCGTGCGGGCGTCCGGGCTCGACGAGATCGTCGCGCTGGGCAGCCTGACTCCGCACGCCGCGACCTTCCTCGCTGCGGCTGTGCGAACCGGGCTCAACGTGCTGGTCTCGGGAGCGACGCAGGCCGGCAAGACGACCATGCTCAACGCGCTCGCGGGCTCGATCGGCCCGCGCGAGCGGATCGTCAGCTGTGAGGAGGTCTTCGAGCTGCGGCTCGCGGCGCGCGACTGGGTCGCGATGCAGTGCCGGCAGGCGAGCCTCGAGGGCACGGGCGAGATCCCGCTGCGGCGGCTCGTCAAGGAGGCGCTGCGCATGCGGCCGAGCCGGCTGATCGTCGGCGAGGTGCGCGAGGCCGAGGCCCTCGACCTCCTCATCGCGCTGAACGCGGGCATCCCGGCGATGTGCACGATCCACGCCAACTCCGCGCGCGAGGCGTTGACCAAGCTCTGCACCCTGCCGCTCCTGGCGGGCGAGAACGTGTCGGACCGGTTCGTCGTGCCGACCGTCGCGTCCGCGGTGGACCTCGTCGTGCACCTCGACCACGATGCCGCGGGCCGTCGCACCGTGCGCGAGATCGTGGCCGTCCCGGGACGCGTCGAGCAGGGCGTGGTCGAGACCGCGGACCTGTTCGTCACGCGCGGCGACCGCCTCGTGCGCGCCGACGGCTTCCCGCCGCACGCCGAGCGTTTCGCCCGGCTGGGCATCGACCTCGCCGCACTCCTGCGGGCCAGGGACTGAGCGGTGGGGGTGGTCGTCGGGCTGGTCCTCGGTGCTGGGCTGGCGTGCGTCTGGTGGTCGTTCTGGCCGCCGTCCCCGCCCGGCGAGGCTGCGACGCGAACGACGTGGCGGGCCCGGACCCAGGACACGCTGGTCCAGGCCGGCGTCGCCGGCGTGACGCCCGGTGGGATGGTGGCGGCGAGCGCGCTGTTCGCCCTCGTGGTCCTGGTGATCGGGCTCGGGGTGACGCGGACGCCCTCGATCGCGCTGTGCTTCACGGTGTTCGCCGCGTTCGGGCCGTGGGCGCTGCTCCGCGGTCGCGCGCGCCGCCGACGGGTGCGCCTGCGCGAGCTGTGGCCGGACGTGGTCGACCACCTCGGCTCGGGCATCCGCGCCGGACTTGCGCTGCCCGAGGCCGTGGCGCAGCTCGCCGAGCGCGGGCCGGTCGAGCTCCAGGCCCCGTTCCGGGCGTTCGCCGAGGACTACCGCGCGACCGGGCGGTTCGGGGAGTGCCTCGACCGGCTCAAGGCGACGCTCGCCGACCCGGTGGCCGACAGGATCATCGAGGCGCTGCGGCTCACCCGTGACGTCGGTGGCACCGACCTCGGGCGGCTGCTGCGCACGCTCTCGGCGTTCCTCCGTGACGACCTGCGCACTCGAGGGGAGCTGGAGGCACGCCAGTCGTGGACCGTGAACGCCGCGCGCCTCGCCGTGGCCGCGCCCTGGCTGGTCCTCGCACTGCTCTCCACCCGCACCGAGGCGGCGCAGGCGTACGACACCGTTGCCGGGTTCGCGGTGCTGGTCATCGGCGGCGCGTGCACGGTCGTGGCGTACCTGCTCATGCTGCGCTTCGCGCGACTGCCCGACGAGCCGCGGGTGCTCCGATGATCGGCCCGCTGGTAGGCGCCGGCATCGGGCTGCTCGGCGGCCTCGGCCTCGTGCTGATCGTCTCGCGGCTCCGCGCCCGCCGGATCACGCTCGACCAGCGCCTCGCGCCCTACCTGCGGCCGCAGCGGACCGCGTCGGCGCTGCTCGGCGAGCCGGTCGCGCGCGGCCCGCTCACCACGCTCGAACGGCTCGCCGCGCCTTTCATGGCCGACGGCGTGCGGCTCGTCGGGCGGGTCGGGTCGCCGACCGCGGACGTGCGACGACGGCTCGTGCGCGCCGGGCGGTCCGAGTCGGTCGAGCAGTTCCGCGCCGGCCAGGTTGTCGGGGGAGTGCTCGGCCTGGCCGCCGGCCTGACCCTCGCGCTGGCCCTCGCCGCCACGCGGCACACCGCGACGCCGGCGCTCGTCGTGCTCGTCGGGATCTGCGGCGTCACGGGGCTGCTCGCGCGCGACTGGCTGCTCACCCGGCAGGTCCGCGCGCGCGAGGCGCGGATGCTGGCCGAGCTCCCGACGATCGCCGAGCTCATCGCGCTCGCGGTCACCGCCGGCGAGGGCGCGACGGGCGCGCTCGAGCGCGTCGTGCGCACGTCGCACGGCGAGCTCACCGCGGAGCTCGCGCGGACGCTGGCCGACGCCCGGTCCGGCACGCCGGTCACCACTGCGCTCGACCGCCTCGCGAGCCGCACCGGGCTCGCCCCGCTCGCGCGGTTCGCCGAGGGCGTCGCGGTCGCGCTGGAGCGCGGCACGCCGCTGGCCGACGTGCTCCGCGCGCAGGCGCAGGACGTGCGCGAGGAGGGGCGGCGGAGCCTCATGGAGTCGGGCGGGCGGCGCGAGGTCGCGATGATGATCCCCGTCGTCTTCGTCATCCTCCCGGTGACGGTCGTCTTCGCCGTCTTTCCGAGCCTCGTCGTGCTGCGGGTGGGCCTGTGAGCCCCCGCGCACGACCACCGAGCAGCCCAGCACGAGCCCGACGACCGCGCACCACCAGGGAGGACCACCATGACGACCATCCGACGATCCCGACCCCGAGCCGCCTGGGCGGCGCTGCTGCGCCGCCTGCCCCGCCCGGGCAGCGACCGAGGCGACGTCCCGGGCTGGGTGCTCGTCACCCTGATGACCGCCGGGCTCGTCACGGCGCTGTGGGTGCTCGCCGGGGACACGCTGAGCGAGGTCTTCTCGAACGCCATCAAGAGCGTCCACGGCTGAACGACGAGGGGTCGGCGATCGTCGACTTCGCCCTGATCGGGGCCCTCGTCACGGTGCTGTTCGTCGCGATCGTGCAGCTCACGCTCGTGCTGCACGTGCGCAACACGCTCATCGACTCGGCGAGCGAGGGCGCCCGGTACGGCGCGCTCGCAGGCAACGACACCGGTGACGCCGTGGCGCGCACGCGGCTGCTGGTCGACAGTGCGCTGTCCTCGCGGTTCGCCGACGACGTCTCGGCGCGGCGGGTCGAGCGCGACGGGCTCGCGCTCGTCGAGGTCGACGTCACCGCGCCGCTGCCCGTCATCGGCTTCGTCGGTGCGGTCGGGTCGATGACCGTGCACGGGCACGCCCTGGCCGAGATCCCGTGAGTCGGTGGGAGCGCCCGCAGGGCGACGAGGGCAGCGCGATCATCGAGTTCCTCGGCGTCTCGCTCGTGCTGCTGGTGCCGCTCGTCTACCTGGTTCTCGTGCTGGCCAAGATCGAGGCCGCGACGTTCGCGGTCGAGGGCGCCGCGCGCGAGGCGGCGCGGGTCTACGTGCGGTCGGACTCGGCCGACGAGGGCTCGCAGGCCGCCGTCGCGTCCGTCGGGATCGCGCTGCAGGACCAGGGATTCACGGACGATCCCGCGCAGGCGCTCACGCTCGTCTGCTCGGACGACCCGTGCCTGACGCCCGGCGGCGACGTCGAGGCCGACGTGCGGATCCAGGTCCCGCTGCCGTTCGTGCCCGGGTTCGTGAGAGACGTGGTCCCGCTCGAGGTGCCGGTCAGCGCGGCCCGGTCCGCGCCGGTCGACGAGTACCGGGCGGGCGGATGACGGCCCGGCTGCGGTCCGCCCTGCGACGAGGCGGTGACGACGGGCAGATCATGCTGCTGACCATCGGGTTCGTCGTCGTCGCGCTGTTGCTGATCTCCGTCGTCGCATCGGCCGCGGGTGTGCACCTCGAGCGCAAGCGCCTGCTCGCGCTCGCGGACGTCATGGCGCTCGAAACGGCCGACGCGGTGGACGACGACGCCTACTTCGCGCCCGGCGCGGGCCGCGGCGACCCCGAGACCGAGCCCGCAGCGATCTCGACGGCCTCCGTCCGCGCCGCCGCGGCGGAGTACCTCGTCGACAACCCCGGCGCGACCGAGCGGTGGCGCGAGTTCGGGTACACGGCGTCAGCAACCGACGGCGGGGCCACCGCGCACGTCGAGCTCGCGGCGGTCGTGCGGCCGGCGATCATCTCCTGGGTGCTCGCGCCGTGGTCCGACGGGATCACGATCACGGCCGTGTCCGACGCGAGCGCCCGGTGACCGGGGCGGGCCCCTGTGGCCGGCGTCGCAGGCCCCGCGCCTGGGCCGTGTGTGCCGCGGCGGTCGATGCCCGGTAGCCTGGACGGTCGTGGCCACCACCGACTTTCCCGCCGAGATCCGTGATCTGCGCAGCACCCTGGGCTCGATCCAGGCCGTGAGCGACCCGACCGCGCTGAAGGCGAAGATCGCCGAGCTGTCGGAGCAGGCGTCGGTCCCCAACCTGTGGGACGACCCCGAGGCGGCCCAGAAGGTCACCAGCGCGCTGTCGCAGGCGCAGTCGGAGCTCGACCGCGTGAGCAAGCTCGGCGGTCGGATCGACGACCTCGAGACGCTCGTCGAGATGGCCGTCGAGATGGACGACGAGGACACGCTCAACGAGGCCGACGCCGAGCTGGTCAAGATCCGCAAGGACCTCGGCGAGCTCGAGGTCCGCACGCTGCTGGCCGGCGAGTACGACCAGCGCGAGGCGGTCGTGACGATCCGCTCGGGCGCCGGTGGTGTGGACGCCGCCGACTTCGCCGAGATGCTGCTGCGCATGTACCTGCGCTGGGCCGAGCGCCACAACTACCCGACGACGGTGCTCGACACCTCCTACGCCGAGGAGGCCGGGCTGAAGTCGGCCACCTTCGAGGTCAAGGCCCCGTACGCGTTCGGGCACCTGTCGGTCGAGGCCGGCACGCACCGCCTGGTGCGCATCTCGCCGTTCGACAACCAGGGCCGCCGGCAGACGTCGTTCGCCGCGGTCGAGGTCATCCCGCTCATCGAGCAGACCGACTCCGTGGAGATCCCCGAGTCGGAGATCAAGGTCGACGTGTTCCGCTCGTCGGGCCCGGGCGGGCAGTCGGTCAACACGACCGACTCCGCCGTGCGCATGACGCACATCCCGACCGGCATCGTCGTGTCGATGCAGAACGAGAAGTCGCAGATCCAGAACCGCGCCGCCGCGCTGCGCGTCCTCCAGTCCCGCCTGCTCCTGGTCCGCAAGGCCGAGGAGGACGCGAAGAAGAAGGAGATGGCCGGCGACATCAAGGCCAGCTGGGGCGACCAGATGCGCTCCTACGTGCTGCAGCCGTACCAGATGGTCAAGGACCTGCGCACCGAGCACGAGGTCGGCAACCCGTCCGCAGTGTTCGACGGCGACATCGACGACTTCATCGAGGCCGGCATCCGGTGGCGCAAGGAGCAGGAGATGGCGAACGACTGACGTTCGCCTGCCCAGCCGGCAAGGTTTGGCCTCCCGACGCCCGACGCCGGCTGTCGCTCAGTCCTGTGGCCGTCCCGTAGCCCGCGCGGTCCCTGACCCCGGCGCACGTGAGCGCTTGAGTTCAGCCTTGATGCCGCTATGTGCGAAGAACGCTGAACACAACGCTGCGCCGAGCCCGGCCGGGATGGCGCGCGAGCTTGTGTTCAGCGTTGATGCCGCTATGTGCGACGAACGCTGAACACAAGCTCGCCGAACCCGCCCGGGCCGCTGCGAGGTTGGGGTGTGCGCGCTCGGTGGGGAGGGGCGCGACTCCTTCGTGGCGGCGAGGGTCACCCGTTCGCGTGAGCCGGGTGGCGAGCGAAGCCGGCAGGACGGGTGCGGGGCGTAGGCCGCTTGGGGGCGGGACGCCCGGGCCGCGGGCGGGGCCCCAGACCAGGCCGACGAGATCCCCACGCGGACCCCCGCAGGCCCGCCGAGCAGCATGTTCGTGCGCAACCGGCCCGCGCACCGGGCTTGCACAGGGTTTGTTGCGGCACCCAACATGAAGTGATTGCCGGGGGCATACCGGGCATCGGCCGCCAGGGCCGAAGGTCCCAAGAAGGTCACGATTCGGCGACGGAACCGGTGTTCCTGCTTGTGGGGGGTCCGGGAGGGTCATATGTTGTGGCCCGCAACAATAGTCCGGCAGCTCTGATGCGCCGGCTGGAGACGGACGCGACGAGGCGTCGTCACGAGAGGGAGCACAATGCGACGGAGCATGATGCTGGGGATGGCCGCCATCACGGCGACCGGACTGCTGCTGGCCGGATGTAGCAGCGACGACTCGCCGGGCAGCGGCGAGAGCAGCGGCTCCACCGATGGTGGAGCCAAGCCGAAGGTGGGCGTGATCCTTCCGGACACGAAGTCCTCGGCCCGGTGGGAGACCGCCGACAAGAAGTACCTGACGGAGGCCTTCGAGGCCGCGGGTGTCGACTCCGACATCCAGAACGCGCAGGGTGACGCGACGCAGTTCCAGACGATCGCGGACCAGATGATCACGAGCGGCGTCAACGTCCTCATGATCGTCAACCTGGACTCCGGCTCGGGCAAGGCCGTCCTGGCCAAGGCCAAGCAGGCCGGCATCGCCACGATCGACTACGACCGCCTGACGCTGGGCGGCGGCGCGGACTTCTACGTGTCGTTCGACAACAACAAGGTCGGCCAGCTCCAGGGCGAGGGCCTGCAGAAGTGCCTCGACGACGCCGGCAAGACGAAGGCCAACATCGCCTTCCTCAACGGCTCGCCGACGGACAACAACGCCACGCTGTTCACGGCCGGCGCCAAGGAGGCGCTGAAGGCCAAGATCGACAGCAAGGACTACACGATCGTCGCCGACCAGACGGTTGAGAAGTGGGACAACCAGATCGCCGGCACGGTGTTCGAGCAGATGTACACGGACACCTCGGGCAAGATCGACGGCGTCTACGCCGCCAACGACGGTCTGGCCAACGCCGCCATCGCCATCCTGAAGAAGAACGGCGCCAACGGCATCCCGGTGACCGGTCAGGACGCCACGGACCAGGGCCTGCAGAACATCCTGTCGGGCGACCAGTGCATGACCGTCTACAAGGCCGTCAAGAAGGAGGCCGACGCGGCCTCCGCCCTGGCCGTCGCGCTCGCCAAGGGTGAGGACCCGTCCTCGCAGGCGACCGGCTCGGTCACCGACACCGAGACGAACAAGGAGGTCAAGGCGGTTCTTCTCGACCCGCAGGCCATCTACTTCGACTCCGTGAAGGACGTCATCGCCGACGGTTACACCACCAAGGAGAACGTCTGCACCGCAGAGCTCGCCGCCAAGTGCACCGAGGCCGGCATCTCCTGACGCTCCACCCCGGGGCGACCGCTCAGCCGCGGTCACCACGGTGACGGCTGGGGCCGGTCCGCGACAGCGGCCGGCCCCAGCCTGGCGTCCGCCAAGGACGCCGCAACGGGTCGCAAGGACGCGACCTGCTCAGACCCGCGACGACCGCGGGGTGACTCGATGTACGTGACGAGGTGGACGATGACACAAGCAGCGTATGCCGCACCCAACCAGGCGCCCCCGCCGATCCTCGAGGTCCGCGGAGGCCGGAAGAACTTCGGCGCTGTGCACGCCCTGCGGGGTGTCGATCTCGTGGCGCGAGCCGGCGAGGTGACCGCTCTCGTGGGCGACAACGGCGCCGGCAAGTCGACGATGATCAAGTGCATCGCCGGCATTTACGGCTTCGACGCCGGTGAGGTCCTGTTCCAGGGCGAGCCGGTGAACATCACGGACCCCGCCGAGGCCAACGCCATGGGCATCGAGGTCGTGTACCAGGACCTGGCCTTGTGCGACAACCTCGACATCGTCCACAACATGTTCCTGGGGCGCGAGCTCAAGAAGGGCATCCAGCTCGACGAGCAGGCGATGGAGGCCCGCGCCGCGGAGGTGCTGGCGTCGCTGTCGGTGCGGACCGTGCGCTCGATCCGCCAGCACGTGGCCAGCCTCTCGGGCGGGCAGCGGCAGACGGTCGCCATCGCGCGCGCCGTGCTGTGGAACTCCAAGCTGGTCATCCTCGACGAGCCGACCGCCGCCCTCGGCGTCGCGCAGACCGAGCAGGTGCTGCAGCTGGTGCGCCGCCTCGCCGACGCCGGACTGGCCGTCGTCCTGGTCTCGCACAACATGAACGACGTCTTCGAGGTCGCCGACGCCATCAACGTGCTCTACCTGGGCCAGACGGCCGCGCAGGTGCGCACCAAGGACAGCTCGCGCTCCGAGGTCATCGAGCTCATCACGAGTGGATCGGCCAACGGCAACGCTGCCGCCCCGGCGCTGAGCAAGACCACCCCCACGGCGAACGGGAGCAACCCGGCATGAGCACGTCCACCCGCCCCCCGGAGTCCGCGGCGCCATCGCTGCTGGCCGGCTCCGTCGAGCAGCCCACCTTCGGTGAGGCCGTCTCCAACTACGTGCGCAAGGTGCGCGGCGGCGACATGGGCTCGCTGCCCGCGATCCTCGCCCTCGTCGTGCTCGCGCTCGCCTTCTACGCGCTGCGGCCCGAGAAGTTCTTCTCGGCCCTGAACATCGCCAACCTGTTCCAGCAGGGTGCGACCGTCACGGTCATCGCGATGGGCCTCGTGTTCGTCCTGCTGATCGGCGAGATCGACCTGTCCGCCGGCGTCACGTCCGGCGTCTGCGGCGCCACCCTGGCCATCGCCCTGACCAAGTGGGACTGGCCCTGGTACGGCGCGGTCGCGGCGGCTCTCGTCGTCGGTGTCGTCATCGGCACGCTGCTCGGCACGTTGGTCGCGAGAGTCGGCATCCCGTCGTTCGTCACCACCCTGGCCGCCTTCCTCGCCTTCCAGGGCGTCGTCCTGCTGATGATCGGCACGGGCGGCAACATCTCGATCACCGACAACGTGATCATCGCGATCGAGAACAAGAACCTGCCGCCGTGGCTCGGCTGGGCGCTCGGCGCCGTCGCCGTGCTGGCCTACGCCGGCGCGAGCCTCTACGGCTGGTCGCAGCGTCGTGCCCGCGGCCTGCTGTCGGCGCCGCTCGGCGTCATCATCGCGAAGATCGCCGCCGTCGCGATCGCGGTGCTCGGGCTCGTCGCCGTGCTCAACCAGGAGCGCAGCGTCAACCCCGTGCGCTCGATCATGGGCGTGCCGATCGTCATCCCGCTCATCGCGGTGCTCGCCCTGATCCTGGGCTTCATCCTCACGCGCACCGCGTTCGGCCGGCACATCTACGCCGTCGGTGGCAACGCCGAGGCCACGCGTCGCGCGGGCATCAACGTGCCCGCCGTGCGCACGGTCTGCTTCATGATCTGCTCGACGATGGCGGCCTTCGCCGGCATCATCGCCGTCTCGCGCGCCACGTCGGTCGACCCCAACGCGGGTGGCTCCAACGTGCTGCTCTACGCGGTCGGCGCGGCGGTCATCGGTGGAACGTCGCTGTTCGGTGGCAAGGGCCGCATCATCGACGCCCTCATCGGTGGCGCTGTCATCGCCGTCATCGACAACGGCATGGGGCTGCTCGGTTACTCCTCCGGCGTCAAGTACGTTGTCACCGGCGGTGTGCTCGTCGCAGCTGCGGCCGTCGACGCGATCTCGCGCCGCCGGGCACGGGCCACCGGACGTCTCTGATCGACAGCACTCACATCGGGGGTGGAGTAGGTGCGGCTCGGCGCAGGTCCGCAGGTCAGGCCTGCTGACGCGTCCGCTCAGGACGACGTCCGGCGGGCCAACCTGTCCTCGGTGCTGCGCCTGCTCCACTTCCACGGTCCGGCCACGCGCTCGGACCTGGTCGCCTCCACCGGATTCAACCGCTCGACCGTCGGGTCGCTCACCTCCGAGCTCACCAAGCTCGGGCTCGTGCGTGAGCGGCCCGGCGTCGTCGGCGGCAAGGGTCGCCCGTCGAACCTCGTCGAGCCCGTGAGCACCGGCGCCCACGTCCTCGCGTTCGACGTCACCCCGTCGAGCGTGGGTGCGGCGCGCGTCGGGCTGGGCGGCTACATGCTCCAGGTCCGACGACGACTTCACTCGACGAGCTCGCACGACGTGCCGGCCGTCGTCCAGCTCATCGCCACGCTGGCCACCGAGATGCAGGCCCGCGCGGCCACCGGGTCGGTATGCCTCGGCATCGTCGTCTCGGTCATGGGCAGCGTCCGCCAGCCCGACGGGCTCGTGCGGCGATCGCCCCCGCTCGGCTGGCACGAGGTGCCGCTCGCCGACCTGCTGCGCGAGGCCACCGGCCACAAGTACCCCGTCGCGGTCGGCAACGACGGCGACCTCGGCGCGGTCGCCGAGTACCTGCGCGGCGCCGCCCGCGGGACGCAGGACGTCCTCTACGTGCGCGGCGAGGTGGGCGTGGGCGGTGGCGTCGTCGTCGACGGCGAGCTGCTCAAGGGCGCCGGCGGCTACGCGGGCGAGGTCGGCCACATCGTCGTCAAGCCCGGCGGACGCACGTGCTCGTGCGGCGCGCGCGGCTGCTGGGAGGCCGAGGTCGGCGACGGCGCCATCATCCGGGCGGTCGGCCGCGACCCGCGCGAGTCGGAGATCGAGGACGTCCTGTCCGACGTAGCGATCGGCAACCGCCGCGCGATCTCCGGCGTCCGCAAGACGGGGGAGTGGGTGGGCCTCGGGCTGGCCAGCCTCGTCAACATCTTCAACCCGCGCATCGTCGTGCTGGGTGGGACGCTCGGCGCGCTCTACCCGACCATGGAGCCGACGCTGGCGTCGAGCTTCTCGCGCACGCTCGGCCCCATGCGGGAGCAGGCGATGATCGTCCGCGGCGAGCTCGGCTCCGACGCGCAGCTCGTCGGCGCGTCCGAGGTCGCCTTCGCCGACGTGCTCGAGGACCCCGCTGGCACGCTCGAGGCCCGCACCGCGCAGGCCGACGAGCACGAGGATCACCCCCTGCGCGTGCTCCACCAGGCGGGGTAAACAGGGCATATCGCCCGGTCGCAGCGCCGGCGGCGTACTCACAGGTAGGCATCGGCGTGTCACCGCCCGGTCGCACAACGGGCGGTGCCTACCCTCGACGAGGCCAGCAGTACCTCCGCCTGTCCCCGAACCTGGCCCCGCGAGCATCGTGATCCGTTTTGAGAATGTCTCCAAGGTCTACGCGCGCGGCGCCCGACCGGCGCTCGACCGCGTGTCCATGGACGTCGAGCGCGGCGAGTTCGTGTTCCTCGTGGGCTCGTCGGGCTCCGGCAAGTCGACCTTCCTGCGCCTCGTGCTGCGCGAGGAGCGCGCCTCCGCCGGCAAGGTCTTCGTCGCGGGCAAGGAGCTCGGCACGCTGTCGAGCTGGAAGGTGCCGCAGCTGCGCCGCCAGATCGGCGCGGTGTTCCAGGACTTCCGCCTGCTGCCCAACAAGACGGTCTTCGAGAACGTCGCGTTCGCGCTGCAGGTGATCGGCAAGCCGCGCCACCACATCCTCACGACCGTGCCCGACACGCTCGAGATGGTCGGCCTGGCCGGCAAGGAGAAGCGTCGCCCGCACGAGCTGTCGGGTGGTGAGCAGCAGCGCGTGGCCATCGCGCGCGCGTTCGTCAACCGGCCGCCGATCCTGCTGTGCGACGAGCCCACGGGAAACCTCGACCCGACGACCTCCCTGGGGATCATGCGCCTGCTCGACCGCATCAACCGCACCGGCACCACCGTGGTCATGGCCACGCACGACGACGAGATCGTCGACCAGATGCGCAAGCGCGTCGTGGAGCTGAGCACGGGCAGCATGGTGCGCGACCAGTCGCGCGGCGTGTACGGGTCGGACCGCTGATGCGCCTGCAGTTCATCCTGTCCGAGATCGGCATCGGCCTTCGTCGCAACCTGTCGATGACCATCTCGGTCATCCTCGTCACCTTCGTCTCCCTGACGTTCGTCGGGAGCGCCGCCCTGCTGCAGATGCAGATCGGCAAGATGAAGGACGACTGGTACGACAAGGTCGAGGTCTCCGTCTTCCTGTGCCCCGCGAACTCCTCGGAGAAGACCTGCGCCGGCGGTGAGGTCACCGCGGAGCAGAAGCAGGAGATCGAGGACGCCCTGCAGGCGCCCGAGGTCAAGCCGTACATCGAGAAGATCTACTTCGAGACCAAGGAACAGGCCTTCAAGTCGTTCCAGCGTCAGTTCAAGGACCAGTTCTGGGCGTCGGCGACCACGGACGACGACATGAACTCCTCGTTCCGCATCAAGCTGACCGACCCCGAGCAGTACCAGGTCGTCTCCGAGGTCGTCTCCGGCCGGCAGGGCGTCGAGGCCGTCGAGGACCAGCGCCGCCTGTTCGACCGGCTGTTCCTGGTGCTCGACCGCGCGACGCTGCTCGCCGGTGGCCTGGCCGCGGTCATGCTCGTCGCGGCCGTCCTGCTCATCACGACGACGATCCGCCTGTCTGCTCTCTCGCGACGCCGCGAGACCGGCATCATGCGGCTCGTCGGCGCGTCCACGATGTTCATCCAGCTGCCGTTCATGCTCGAGGGGGCGATCGCCGCGACCATCGGCTCGCTGCTCGCCGTGGGTGGGCTGTGGCTGGGGGTCGAGTACCTCATCACGGACTGGCTCGGCACGTCCGTGGGCTGGATCCCGTACGTGAGCACGTCCGACGTGATGACGGTCGCGCCCTTCCTGGTCGCGGCGGCGATCCTGCTCGCCGCGATCTCCTCCCTGGTCACGCTCAGTCGCTACACGAAGGTGTGAGCATGCGTCGTCGTCCTCTGCGTCTCGTCGCGGCCCTGGCCGTCGGCGCGGTCGCCGCCACCCTGACGTTCGGTGCGGTCGCCTCGCCGGCCGCGGGCGACTCGATCGACGACAAGCGCGCCGCGGCCGAGAAGGAGAAGAAGCAGAACGCGGCGGAGCGCGAGGCCGCCGAGGACACGATGGAGGGCGTCAACGCCAAGATCCAGGAGACGTCCGACCGGCTGCTGGAGATCCAGGGCCAGATCCCGGACGCCCAGGTGAAGCTCGACGAGGCCAACGCGACGCGCGACAAGGCGCAGCGCGAGGCCAAGCTCATCGCGGACCGCCTGCAGGACGCCAAGGACCAGAAGGTCACGCTGGGCGAGGCGATCACCAAGGACACCGACGACGCGACCAAGACGCGCGCCGCGATCGGCCAGATGGCCCGCGAGGCGTACCGCACCGGGGGAGCCGTCTCGGGCGTCGAGGTCATCCTCGACTCGACGAGCACCGACGACTTCATCGAGCGCTACGGCCTGATGACCACCGCGCTGCGCACGCAGGCGCAGGTGCTCGACGACCTGAAGACCTCCGAGGCGACCAACAAGAGCGCGCACGTGCGCCTCGAGGCCGTCGAGGACCGCATCACCGAGCTCAACGACCAGGCGCAGGACAAGCTCGCCGAGGCCAAGACCGCGGCGGACAAGGCCGAGGCGGCCCGCAAGGCGCTCGACAACCTCGTCGCGGAGCAGAAGAGCAAGCAGGCGTCGCTCGAGTCGCAGCGGGCCGCGGTGCTCGCGGAGATCGCGCACGCCGACGCGGAGGCCCGGCAGATCCAGAAGGAGATCAACGCGCTCAAGTCGCAGGCGAAGGCGCGCGACGCCGAGCTCAGGCGCAAGCGCGAGGAGGCCGAGCGCAAGGCCCGCGAGGAGGCGGCGCAGGGCAAGCCCCCGAGCAAGCCGAACCACTCGTCGTCCAAGCCCCTGTCCGGCGCGCTGTTCAGCAACCCGACCAGCGTCAACCCGATCCACGTGACGTCCGAGTACGGGATGCGCTTCCACCCGATCCTGCACTACACGCGCCTGCACGCCGGGATCGACCTGCGCACCTACTGCAACACCAAGGTGTACGCGGGCCGCGACGGCATCGTCATGTGGTCCAAGTTCCGGTTCGGCTTCGGCAACCAGGTGATGATCGACAGCGGCACGGTCAACGGCAACTCACTGGCGGAGAGCTACAACCACCTCACGCGCGGCGTGGTGAGCTCGGGCCAGTACGTCGAGCGCGGCCAGCTCATCGGCTACTCGGGCAACACCGGGACGTCGGCCGCGTGCCACCTGCACTTCGAGGTGTACGTCAACGGGCACACCGTGAACCCGCGCCCGCTGCTGGGTCTCTAGATTTCCGCTCGTCGTACCCCCGGGTGGCCCGGGTAGGCTCGTCCGCTGGCAGTCATACGAAACAAGGGACGACCATCATGCCCAAGGAGACGGGCCGCAAGGTCATTGCCTCCAACCGCAAGGCCCGGCACGACTACACCATCGAGGACGTGTTCGAGGCGGGCATCGTGCTGTCCGGGACCGAGGTCAAGGCCCTGCGCATGGGCCGGGCGTCGCTGATCGACGGCTTCTGCGAGATCGATGGCCACGAGATCTGGATGCACGGCGTCCACATCCCCGAGTACTCCCAGGGCAGCTGGACGAACCACGGCCCGCGCCGCAAGCGCAAGCTGCTGCTGCACCGAGACGAGATCGACCGCCTGGAGTCCAAGACGCGGGAGAAGGGGCAGACGATCGTTCCCCTGTCCCTGTACTTCCTGGACGGGCGGGCGAAGGTCGAGATCGCGCTGGCGCGAGGCAAGCGCGAGTACGACAAGCGGCAGGCCCTGCGTGAGCGGCAGGACAACATGGAGGCCGTGAAGGCGATCCGCGAGAAGCGGGATCGCTGACCTGTAGACAGCGCCTATATCTTGGCTTTACCTTTCGCGTATCCGCTGTTGGGGTGAGCGAGGGGGAACGATGAGAAGCGTTGCTGTCGCAGTCGCCGGGTTGTTCGTCGGTCTACTGCCGTCCGCGGCGTTCGCCGACGGCGACCAGCAGATCACTCACTACGCCGAGTCCGTCCAGCTGGACTCGGACGGCACCGCGCACGTCGCGATCGACCTGTCCTTGGACTTCGCCGACACACCGGGTCACGGTCCGTACCTGACGGTCGTCTCGCGGGAGGCCACCGACGACGGGCGCACCCGGGTCTACACGGTCGCCGACGTGTCGGCCTCCTCGCCGAGCAACGCACCCGCGGACGTCGACGTGCAGGACGACGGGTCCGCGGTGCAGATCCGAATCGGCGACCCTTCCGTCGGCGACGTCGACGGGGTGCAGCAGTACCACGTCGAGTACAGCGTGTTCGGGCTGATCAACACCGACGCGACGACCGGCGACGGCGACCAGCTGTACTGGGACCCGATCGGACCCGACTGGGAGCTGCCGCTGTCCGACGTGACTGTGTCTGTCGCGGGGCCGTCCGGCGCGGAGCGGGCGGAGTGCTACGCCGGGGAAGTCGGGTCCACTGACTCGTGCTCGTCGTCGGACGTGACGGCCGAGGGGGCTACGTTCACGCAGGACGCACTCTCGCCCGGTGAGGCGCTGACCGTGGTCGCCGGGTGGCCGGCGGGGACATTCCCGGGGGCGATGGCCATGTTCGACGACGAGCCCGACAGCTCCAGCGACGACGCCTGGGCCGAGGAGGGGCTCCCCGAGGGGCCACTCGAGCTCGACGAGAACGGGAACCCGCCGTCGTTCGTCCAGGGGCCTGACGGCTCGTGGACCGAGGTGTCCGCCGACGGCTTCGGCTCGTCGGGCGTGTCCGGCTTCGGGGCGTTCATCGGGATCGGCATCCTCGGGGTGGTCATCACGATCATCGTGATCGTCGTGAAGACGGCAGCTGGGCCGTCCGGACCGCCGGCCGTCGTCGAGTCGCTCGCCTCGCGCGGCTACCTGCGGATGGATCCGGTCGCTCCTTCGGGTGCGGGTGGCCGCGCCAACTGGATGATGACGCCGCTGCGGCCGATAGACGGCGGTCTGAACGCGCGGGAGCGTGCCTGGTACAACGCCATGTTCTTCGGTGGGATGGTGCCCGTGTACTGGTCGCACGTGCGGCCGCCGCATTTCCACTCGACGCCCTCGTCGTCGTTCAGCTCCGGCTTCGGGGCCGGGGGCGGCGGCGGGTTCGGGGGAGACGGCGGGGCCGGTGGAGGCGCCGGCGGCGGGGGAGGTGGGTCCTGGTGACTGAGCTTCCCATGGTCGCGGGCCTTGCCATCCTGGCGGGCATCGTCGCCGCGATCCTGGTCGCCGGACGTGCGTCGTCCCGGTCGGCTCGGCCGCCCGGGCATGGACGCGACCGTTTCGGGGCCGAGGCTGGCGATAACGGGTACAGCGGTCACGTGTACGACGACGGCGGCACCGGCTACGGCCACTCCGGGCACGACAATTCAGGGCACTGGGGCTTCGGAGACGGCGGATCCGGAAATGGCGGCTTCGGTGATGGAGGCGGTGGCGACGGAGGAGGCGGCGGGGGCGGCGACTGACGCGTTTCGGCGCGGCCGCTAGAGGCCCAGGATGTCCGCGAGGTCGAAGCGGATCGGCTCCTCGAGCTGGTCGTAGGTGCAGCTGGCCGCGTCG
Organism: Cellulomonas rhizosphaerae; assembly: GCF_003470205.1. Classification (GTDB taxonomy): domain Bacteria; phylum Actinomycetota; class Actinomycetes; order Actinomycetales; family Cellulomonadaceae; genus Cellulomonas; species Cellulomonas rhizosphaerae. Next base: position 21,531 of record NZ_QWKP01000204.1, read on the forward strand.
CGGTCGGTGCGCCAGCGGCGGAACTGGGTGGTGTGCCGGAAGCGGTCGCCCTCCATGTGGTCGTAGGCGACCTCGACGACCAGCTCAGGCCTGAGCGGCACGAACGACAGGTCCTTGCCGGCGTTCCAGCGGCTCACGCTGCCGGGAATCCGCTTGCCTTCGTGTGCGGACTGGTCGGCCCACTGCCCCCACGGGTGGTCGTCGATCTCGGTGCGCAGCGTCGCGAGCTCCTCGACCAGGCTTGCGCGCCGGGCCATCGGGAAGCTCGCGACGACCCCGACGTGCTGCAACCGGCCGTCGTCGGTGTAGAGCCCGAGCAGCAGCGAGCCGACGATGTCACCGCTCTTGTGCCACCGGTACCCGGCGACGACGCAGTCGGCGGTGCGCTCGTGCTTGATCTTGAACATGGCCCGTTTGTCGGGCTGGTAGGTCCCGTCGACGGGCTTGGCGACGACGCCGTCGAGCCCCGCGCCCTCGAACTGCGTGAACCACTGCTGGGCCGTCGTGAGGTCGCTCGTCGCGGGGGTGACGTGGACGGGGGGCTTGGCGTTCTTGAGCGCCGCCTCGAGCCGTCGTCGGCGCTCGGCGAAGGGGGTCTGCGTGAGGTCCTCGTCGTCCAGTGCTAGCACGTCGAACGCGACGAACGACGCGGGCGTCTGCTCGGACAGCAGCTTCACGCGGCTCGCGGCCGGGTGGATGCGCTGCTGGAGTGCCTCGAAGTCGAGCCGGTCGCCCGTGACGATGATGATCTCGCCGTCGAGCACGCACCGGTCCGGGGTGTTGGCCTTGATCGACTCGACCAGCTCGGGGAAGTAGCGCGTCATCGGCTTCTCGTTGCGGCTGCCGAGCTCCACCTCGTCCCCGTCGCGGAACACGATGGTCCGGAAACCGTCCCACTTGGGTTCGACGTGCCCCACGTCGGGGATCTCCTTGACGGACTTGGCGAGCATGGGCGCGACGGGCGGCATCACGGGCAGGTCCATGCCGCCATCCTGCACCTGATCACCCACAGGAAGCCCACGGGTTCGCCTCAGTACTTTGCCGGGTACGCCCGGTTGTCTGTTCCTTGACGGCGCCACCGGGGCGCCGGCGAGGAGGCCGGGACGATGGACGAGCAGAGCGAACCCACGAAGCCCACCGACGAGGCGACGGTCGGGCGGCCGTCACCTGCCGAGGGTGCCGCAGCACTTTGGTCGGACGATTCCTTCGTGCCGGAGGGCGGCATGCTCGCGCCGCTCCTGGCCTCCTCGCCTCTTCCTTACGTCCCGGAGGCAGCCTCGATCCCGCCCGACGAGCCGCGCGAGCTGGTCCTGGCTGGTGCCTCGTCGTCGTCCGGCCGCGGCCGGCTGCAGCGCGGTGCGGCGTTCGGCGCGGCGCTCGTCGTCGGCGCCGCGTTCGGTGCGGGCGGGGTCGCGGCGCTTGACCGACCTTCGTCGTCCACCTCGTCGGCGTCGTCTGACCCTGTCGCTCCCGCGTTCACTCCCGCCGACGTCCAACAGCAGGCGCCCACGTGGCCGGGCGTCTCAACGGTCTCGGCCTCGGGCGTCGTGACGGTGACCGCGCTGACGGAGGACGCCTCCGGCCAGGTCAGCGCCGCGGCGGCCGGCACCGCGATGATCCTCACGTCGGACGGCGTCGCACTGACCAACAACCACGTGATCGAGGGGGCCTCGGCGATCCAGGTCACGGACCCGTCGTCCGGTCAGTCGTGGACCGCGACCGTCGTCGCGACCGACGCCCGTGCCGACGTCGCGGTCCTGCAGCTCGCCGACGCCTCCGACCTGGCGACCGTGACCCTGGACGACGACTCCGGCGCGGCGGTGGGCGACGACGTGACGGCGGTCGGCAACGCGGAGGGGGAGGGGTCGTTGGTCGCGGCGTCCGGCTCGGTCGTCGCGCTCGAACAGACCGTGACGACCTCCACCGAGTCGGTCTCCGGCCTGCTCGCGTTCTCCTCGCCGGTCGTCGAGGGCGACTCGGGCGGCCCGGTGTTCGACGACGAGGGGGAGGTGGTCGGCATGACCACGGCGATGGCGACCGACGGGCGGTACACGGTGGCGTACGCGATCGCGATCTCCGACGCGCTCGTTGTGGCCCGGCAGCTCGACCCGTCGCTGTCTGCCGGCGCGGCGGTCTGAATCACGGTGACGTCCCGCTCGCCGGGCGCGTAGACTGGGCGACGGCCCTCCGGGGCCAGCTTGAAAACTGAACATGGGGGTGATCGGTTTCGACGGTGATCGTCGAGCCAGGAGAAGCGGGTCGAGGATGCACGGTTATCTCGTAAACGATCCGTGCAAACCAATAGGTGCCGATTCCAAGCGCACCGACTTCGCACTCGCCGCCTGAGCGAGTCTTCGAAGTCCGTTGGCCTGAGTACGCTCTCGACTCAGTAACCAGCGTCATCTAGAGAGCCACTGCTGGTCGTCATCGTCAGTGTGACGGCCGGGACTCTTAGCTGACTGAGCCCGTCCATCTTCCTGTCTGCGGGGGGATGGGGGCCGAGAAAATCATCAGCAGACTGCACCCGGAGAAGTCCTGGTTTCTCGTCATCGGACGCGGGTTCGATTCCCGCCACCTCCACTACTGCGACCCGTGGAAGCGTTGTTCATGTTGAGCAGAAGTAGCCATTCGTTGACGCGGATGGCTACTTTTTCGCGACGATGAGCATCCACGGACGACTGCGTCGCGTGGTCATCGACTGCGGGTGCGACGCAATCACGCCGGGGGCGCGAGTTGGCTGAACAGGGCGCCGGGTGTGCGGCTTTGGCGCCAGGAGCGTGGCCCGACGGGAACGATCCGTTGACTATGCGCGTCGCGGGGATTTCCGTGGCTCCAACCACCCAGGGCCGTTCACGCATCCAGCGGGTGTCCACTGATCGCGCTTGCAGCCGAGGCCATCGGGTGGAGATCGGCGCGATCCACGTGCCCCCCGGAGCCATCTCTCGTGATCGACACCCTCATCCCGCGCACTGGCTACCGCGGAAGGATCGCCGGCAAGACCATGCGGGCGGGACGTCGCACCGCGGTTATCGCAGGGGGCGCCCTTCCGAAGAACGATCGGACTGCTCAGAGGAGGACGACGACCGGGTTCGTGCGTCGAGACCTTGCGTAAACTTCGCCGGAGCGCCGGCCGTGCGCGCTAGTCTGATCCCTGTGGACTTGATCTCATCCAATTTGCTGTCGGTGGAGTTCGATGGTCTCTTCGGATCGGTCGACGATCGAATAGTGCTCGACGCCGACCGTCCCACCGTGCTCACGGGCGCGAATGGGACCGGGAAGTCAACGCTACTCCGGCTAGTTAGCGCGGCCTCGAACGGCGACCTCCCGACTCTTGCGTCAGCTCCTGTCGGGCGATTCCGTATGGAATTCGCCAATATGCCCGATTTTGAACTGCTGCGCGTGTCTGACTCGGAGCCCGTGCAGCTCCGTTGGGGACGATTCACAGGGGAGCTCCAGGCCGGTCGCATTATGCTCGACCTGCCTCCGTGGGCCGCCCAGGCGCTGGAAGAGCATGGCTACGACGTCGATCTCGCCCGGGAAGGATTATCCGAAGCCGCAGGTGTGGCAGGAGCTCCGTTCGCCGAATTTAGGGCCGCGAGGGAAATTCTGACTTCAGACGCTGCTCGACGTACCAGTTTACGGGCGCCCGATTGGCTCGCCGAATTCGCAGGGCTATTCCCCGTGCTGTTTGTTACCGATCAGCGCTTGGTGGCTGAGTCGCGGCCAAAGTCGGCGCCGCGAGGCGGGATGGGGCCGCGAAAGAACCGACTTGCTGTTGAGTCCGCGTCTCTCGATATAGCTGATCAACTCAGTCGTGCCGATTCCGACTACGCGCGATCATCTCAGCAGAGCGACAGAAATCTGCCTGGGCAGATCCTTGACGCGATGCTGGAGCGTGAAGTTGGCGTTTCGGAACGTGAACTTGCGGATCTCGTGCGGATGACCGGCGTGCGAAGAGAAGCGTTACGGGCGGTCGGCCTGCTGGATGAAAGCAAGTACTTCGAGCCTGACCTGGCCGCCGACGGAATCAATGACGAAAACGTCCGTCGTGTGATGGGCGTGGTGCTTCGAAGCACCCTGGAAAAGTTTCAGTCACTCGATGTGCTCGAACGACGCCTAGGTACCTTCAAGCAGTTCCTTGACGACCGGTTGGCGCCTAAGACTTTGCGCATGAGTCGAAATGAGGGTATGCGCTTTTCGCTTTCCAGCGATTCGTCTATTAGGCCTAGTCAGCTGAGTTCTGGTGAGCAGCAGATAACCGTGCTGGCGTACGAAATCCTCTTCAAATCGCAGCCCGGCACTCTCGTAATCGTGGACGAGCCGGAAATCTCGCTGCACGTGATGTGGCAGGACACGCTGATCGAGGACCTGCACAGGATGGGCAAGGCTTCCGGCGTGCAGTTCCTAATGGCTACGCACTCTCCGATTATTTTGGCCGGCCATCCGGATTTGGAGCGGCCGCTCAAGAGTGCAGTCCGGCGATGACACTCGAATACCCGTCGCCCGCTGCCTTCGCTCAATCTCTGCGGTTTCGATTGCAGGCCACTCCTGATGACGTACCCATTCTCGTCGTTGAGGGCATGTCCGACCGCCAGGCATTCGGCCGAGTGCTTGACCCACGAGTGAAGGTCGTTCCTGCCCGGGGTAAGGAGATGGTGCTCGAAAGCAGAAAGCATCTGTCGGTAGGCGAGCGAGAGCGCTGCACGATCGTAATCGACTGCGATGGGCGGGTCGAAGCCTCGTGGCTTACAGACGACAACGTGGTCGTTTCTGCCAACCGCGACTTAGAGGCAGATCTTGTTATTGAACTAAAGGTGATGCGTTCGGTTGCGCATGATTTTCTAGCGCCGTTGTATGACAATGGATCGGAAGTTGCTCGACACGCGAACCGGCTTGAGCGTTACGTCCTCGAATTTGCTTGCGTAATGGGTGTGCTCCTCGATGCTGCCCGCGCGCTCGGTGCAAAGACGCGAGTTGTAGACGCTGTTACGGCTCGCAAGCGAAGGGTTCAGATCCTGGATCTTCCGGAGGCCTTAGGCTGGCTGCGAGCCTATGCGGTACCTTCACTTCAGGAAATTTCCAATGCCGTTGGGGCGTCGGTGGGCTGGTCAGAAGCACAGCGGGAAGAGATCGTCCGTCACGCGTGCGCTGGCGGCGCGAAATTGTGCCGGCTGCACGGCGCGGCTGAATGTTCTGGTTGCAAGATTCGTCGGTTCAGCAATGGTCACGACATTGTCGACATATCGGCGCAGGTGCTGAGCGATCACGGCGGATATGCCGTCTCCTCGGCCGAGGTGGCGCGGGCGTTACGGGTGGCCATCGGGGTTCGCGCCACGCCGCAAGAGTGGTCCGTGATTGGGAGGCTTTCTATTCGCCAGGCGGCCACAGGCCGTCGGCTCCTCGCGAGCTAACTGGGCCCTAGATCCTGGCGCAGGTAGTACGCCGACTGAAGATCGAGACGCGATTCCAGCAGCTACCGCGGTCTGATCCGGCCTTGGAGAATCGTCGCCGCGAGGGGAGATCCGCTGCTGCTGGGCTCTAAGCAGACGTGCCGGTAGCATGTCGGCACGCGCTGCTCCCGATCAGACGTTCGACCGGCCGTCGACATGGCACCGTGTGTGCCGCGTAGGGCACCACTGGCATGTACAGATGGCATGCCCCGCCGCCGAGACTTGACATTCGCCGCCTCCGTCCGCGCGCCACTCGGGTGTGGGAAGCTCCCCTGGTGAGTCCGATAAAGCAGTTTGAAGTCGTCGGTGCGGTCATCGTGGCCGATGGGCTCGTGCTCTGCGCCCAGCGTGGCCCGATGGGGAGCCTCGCCGGCATGTGGGAGTTCCCGGGAGGGAAGATCGAGCCTGGAGAGACTCCGCGTGCTGCGCTCGAGCGCGAGATCAGTGAAGAGCTTCGTTGCGTTGTCAGCGTGCGCGACCAGGTCGCGACCACGCGACATGAGTACCCGTTCGGGATCGTCACGCTGACCACGTTTTACTGCGACTTGCTCGACGGAACACCAACGTTGACCGAGCACGCAGAAGTGCGGTGGCTGCCGCCGGGCGAACTTCGAGGCCTTGACTGGGCACCAGCCGACATCCCTGCCGTGGAGAAGATCTCCGCCGACCTGGTCGCATGACTGCTGACTACTCGTGGCGGGGGCAGTTCGAGCTCGACCTCAACTACGGGTTCCTGAGCCACAGCACGCAGAACCCGCCGAGGCACCACAATCCGACTGTTGTCCTCAACGGCCCTGGGACCTCGGTCTTGCGCGCGATACGCGCTGAGATCGCGCGGTGCGCATCGTTCACGTTCTCGGTGGCTTTCGTCTCGCCGGCGGCCGTCGCGCTCCTCAAGCAAGACCTGATCGACTTCGCTGGCTCCGGTCGTATCGTGACGTCCGACTACCTCGGCTTCAACTCGCCAGAGGCGTTCGAAGAGCTGCGCAACCTGGGCCGACTTGGCTATGACATCCGGCTACACACCTCGGACGGGTTTCATCCGAAGGGCTACATCTTCGAGAACCCCTCAAGCGTGACGGCGATGATGGGCAGCTCCAACCTCACGCCGAGCGCGCTACTGCGTAACCACGAGTGGAACCTCAGGGTTTCTGCCACTCGCGAGAGTGACCTCGCCGTTCAGCTTGCAGACCTGGTCGAACGTCAGGTGGTCGATTCGGTACCGCTGACTTCCGAGTGGATAGAGGAGTACGCCCTCGGCTATGTGCGTCCGGCGCCTCGCACGGCGAGAGCACGGCGCGGACCGATCGATCCACACGGAAGGGGCTTGGAGAGCCGAGGTCCGATCGAGTCCTTGTCCTCGAACCGCTTGTTTGACGAGGTCGAGGCGAACGGGATGCAACGCGATGCGCTAGCGGCCCTCGCTGAAGTGCGGCAGCGCGGAGAGCGGCGCGCAATCGTCATCTCTGCCACCGGGACTGGCAAGACGATCCTCTCTGCACTCGATGTCCGCGCGTTCGCGCCGCGGAGGTTGCTGTTCGTGGTGCACCGGGAGCAGATTCTCGACCGGACCATTCAGGAGTACATGAGGGTCCTTGGCGGCGACGCGAGCGACTACGGCAAGCTCACAGGTGGTGCACGAGCGGTCGACGCCCGCTACGTCTTCGCGACGATCCAGACGCTCTCGCGGCCGGCGGTGTTGCAGGGATTCCCGAGCGATGCGTTCGACTACGTCATCGTCGATGAGGCCCACAGGGCGGGGGCCGAGTCCTACGGGCGCGTCCTCGATCACTTCAGCCCCGATTTCATGCTGGGCATGACCGCGACGCCCGAGCGTACCGATGGGCGCAACGTCTTCGAGCTATTCGACTACAACGTGCCCTACGAGATTCGACTCAACCATGCGCTCGAAGAGGAGATGCTCGCCCCGTTCCACTACTACGGAATCAGTGAGGCTACGTTCGACGACGACTCGACTCTCGGCGCAGAAGGCGACCTACGCCGCTTGGTCTCGGCCGAGCGGGTGGACCACCTGATCTGGGCGCTCGAGACCTACGGCCAGGCCGGAGTTCCCCCGCAGGGCCTGATCTTCTGCAGTCGTCGAGATGAGGCGCACGCGCTGTCGGGCGCGCTCAACTCGCGCTCCGCCAACGGACGCCGCCTTCGAACGGTCGCACTCACCGGCGCGGATCCAGTGGAATTTCGGGAGGCGATGGTCGCGCAACTGGAAGCGGGCGAACTCGACTACGTCCTGACCGTCGACGTCTTCAACGAGGGCGTGGATATCCCGTCCTTGAACCAGGTGGTCATGCTGCGCCAGACCCAGTCGGCAATCGTGTTCGTTCAGCAACTTGGCCGCGGTCTGCGGAAGTCCGCGGAGAAGAATTACCTGATAGTCATCGACTTCATCGGCAATTACACAAACAACTATATGATCCCCATTGCCTTGTTCGGAGACGAGTCGCTCAATAAGGAGTCGCTCCGGAAGAATTTGATTGCGGCCGAGGAAGCGGGCGCGATTCCCGGCCTGTCGAGTGTGCATTTCGACAAGATCGCCCAGGAGCGAGTTCTCAAGTCCATCAGTTCGGTGAAACTCGACAGTGCTGTTCGGCTCAAAGAGGCAATCATTGCGATACGAAACCGGGTCGGTGGCGCACCGCGCCTGTGGGACTTCCTCCGGTTCGAGTCCGTTGATCCCGTACTGCTGGCGACGAAGAAGGAGCACTACCCGGCACTGGTGGCCAGCGTGCTCCGAGAAGACGTCGACCTCGACCTCGACCCGACTGCCTCTCAGGCGCTTCGGCTGCTCTCCCACGAGGTGCTCCCGGCCAAGCGCGCACATGAGGTCGTCGTCGTACGCGAGCTGCTCGATCAGGGCACTCGCACGCGGGCCCAGCTACTAGCGGCGCTCGAAAGCCAAGGAGTGCGTTCCACACTCGATCAGGTTGACAGCGCCATCGACAGCTTGACGCTCGATGGCTACGGCGAGGCCGATGTCAGCCGATACGGACGGGGCGTGGCGACGCGGCGGCGGCCCGGCGGCGAGGTAGCGCTTGAAGAAGACATTGCCGCCGCATACCGGTCCAGCCGATCGTTCGCCGACGAGGTCGACGACCTCCTCCGAACGGGCCTGGCCATCGTCCGCGAGAATTACGGCACCGATCGTGTGTTCTCATCTGGGCGGCAATACTCCCGCAAGGAGGCACTGCGCCTCCTGTGTCTGCCGCGCAAATGGGCGTCCACGATCTACGGGTACAAGGTCGACCCTCGAAGCAAGACTTGCCCGATTTTCGTGACGCTCCACAAGTCGGACGACGTCGCGGCGAGCACAGCGTACGAGGATGCACTACTAGACCCGTCCTCGATGCTTTGGTACACGAGGAGTCGACGCTCATTGGGAAGCGCGGAGGTCAAAGCGATCGTCGCGAACGACGTCGCGTTGCACGTCTTTGTGAAGAAGGACGACGCCGAGGGGTCAGACTTCTATTACCTCGGGCAGGCGACATCACACCAGGCCGAGGAGACGACGATGGCTGGGGCGAGAGGCGAGTCGCTGAGTGTCGTGAGGATGGTTCTGAGGTTTGCGATCCCGATCGAGACGGCGCTCTACGACTACTTCCGGCCGACCGTCACCGGTCTCGACTGAGACGACACCAGCGATGTGAGTGGCGCCCACGAACGAGCCCGCCGCATGCAGGATGAGGGCGCCGTGATCAGAGCTGGTCGTACTTCGCAGCGCGTCCTCTGGCGCTTTCGACTGGGTACTTCTCGCGTGAGACCGCGAGCTTGTTGAGCACGAGGTCCCCAGGCTCAGCGCCGAGCGCATCCGCGAGGAGCGGACAGTAGGTTAGGACGTCTGCGAGTTCGTCGCGCACCCTCGCGGGGTCGGCGTCCGCGCTCCACTGGAAGCACTCCAGCAGCTCGCCGGCCTCTATCGCGATGCTCTTCGCGAGGTTCTCTGGGCTGTGGAACTGCGCCCAGTCGCGCTCCGCAACGAACGCCGCGAGCTCGTCTCTGACGGAGGGGGCAACCATCCGCGCAACGTAGCAGAGGTGCGCTGCGCCGGGTTGCGGGCGCGATACGGTGCGCAGGTCAGCGGATCGACGGACTTCTGCCCGAGTGCTTGCTCGGCCGGACATGTCCCCCCGCACGTTCATTCGTGCTGCCCAGGGGGACCCCTTCGTGGATGCGTTGCGGCAGAGCGCCGCGGAGCTGCTCGTTTCGGCCGAGGACTCGAGGATCGAGACGCTTCTTGCGGAGTTCCTTATGTACCAGGGCTTGGGGCGGCCAGGCGAAAGCGAGCGCAGGGCCTGGCGAAACTCGCTGCCAGTGCTGGCAGAGGACCTCCGCGCGGCCGGCCTCGGCCGCGTGCAGGTGCTCCTCGAACATCGATTGCCGCTGACGAGCAAGCGTGCCGATGCGGTTCTGGCGGGCGTGCACCCGAAGACTGGTCGTCATTCGTACGTGGTGGTGGAGTTGAAGCAATGGAGCCGCGCGAGGCGGTGGGAGGACAGCGACGTCTTACTAGACGTGGACGGCGCTCGGTACAGCCCAGTACTGCATCCGAGCCTCCAGGTCGATGGCTACGTGGAATACATGCGTGACTTCGTCTCTGTGCTGGCCGACGCACCAGAGTCGATCACCGGCGTGGCCTACCTGCACAATGCATCTGAATCAGGCATCGAGGATCTCCGAGGCAGTCACGTTCCTTCCTCGTCGCGGCTGTTCACGGGCCAGAGGCGGGGCGACCTGCACGAGTTTCTGACGTCACGCCTCGCACCTGACTCCGGCATCCGGGCTGCGGACGATCTGCTCTCGTCTCGAATCGCACCGTCGAAGCAGCTCTTGAGCGTCGCGGCAGACGAGATTCAGGAGCGCGAGCAGTTCGTGCTGCTCGACGAGCAGCGCGTGGCGTTTGAGCTGGTGCTTGCGGAGGTCCGCAAGGCGATTCACGCAGACTCGAAGACGGCAGTCGTGATCTCGGGCGGCCCGGGCAGCGGAAAGAGTGTCATCGCCCTGTCGCTCCTTGGGCAACTCGCGCGCGAGGGCCGGACGGTCATGCACGCAACGGGCTCGCGTTCGTTCACGCAGACACTGAGGGCTGTCGCCGGAAAGGGCTCGACGCGCTACAGGTCGCTCTTTGCCTACTTCAACAGCTTCATGTCGGCTGAGCGCAATGGCCTTGACGTGCTGATCATGGACGAGGCGCATCGCCTTCGTCAGACGTCGGTGAACCGATACACACGCAAGGAGGTCCGCTCAGTCGCGCGCCCCCAGGTTGACGAACTCTTCGATGCCGCTCGAGTTCCGGTGTTCCTGCTCGACCAGTACCAGATCGTGCGGCCTGGGGAGATGGGCTCGGTCGCCGAGATTGAGGCCCATGCCGCGGCCCGGAACCTCCCTGTGAAGGAGATCAGCCTCCACGCCCAATACCGAGCAGGTGGCAGCGAGGCATACCTTGATTGGGTCCTCAGGCTCTTCGGCCTCCGTGGCGACGGCCCCGTCGTGTGGCGGGACGAGGACTCCTTCACGGTCGAGGTGGCCGAGAGTCCGGACGCGCTCGAGGAGCGGCTGTCCGCTGAGATCGCGCGAGGGTTCAACGCCCGCATGACGGCGGGGTACTGCTGGCCGTGGAGCGATCCGCGCAGCGACGGAACGCTCGTCCCCGACGTCGTTATCGATGACTGGCAGCGCCCATGGAATCTGCGGGGCGATCGCGCGATTGGTGGAGCGCCACCCTCGGCTCTCTGGGCCACGGGTGCCGGCGGGTTCGACCAAGTTGGGTGTGTCTACACGGCGCAGGGTTTCGAGTACGCGTGGAACGGCGTGATCATCGGGCCTGACTTGGTCTGGCGCACCGACCGCTGGATCGCTCGACGGGAATTCAACCGAGATCCCGACTTCCGGTCGGTCAAGACGGTGGACGATGCGACGTTCGATCGGTTGGTTCGCCACGTGTACAAGGTGCTGCTCACGCGAGGGATGGTCGGCACTGTCTTGTACTCGACCGACGCTGAGACGCAAGAGAAGCTTCGTGAGCTGACCAGCCGAGGCGATACCTCGAGCCCGAGCACATCGCTCTAGTTGCGGCCGTTCATCGCGGCTGCCAGTTCGATTCGCGATCGGACGCTCAACTTCGCGTAAACATTGCGCAGGTGGTATTCGATGGTCTTCGGGCTGAGGAAGAGCGCGGCGGCTGCCTCGCGGGTTGTACGCCCCGTGGCGAGCGTGCGCGCGACCTGCAGCTCTTGTGGCGTGAGGTGGTCCAGGCCGCTCACGTCGCGGCGTTGAGCGGTCTCCCCGGTGGCTCGCAGCTCGACGGCGGCTTGGTCGGCCCAGGGCGTGGCGCCGAGCGCTTCGAAGGTCTCGAGCGCCGCACGCAGAGGCGGGCGGGAGTCGACGCGGCGGCGGGCCAGGCGCAGGCGGTGACCGTACGCGAGTTGGGTGCGGGCAGTCTCGAAGGTGTCGGGAGTCCGCGCATGTAGCTGGAGTGCCGCACCGAAGTGGCCGTCGATCGCGTCGTCCGCTGCCGTGAGGCCGGACGCGCGAGCGGCGCGGGCGAGCGCCCACGGCTGGCCCTTGCCGGTGGCACGTTCGGAAAGACGAGTTGCCAGCGCAGCGGCCTCGGAGGCCCGGTTCAGTCGCATGAGCGCGTCGACCATCTCCGCCGCGGGCCAGACGTCGACGTCATCGAAGCCGAGCGTCGCCGTGAGGTCGACGAGCGACTGGTACGCGTCGAGCGCGTCCTGAGCGCGGCCGTCCCCGAGGGCCAGGTCGCCGAGCGCCGTGTACGCCCAGGTCTGGAAGAAGCCGATGTGGTGCTCAGTCGCCAGGGCCAGCGCCTCCCCCGCATGGTCTCGCGCGGACGACGACCCCCGGCGCGCCTCGACGCACGCCAGACCGGCCAGCCCCGCGACGAGATCAGTGACCTGGCCGGCCTCGCGCGCCAGCGCGATGCCCTCCGTGTAGGACGCGATGGAGTCGGTCCAGCGGTCCGTCGTGCCCTGGTCTCGGGCGATGTAGAACAGCAGGATTGGCAGGCCGCCGAGGTCGGCTCGGCGGCGGACATGGCCGACGACCGTCGGGATGACGGAGCGCTCGGCGCCCGCCTCGCGGAGGAACAGCGGGCCCATGACCAGCCACTGCGCAAGGCGGGGATCGGCGAGCAGGTCTGGGTCGTCGACTGCCTGGTCCATGGCGGCGCGGATACGGTCCGGGCCGCCCTGGCCGACGATGATGCCCGCGAGGCCGGCGGCCATCGTGCCGAGCCACATCGTTCGGGGCGTGCGGACCTGGGGAAGTAGGTCGTCGATGCGGGCGGCCGCCCTGGAGGCGGCGGCGATGTCGCCGGCGAACTGGGCGGCGAGGATGCCGTCCGTGAGGAGCTCGACCGCGCGGTCGGGGTCGGTGGCCGTGGATGCGGCGTCGAGGAGCAGGTCGCGTGCGTGTTCGACCGAACCGGTTCGAGTGGAGACCGCACCCTCGAGCGCGGCAGCCCGGAGGCGAAGTTCAGGGGTTTGAGGGAGCGGCGACAACGACGCCAGCGCGTCGAGCGCTGACGACGGTTGGCCGGCGCGCCAGGCGAACTCGGCACCGGCGACGAGGCGCGACGCACGCACGGCAGGATCGGGCGTCAGCCGAGCTGATCGCTCGTAGCCCGCTGCTGCGACGGCGTGAGCGCCTCGCGCACCCGCGCGGCCTGCGGCTTGGTCGAGAGCGGCCGCGACTGACTCGTCGGGCGACGTCGTTGCCTCGCCGAGGTGCCAGGCGCGCCGATCGCCATCGCCGGGCGGGAGGACTGCGGCCAGGGCGAGGTGGACGTGCCGCTGGGATGCGGGAGTCGCCTCCGCCCAGACAGCCGAGCGCACCAGGTCGTGCCTGAAGGTCACGCGACCTGCGGAGACGCTGACCAGGCCGGCCGCGGCGGCCTCGTCGAGGTCGGCGGCAGTCACGCCGAGCCGAGCGCACGCCGGTGCCGTCGTCGTGAGATCACCGCCCGCAGCCGACGCGACCAGCAATGCGGTGCGAGCTGCAGGCGAGAGGGCGTCGGCGCGGGCCGCGAAGGCGCGCGCCAGGGAGGCGGGCACCGGGACCGGCGCGTCGTCGGGCAGGGCGGCGAGGGACGCGTCGTCGGGCAGCTCGAGCAGGGCGAGCGGGTTGCCGCCCGTCGCGGTCAGCAGGCGTGATCGCGCCGCGGCGGAGAGGCCGCGGCCGGCGAGGAGCTCGTCGGCCGAGGAGGGCTCGAGACCGGTGACCGAAAGGACGGGGAGCCCTACCGACGTCACCAGCGACGGCTCGCCCTCGCGGACCGCGAAGACCACCGCAACGGGGTCCGAAGCGAGGCGACGAGAAGCGAACGTGAGCGCCTGCGCGCTCGGCGGATCCAGCAGGTGCGCATCGTCGACCACGATCACCAGCGGCGAGTCCTCCGCCACCCGGCTCAGCAGTCCCAGCACCGCGGCGCCGACCGCGAACCGCTCGCTCTCGGCACCGGGCCGCAGCGCGAGCGCGGCGCCCAGCGCGTCAGCCTGCGGCGAGGGCAAGGCATCGAGGTGGTCGAGCACGGGCCGCAGCAACTGCAGCAAGCCGCCAAAGGGAATCTCGCGTTCCGCCGAGACCCCCGCTGCTTGCAAGACGAGCATCCCCGCGTCCAACGACGAGGCGACGAAGTCCGCCAGCAGCGCGGACTTCCCGATCCCCGCTTCGCCCACGACGACGAGCGTCCCGCCCTCGCCGACGCGCGCGGCGGCGGCCAGGGACCGGAGCACCTGGCGCTCGCGCTCGCGGCCGACCAGCACCGGCCCAGTCTAGGGAGAACCCCAGGGGGACCCCCTGATGCGATGCGCCTCGCGAACTTGCGAAGGTCGAAACGGACAAAGCGTCCCGCAACAGAGGAGAACCCAGATGACCATCCAGGCCGACGCACCCCAGCGCGTCATCGACCCCGACAAGCTCATGTCCTTCGTCTTCCGCGCCGTCGAGGAGGTCGGCGCGACGCTCAACACGGCACTCGTCGTCATGGGCGACAAGCTCGGCTACTACCGGGAGATGGCCGACGGCCGGCCCACTACACCCGGCGAGCTCGCCGAGCGCACCGGCACCGGCGAGCCGTACGCGCGGGAGTGGCTGTCCGCGCAGGCGGCCGGCGGGTACGTCACGTACGACGCCGAGACCCACCGGTACACGCTGCCCGCCGAGCACGCCGTCGCGCTCGCGGACCCGACGAGCCCCGCCTACCTGCCGGGCTTCTTCCAGCTCGCGCACGGCACGGTGCGCGACGCGCCGGACATCCTCACCGCCGCGACCGACGGCGACGGGCTCGGCTGGCACGCGCACAACGGCGACGTGCACCACGGGTGCGAGCGGTTCTTCCGCACCATGTACAACGGGCACCTCATCAGCGAGTGGCTGCCGGCGCTGGACGGCGTCGTCGCGAAGCTCGAGGCGGGCGCGCGGGTCGCGGACGTCGGGTGCGGGCACGGGGCGTCGACGATCCTCATGGCGAAGTCGTTCCCGAACTCGAGGTTCGTCGGGTCGGACTACCACGCGGAGTCGATCGAGGTCGCGCGGGCGCGGGCCGACGAGGCCGGCGTGGCGGACCGCGTGACCTTCGAGGTCGCACCCGCCACCGGGTTCTCCGGGACGGGATACGACCTGGTGACGATGTTCGACTGCCTGCACGACATGGGCGACCCCGTCGGTGCGGCCCGGTACGTGCGGCAGGCCATCGCCGGCGACGGGACGTGGATGGTCGTCGAGCCGATGGCCGGCGACCACGTCGAGGACAACCTCAACCCCGTTGGTCGCACCTACTACGGGTTCTCGACCCTGCTGTGCACGCCGGCGTCGCTGTCCCAGGAGGTCGGGCTCGCGCTCGGCACCCAGGCCGGGCCGGCGCGCATCCGGGACGTCGCGACGACCGGCGGGTTCACCGGCTTCGGCACCGCCGCGACCACACCGTTCAACAACGTGTTCGAGATCCGGCCGTGAGTCCCTTCACGGAGAGGGATGACCCGGGGGCCGTGGCGGTCCACACTGCGAGTGTGAGCCACGGCCCCCGGGCCACCCGCCCGGCCCCTGCCCCGGATCCCAGCCGCGCCGCCGATCCGGACCTCGAGGGCGTCGTCGAGCGGGACGGCGTGCGGCTCGCCTACGCCGTGTATGGCCACGCGCACGCGCCGACCGTCGTGCTCGTGCCGACGTGGTCGATCGTGCCGTCGCAGTTCTGGAAGACGCAGGTCGGTTACCTCGCGCGGCACTACCGGGTGGTGACGTTCGACGGGCGGGGGAGCGGAGCCTCGTCGCGCCCTGTCGGTGCGGAGGCCTACGAGGACACCGAGTACGCGGCCGACCTGCTCGCGGTGCTCGACGCGACCTCGACGGACACCGCCGTTCTCGTGTCGCTGTCCTGCGGCGCGGCCTGGTCGGTGCACGTCGCCGCGAAGCATCCCGAGCGCGTGCTCGGGCTCGTCGCGATCGCCCCGTCGTGCGGTCTGAACGTCCCCACGC
>NZ_QWKP01000205.1 GCF_003470205.1 Cellulomonas rhizosphaerae
TCCACGACCAGCAAGCCCGCAACGCTGTGGGTCGACTCGGTGCGCACGGATCCCTTCGCCCCCGGCAGCGTTCTGTCGCTGACCAGCTACGGCGCGATGATCGGCGCGACCGACGTCAACGCGACCAACCGCGTCCTTGCCGAGAACCGGTACAACGACGTCCCGCCACCCGGGTGGACCTACGTGCTCGCCCCGGTGGCCGTCTGCTACATGGCTGAATCCGGCTCTGGCACCCCGTGGCTCGATCTCGACGTCGAGTTCATCGGCTCGGACGGCCGGACGTATGACGACGGCTACAACGTGACGCCGTCCGACATCTACGACCTTGGCGACCTGTACGCGCCGAACGGCTGCGGTTCGTTCTACGCCGCCGCGCTCGTGCCGCGTTCCGTCCTGACGGGCGCGGTCTGGGTCATCACTGACACGTCGAGCTGGTCTTCGACGACGAAGCAGTTCGTGAAGGTCAGCTGACGCCTCACGCCTCGACGGCGCGCTCGGTCTCCAGCAGGCGACCGCGCGCGCCGTCGTTCGCGTCCAGCTCCACCGCACGGGCCGACGAGATCGCCACGACCGACCCGTCGCCCGCGAGCGAACCCACGACGCGGCGCAGGAACGCCCCGGTGTCGTCGCCCGCGTCGAGCGCCACGCGAGCGTCGTCGGCCGCCGTCCACCACCCAGCCAGCTCCGCGTACGGCACGCCGTCGAGAGCGAGCGAGCCCGCGTCCGTCGGCGGGAGCCAGCCGATCGCGTCGCCGTAGGTCATGACGGCGGCAGCGGCGTCGACGGCCCCGCGGGGCAGGGCGCCGTCGAACCGGCGCGCGAGCGCGGGCAGGGACACCGCAACGACCGCGTCACCGGTGTGCGACGCGGGGTCCGTCGTCACGACGACCTCGGCCGGCCCGGACAGCACCACGGTCGCACCCGTCCGCCACGCCGCCAGCGCCCACACGAGCGTGCGCCAGTGCGGCGGCAGGTCGAGCAGGATGCGCACGCCCGGGGCCGCGTCGAACTCCTCGACGAGCAGGTTGGTGGTCTTGCTCACCCAGTTGTCCAGCACGGCCCCGGAGAGCTCGACGCGCTCGTAGTCCGCGCCGTACCACGTGATGCGGGGGCGGCCCGGGTCGCGGGTCAGCTGGCTGAGCAGGGCGGAGACGGTGGTGGGAGGCACCCGGCCAGCCTAGGCGCGACACGCCGAAGGCCGTGTTGACACGAAGTTCACCCGGCAAATCCGGACAACTACCACGGCCTCGCTTGACGCGGGTGAACGACACGCGTGTAATTCATGTCAACCGGTTCAGGCCGGTGGCTGCACGCTACGCGGAGCCGTCCCACCCGGGACCAACCGCTCACGGACGATCACCGAAGCAAGAACGAGCAACGAGCCGCACGGAGGCACGCATGTGGAATCTGCTCGACGGCGACGGGAGCTTCCCCTCCGACGCACGGACGGCTGCACCGTCGCAGCCCGACAACGTCCTGCCGCTGTTCGGCACGCCCGAGGACGACGGGCTGATGGGATGGCAGGAGCGCGCACTGTGCGCCCAGACCGACCCTGAGGCCTTCTTCCCCGAGAAGGGCGGCTCGACGCGGGAGGCCAAGAAGGTCTGCACCGGCTGCGACGTCAAGGCCGAGTGCCTCGAGTACGCGCTCGAGAACGACGAGCGGTTCGGCATCTGGGGCGGCCTGTCCGAGCGGGAGCGTCGCAAGCTCAAGCGCCGCGTCGTCTGAGGACAACCTGTGTGAGCCGGGGGAGTGTCGCTGCCGAGCAGCGCCCGCTCCCCGGGCAATCATGGGCCGCAGCATGACTGAGACGCTCCTTCCCGTGGGCCCGCCCGCGACGACATCCTCGACACCGGCGACTGCGCCGGTGACGGCAGTCGTCGTCACCCGAGGCCTGACGACGTACCTCCCGAGGACGCTCGCGGCGCTGGCCGCGCAGACGCGTCGGCCCCTGCGGATCGTGCTGGTCGACGCCGGCGAGAGCCCCGACCAGCGGCTCGCAGCGCTCCTCGAGCAGACGGTCGCCGCCGCCGGCGGCGCGCCCCAGCCGGCACTCACGACGATCGCCGCTCCCGGTGCCCGGACGTTCGGCGACGCCGTCCGGCGCGCGCTGGCCGACGGGGCCGAAGGCCCCGGCCTGCCCGCCACGTGGCTGTGGTTCCTGCACGACGACAGCGCACCCGCGCCCGGCGCCCTGGCCGAGCTCGCGCGCGCCGTGACCCGGGCCCGTTCCGTGGGCGTCGCGGGCGCCAAGCAGCGCACCTGGTCCGACCCCGAGCGGCTGCTCGAGGCGGGCCTGCGCACGTCGCGCTCCGGACGGCGGATGACCGACGTCGAGCCCGGCGAGCTGGACCAGGGCCAGCACGACGCGCGCGATGACGTGCTCGGTGTCGGCCTCGCGGGTGCCCTCGTGCGGCGCGACGTGTGGGACGCCCTGCGCGGCACCGACCCCGTGCTCGGTCCGTTCGGCGACGGGCTGGACCTGTCCCGGCGTGCGCGCCTCGCGGGTCACCGCGTGATCGTCGTCCCCGAGGCCGTGGTCCGCCACGCGCAGGCGGGGTTCCTCGGCCTGCGCGACGAGCACGACGAGCCGGACGCGCGCCGATCGCACGCGGCCCGCCGCCGCGCGCTCGTCCATCAGCGGCTGGCGTCGGCGCCGCTCCTGCTCGTGCCCGTCATCGCGGTCCTCGCGCTCGGGCTCGGCGTGGTCCGCAGCCTCGCGCAGCTCGCCGCCAAGCAGCCGGGCCTCGCGGTCGACGAGCTGCGCGCGCCGCTCGAGGCGCTCGCCCGTCCCGTCGCCGTGGTCCGGGCCCGCACCACGGCTCGCCGCACCCGCACGGTCAGCCGCCGCACGCTGCGCCCCCTCCAGGCCACCTGGCAGGACGTGTGGCGCCAGACCCAGGACCGCCGGCTCGCGCGTGCCGAGGCGCGGCGCGTCGTGCAGGCGCCCAGCGAGCTCGAGCTGCGTGAGCTCGCGCAGCTCACCACCCGGCGCCGGGTCACGCTCGGCGCGCTGGCCGCGGTCCTCGTGCTCGTGGTCGCGGTCGCGCTCGGCCCGCTCATCGGTGCCGCTGCGGGCGGGGCCCGGCTCGTCGGCGCGGCGCTCGCACCCGCCGCCTCCGACCTCGGCCAGCTCTGGTCCGCCGCGACGTCCGGCTGGGTCGCGGGCGGGCTCGGCGCGCCCGGCCCGGCGGATGCGCTGCTCGACGTGCTCGCCGCCCCCACGTTCGTCGCCGGTGGCGAGCTCACGGGCGCGGTGTCCGTGCTGCTGCTCGGCTCGGTGCTGCTCGCGGGCCTCGGCGCCTGGGCCGCGGCCGGTGCGGCGACCCGGTCGGTCGGCGTGCGCGCCTGGGCCGCGATCGTGTGGGCCGGCGCGCCCAGCCTCCTGCTCGGACTGGGCGAGGGCCGGCTCGGCCCGGTCCTCGCGCACGCCGCGCTGCCCTGGGTCGTGCTCGGCGTCGCCCGCGCGGTCGGCGTCCAGCGTGTCGACCAGGTGCTCTCCGGCATCGCGACGGCGAGCCACGAGGGCGAGGATGCGGCCGACGAGGCCGACATCGACACGCCCGTGCGCGGCAACCCGACCATCCCGACGCAGCGCGTCGGCGGCGAGCTCGTCGGCACCCCCGACCCCACCGGCTCGCTGACCGCCGCCGCAGCCGCGGCGCTCGCGTTCGCGGTCGTCGCCGCCGGAGCGCCCGTCCTGCTCGTGCCCGGCGCGCTCGCGCTCCTGGTCCTCGCGCTGTGCGTCCCGCGCTCGCGCGCGCGGCTGCTCCTCGTGCTCGTGCCGGCCCTGGTCCTGCTCGGCCCCACGCTCGTCGAGGCTTCCCGGCGAGGCGTGCCCGGCTGGCGACTCCTGGTCGCCGGCCCCGGCTTGCCCGTCGCCGGCACACCGACGACGCCCGTCGAGCGGCTGCTCGGCCTGCCTGCCGACGCGAGCGCGCTCGTGCCGTCGTGGGCCCAGCCCGTCGCCGACGTCTGGCCCCTGCTCGCGGGCGGCGCGGTCGTGCTGCTCGCCCTGCTCGCGCTCCTGCGCGGGGCACCTGCCGCCCGAGCGGTGCGCGTCGGCTGGGTGGTGGCCGCCATCGGGCTCGCCGCCGCGACCCTCGTCGCGCGCATCCCCGTGGGCGTCCAGGACGGCGTGACCGCCTACGGGTGGACCGGGCCGCTCCTGTCGCTCGCGGGCCTCGGGCTGCTCACGGCGGCCGTCCTCGGCGCCGACCGCCTGCAGGTGCGGCTCGCGCACCAGAGCTTCGGCTGGCGCCAGCCGCTGGTCGCGCTTGTCACCGTGGTCGCCGTCGCGGCGCCCGTCGCCTGGCTGGGCGGCTGGACGTGGCAGGCACGCACCGGGGAGGCCGTCGCGCTGCGCGCGATCGACGACGACATCGTCCCGGCCGTCGGCCGCCAGTCGCAGACCTCGCCCGACGCCTCGCGCGTCCTCGCGCTCGCCGCCGCGCCCGCCGGGTCCGAGCGCGGACCGGACGTGACCTGGCAGCTCCTGCGCGGTGACGGACCCCTGCTCGTGGACCAGGCCGCGGCCGTGAGCACGCGCGTGCTCGTCGGCGGGCTGACCGACGCCACGGTGCGCGGTCCCGACGACGCCGCGGCCGAGGTCGAGGACCTCGTCGCGCGCCTCGTCGGGGGCGCCTCGGGCGACGTGGCGGGACCGCTCGGCGCGCTCGCGGTCAGCGACGTGCTCGTCCCGCGGATCGCGAGCGACACGGGCGACGCGAGCGCCGCCCGGACCGCGCGCGAGCGACTCGTCGCGACCCTCGACTCGACCGCCGGCCTCGAGCGCGTCACGCAGAGCGCGCAGGGGACGCTGTGGCGCGTGCAGCCGCTGACCGAGGACGCGGACGCCGCCGTGACCGCGTGGGCGCGGATCGCTCCGCAGGGCGCGGACCTGACGGACGCCGCGACCGCCGCGGTCGCCGTCGCGTCGAACCAGCGCACCATCGACACGACGATCCCGGCCGGCAGCGGCGAGCGGCTGCTCGTCCTGGCCGAGCGTGCCGACGCGCACTGGCAGGCGCGCCTCGACGGGCGCTCGCTGCGCGCGGTCGACGACGGCTGGCGCCAGGTCTTCCAGGTGGGCGCCGCCGGTGGCCACCTGACGCTGCACTACGACGCGCCGCAGCGCACGCCGTGGCTCGTCGCGCAGGGCCTCGTCCTGCTCGTGACGGTGCTGCTGGCCGTGCCCGTGCGGCGCCGACGGGGGGTGCGCGCATGAGCGCGCGACGCACGGTCTGGCTCGGACGCGCGGTGCGGGCGGTCTCCGGCCTCGGGGTCGTGGCACTCGTCGCGGTGATCGTCGCCGGCGGGGTCCGGCTGCCCGAGCAGGACGTCGCCGCGCCGGCGGACGGCACCGTGGTGGACGTTCCGCCCGGCACCGTGACGCTGACGTGCCCGGGCCCGCTGATCCTTCCCGAGAGCTCGGGGGACAAGGCGTTCGACCCCACGCCCGTCGCACCGGCCATCGCGCTGCTGGCCGCGGCTGCCTCGTCGGCCGGCGGGTCCGTCGCACCGGCCGCCGGCGGCGACGCTGTCGCGACGCTCGCCGCCGGGTCGGCCGCGGCCCTGGTCACCCCGGCCGTGCCCCTCGTCGTGCGCGCCGAGCCCACCGAGGCCGTCGCCCGGGTTGCAGGCGCCGTCGGGTCGATCGTCACGGCGGGTGACCTGCGCGGCCTGTCCGCCGCGTCGTGCCAGCGCGCGACGACCGACGCGTGGCTCGTCGGCGGCGCGACCGACCTGTCCAGCACCGCGCAGCTCGTGATCTCCGCCGCCGGGTCGACCCCGGCCGAGGTCACCGTCGCGGTCTACGGGCCGTCGGGCAAGGTCGACCTGTCGGCCTCGCACTACCTCGTCGCGCCCGGTGCGCAGCGCGTGGTCGTCCTCGGCGCGGTCGCACCCGAGCAGCGTCGGGTCGCCGTGCGCGTCACGGCGACCGGTGGCGCGGTCACCGCCTACATCCAGGACTCGGTGCTCGACGGCTTCACGCCGCGGGGCACGGACCTCGTGGTCCCCGGCTCCGCGCCCGCGAAGCACGTGGTCGTCCCTGGCCTGTCAGTCATCGCCGCGGGCGTCGACAGCCCGCTCTCGGGCGCCCTGCGCCTGATGGTCACCGGCAAGAAGGCGACCACGGCACACATCCGGCTGCTGGGAGCCCGCGGCGAGGAGGACCTGCCCGGCGCGCAGGAGATCGAGCTGGAGCCCGGCGAGGTCACCGACGTGCCGCTCGGCGGGCTGCCCGCGGGCGCCTACACGGCCGTCATCGATGCCGACCTCGCGGTGGTCGCGTCCGGGCTCGTCACGCGCGCCGGTGCCGCCACCGCAGTAGACCCCGCGCCGAGCATGGAGCGCGCCTGGGTCGCCTCGGCCGCACCGGGCGTCAGCGGCATCGCCGCCGTCCCGGCCGGGACGCGGGGCATGCTGGTCGCGACCGCGGTGGGCGGCGCGGGCGACGCGACCGGCACGCTGCGGGCGATCGGCGACGACGGCCGCATCCTTGCCGAGCGGACCGTCACGGTGCCTGCCGGGACGACCGGCTCGTGGTTCGCGGACACGCTCGTCGGGACCGGACCCGTCGTGCCCGGCAAGCAGGGCACCGCGACACCCGGCGTGCGGGTCGCGGCGCTCGAGCTCGTGCCCGACGACGGTGGGGCGCGGCTCGCGTGGGCGCTCGTCGCGGACGTCGGCCGGCCGGACGGGACGCTCATCTCGGTGCTGAGCCCCGTCCCCGCCGACCCGGCCAGCACCGCGGTGACGGTGCGCCAGGACCCGCGCGTCGGCACGCGCTGAGGTCAGTCCCGCAGCTCGGGGTCGATCTCCTCCGGCGCGCGGCCGATCATGTGCGCGACCTGCTCGACGACGACCTCGCGGACCAGGTCCGCCAGGTCGAGGGCGTCGTTCGCGCGCGACTCGACGGGACGGCGGTAGATGACGATGCGCGCGGCCTGGCCGGCGTCGGCGGGGAAGTAGCGGCCGAGCGGGACGCCGCCGTGCTCCCACGGCGCGGGGTTCGACGGCGGCACGTCCTCGACCGCGAACTCGGTGCCCTCGAGCTGGCGCGACCAGCGGCGCTCGAGGCGCTCGACGGCGTCGAGGACGTAGTCGTCGAACCGCTGCGCGCGCGTGCGGTAGGCGGGCATCGAGCTCGGCATCAGCGGACCGCGTGGACCGCGCCCCCGGCGGTCGCGACGGCGGACGGGGGCAGCGCTCGCCGAGGCTCCGCGGCTCGCGGTCAGCCCGCGGCGGGCGTACGGGTCGGTCGTCACGCCTGCATCGTAGTTCGGCCACCACGGCGTGGGGGGAGCGTGGTGTCGGCGCGCGGGAGTACCTTCTGCGGGTGAGATCCGTCCGGCAGTGCTCCCGCTCGGCCTGTGGCCGTGCCGCCGTCGCCACGCTGACCTACGTCTACGCCGACTCGACGGCCGTGCTCGGGCCGCTCGCGCAGAGCGCCGAGCCGCACTCGTACGACCTGTGCGCGGAGCACGCCTCGCGCCTGACCGCGCCGCGCGGCTGGGAGGTCGTCCGGCTCACCCCCGACTTCGAGCCCGCAGCTCCGAGCCACGACGACCTGCTCGCACTCGCGGACGCCGTGCGCGAGGCGGGTCGCCCGCGGGTGGCCGCCGCCGCGGCCGTCGTGGCGGAGCCCGCCGAGCTCGCCGAGGCACCCCGCCGCGGCCACCTGCGCGTGCTGCGCGGCGAGGGCTGATGGCCCGCCGCCGCGGCGCCGGACGAGCCGGCCAGCCGGTCGAGCCGCTCGGCTCGATGAGCCAGCCGACCGGTCCGCTCGTCGCGGGCACGGAGGCGTGCCTCAAGTGCGGGGCCACCGAGCTCACCCGCATCCGCATGACGCTGACCGATGGGCGTCCGGCCGTGTTCGTCTCGTGCCCCGCGTGCGAGCAGACCAACTGGTTCGCCCTCGAGGGCGACGGCGTCCCGCTGGACCGCTCCGAGGTCCTCGGCAACTAGAGTGGCGGCGTTCCTGCCGACTCACCGAGAGGTCATCTTGCCCGAGCCCGTGGACCTGTCCGCCTTCATCAAGGCCTACGACGTGCGCGGCGTCGTGCCGAGCGAGCTGAACGAGCCCGTCGCCCGAGCGATCGGCGCGGCCTTCGCCGACGTCGTCGTCCTGCCCGAGGTGGCCGCGGGCGAACGACCGCAGGTCGTCATCGCCAACGACATGCGGCCGTCCGGCCCCTCGCTGGTCGCCGCGTTCGCGGACGGCCTCGCGGTGCGCGGCGTCGACGTGATCACGATCGGCCTGGCCTCCACCGACGGGCTCTACTTCGCCTCCGGCGCGCTCGGCATCCCCGGCGCGATGTTCACCGCGAGCCACAACCCGGCGCAGTACAACGGCATCAAGCTGTGCCGGGCGGGTGCGCGCCCGGTGGGTCAGGCCTCCGGGCTGGCGGCGGTGCGCGACCTCGCGGGCGTGTACCTGGCCGACGAGGTCCCCGTGGCGGACACCGTCGGTGAGATCTCCTCGCGCGACATGCTCGCCGAGTACGCGGCGTTCCTGCGCTCGCTCGTCGACCTGTCCGGCATCCGCCCGCTCAAGGTCGTCGTCGACGCCGGCAACGGCATGGGCGGCTTCACCGCGCCGGCCGTGCTCGGCACCGGCGCGGGGCTGCCGGCGCTGCCGCTCGAGGTCATCCCGCTGTACTTCGAGCTCGACGGGACGTTTCCCAACCACGAGGCCAACCCGCTCGACCCGGAGAACCTGCGTGACCTGCAGGCGGCCGTCGTCGAGCACGACGCGGACCTGGGGCTCGCCTTCGACGGCGACGCGGACCGCTGCTTCGTCATCGACCAGCACGGCGACCCCGTCTCGCCGTCGGCGATCACCGCGCTGGTCGGCCTGCGTGAGGTCGCGCGCGAGCGAGCCGCGGGCCGCACGCCCACGGTGATCTACAACCTCATCACCTCCAAGGTCGTCCCGGACCTGCTCGCGGCCGCGGGCGCGACGACGGTCCGCACGCGCGTGGGCCACTCGTTCATCAAAGCGGAGATGGCCGAGAACGACGCGGTGTTCGGCGGCGAGCACAGCGCGCACTACTACTTCCGCGACTTCTTCTTCGCCGACACGGGCATGCTCGCGGCGCTGCACGTGCTCGCGGCGCTCGGCGAGCAGCCGCACCCGCTGTCCGTGCTCGCCGAGCTCTACCAGCCCTACTCGGCCTCGGGCGAGATCAACTCGGTGGTGTCGTCGGTCGACGAGGCCCGGGCGCGCGTCGTCGAGGCGTACGTGACCCAGCAGGGTGCCGGTCCGGTCAGCGTCGACGAGCTCGACGGGCTGACGGTCTCGCACTGGGACGGCCACCCGCAGTGGTGGTTCAACCTGCGTGCCTCCAACACCGAGCCGCTGCTGCGGCTCAACGTCGAGGCGGCCGACGAAGACATCATGGAGAAGGTGCGCGACGACGTGCTCGCGCTGGTCCGACAGGAGAGTGGGGCATGAGCGAGTCCGGCGTGAACCTCGAGCAGTGGGCGCGTGACCTGCTGCGCTGCCCCGTGACGGGGGCGACCCTCGTCGACGGTGTGGACGAGGCCGGCCAGCCCGTCCTCGTCTCGACGCACCCGACCGACCCGCGCACCTACCCGGTCCGCGACGGTATCCCGATCCTCCTCGCCGACGAGGCCCGCTAACCCCGGTCCCCGCCCGCCCACCGCCCCGCCGCCGTCGAACCGTGGGTTGCTCAGGCTCTGGGTGCGCTGAGCCTGAACAGCTCGCGGTTCGGCGCGTGATGAACGGGCTGCGTCCGCGCGGATCGCGGCCTGGACCGCTGGCGGGCCCATCGCACGTGACGACAGCCCGCAGGAGCCGCCGAACCCGTCGATCCTGTGGACGCCCCCACCGCCTACAGCCCACCCCGCAGCCTCGGTCGCCAGATGACCAGCCACGAACCGTGAGCTGATCGCGGTATCGGACGTCATGGGACGAGCAACTCACGGTTCGGCTGAGGGTGGCGTGGCCGGGCGTGGGCGGTGGTGCCGATAGGGTTCACCGCGACGACGACGCAGGCGAGAGGGTGGACATGTCGCACGGTGGAGGCAACAGGGCGATCGTCGCCGCGCTCGCGGCGAACCTCGGCATCGCGGTCACCAAGTTCATCGCGTACCTGCTGACCAGCTCGAGCTCGATGCTGGCCGAGTCGGTGCACTCGCTCGCGGACTCCGGCAACCAGCTGCTGCTGCTCGTCGGCGGCAAGCGTGCGCGTCGGGCTGCCGACGACGAGCACCCGTTCGGCTACGGCCGCGAGCGGTACGTCTTCGCGTTCATCGTCTCGATCGTGCTGTTCTCGCTCGGTGGCCTGTTCGCGCTGTACGAGGCGTGGCACAAGTGGGAGGACCCGCACCCGATCGAGTCGTGGAAGTGGGTGCCCGTGGTGGTGCTCGTCGCGGCGATCGGGCTCGAGGGGTTCTCGTTCCGCACCGCGATCCACGAGTCGAACCTGGTCCGCGGCAAGCAGTCGTGGGTCTCGTTCGTCCGCACCGCGAAGGCGCCCGAGCTGCCCGTCGTGCTGCTCGAGGACCTCGGGGCTCTCATCGGTCTGGTCCTGGCCCTGCTCGGCGTCGGGCTGACCCTCGTGACCGGCAACGGGGAGTGGGACGCGGTCGGCACCGCGGGGATCGGCGTCCTGCTGGTGCTCATCGCGATCGTGCTGGCCCTGGAGACCAAGTCGCTCCTGCTGGGCGAGTCGGCGACCAAGTCCGACGTCGCCGCGATCAAGAGCGCGCTCGTCGGCCCCGGGGTTTCGTCCGTCATCCACCTGCGCACGCTGCATCTGGGACCCGAGGAGGTGCTGGTGGCCGCGAAGATCGAGGTGCCGGCCGCGACGACGGCCGCGGACGTGGCGGCGGCGATCGACGCCGCCGAGCAGCGCGTGCGCGAGGCCGTGCCGATCGCGCGCGTGATCTACCTCGAGCCGGATCTGCGCCGCGACTGACGGGTCAGTCGACCGGGTCCGGCACGCCGTGCGGGAGCCGGTGGAGGCCCTGAGCGTCCTTGGCGGTGCGGGTCGCGTTGCGGGACAGCACGTCGATCTCGCGACGACGGCGCTCGGCCAGCACGGCGGCGAGGAAGTCCTCCGGGTGCGTGCCTGCGGGGGGCAGCGGCTGCACGTACTGCGCGACCTCGGCGGTCAACCGGCCACCCAGCTCGACGCGAGAGGTCGGGTGCAGCTGCGTGGCACGGTTGAGGAACTGGCGGACGGTGAGCGCGAGCCCGTCGGGCAGCCGGGCCACTTCGGCCTGGTGCGCCCAGCCGACGAGGTAGGGCGGCGCCTCGACCGGGATCCGCGCCTTGGTCGCACCCCGCACGCGCACGGCGTAGGTGCCGGCCAGGATGTCGCCGACGCGCTTGCCCTGCGGGTGCACCATCGAGCAGATCGTCGCGACGATCCCGAACGTGAGCCACAGCTCGACGACGCCGGTCAGCGCGCGCACGAACGCCTGCCGGAACACGATCGGGCCGCCGTCGTCGCGCACGACGCGGATGCCCACGGCGGCCTTGCCGAGCGACCGGCCGCGCGTGAGGGTGTCGACCGTGATCGGCAGCACGAGCATGAGGACGACGAGCAGCAGGATCACGGCGATGGCGGGCGCGGCGTCCGACTGGACGTTGCTGGCGATCCCGACCGTCGCCAGGCTCAGCACGATGATGACGACCGCGAGCACGGCCACGTCGATGAGCCCGGCCAGCAACCGGGACGCGACCGAGGCGGCCTGCGAGTCGAGGAGGACACCCTCGCCCGTGACGATGCCGTCCACCACACCTCCAGCGCTGAGCCGCCGACGAACCGTCGACCTGCCGCCGACCTGGGCAGACTAACCGCTGCGAGCCCCCGCGGATGGCATCCTGTCCGTCATGGACCTGGACGCCTACCAGCTCGTGCACGGTCCCGCGTGGCAGCGCCTGGACACCTTGACCAAGCAGCGTCGCCGCACGGGGGCCGAGGCCGACGAGCTCGTGCGCCTGTACCAGGCGACCGCCACGGACCTGTCGATGATCCGGTCGGCGGCTCCCGACCCGGAGATGGTGACCCGGCTGTCGCAGACGCTCGCGCGCGCCAGGTCGGCGATCGCGGGGACGCACGAACCCGCGTGGCGGGACGTCACCCGCTTCGTCGCCGTGACGCTGCCGGTCGCGATGTACCGGATCCGCTGGTGGACGGTCACGGTCGGCGCACTGTTCGTGCTGCTCGCGGTCGTGGCGGGGGCCTGGGTGGCCACCCAGCCCGACGCCCTCGCGGCGATGGGCAGCCCGGCCGAACGCCAGGAGTACGTCGACCGCGCGTTCGCCGAGTACTACGACCCGGGCGCGGGCTTCGCCGCGACGGTCTGGACGAACAACGCGTGGCTGACCGCCCAGTGCATCGCTGCCGGCATCACCGGGATCGGGCCGGTGTACGTCCTGGCCAGCAATGCGATCTCGGTCGGCGCGACGGGCGGCGTCATGGCCGAGGCGGGCGAGCTCGACCTGTTCCTGCAGCTCATCGCGCCGCACGGGATGCTCGAGCTCACCGCCGTCTTCGTCGCCGGGGCCGCGGGGTTGCGGATCTTCTGGGCCTGGATCGTGCCGGGACCGCGGACCAGGTCACGCGCCCTCGCACAGGAGGCCCGGTCGCTGTTCACGGTCGCGATCGGTCTGGTCGGCGTGCTGGCCGTCTCCGGGCTCATCGAGGGCTTCGTGACCGGCTCGAGCCTGCCGTGGTGGCTCAAGATCGTCATCGGCGCGATCGCGCTCGCGGGCTTCTGGGCCTACGTGCTCGTGCTCGGCCGGCGCGGCGTGCGCGACGGCGAGACGGGCGACCTCGAGGCGGACCGCGCGGGCTACGAGCTGGCGACCGCCGGCTGATCCACGCGGACGTGGTGCTCGGCCGCCTCGTCCGCGACGAACCGCACGACGCCCTCGGCCTCGGCGCTCACCGCGTCGACCGCGCCGCGTGACATCGCGGCGAAAGGTGCGACGACGATCGTCGCCCGTCCGCGCACGGATCGGTCGATCCGCCACGTGCCTCCCACGCGCCCGTCGAGCAGGAAGGTGCCCGGCAGCACGCCGTTGGACGACTGCAGGGAGCGCCGCCGCTCGTCGCTGATCAGCCGCGTGCGGTCCGCGTGTCCGAGCAGCACGTTGTCGAAGTCGGGCAGGAACCGCACCGGTGCTGGGGTGTCGCCCGGCGGGCGCGGTGCTTCGGGCAGGTCGAGCATCTCGCGCGGGCGCACCTTGCCCGGGGACGGCTCGGCCACGAGCCGGACCACGCGGTCGCCGAGCCGGTCCGCGACGGCCCTCAGGCCCGTCAGCCCGGACCACGCCTGGGCGTCGGCGACGCTGGCGGGGCCGAACGCTGCGAGGTAGCGCAGCACGAGGTCCTCGAGTGCCGCGGCGTGCGCGTCCGGGTCGGACAGGTCCGGGGCAGGAGAGCCGAGCCAGTGCCACGCCGTGGTCCACGTCGTCGCGCCCGAGCGTCCCCACACGCCCCGCGGCGGGACCTGGACGAGCGGGAGCGTGCCGCGCGCCGCGTAGGCGAGCGTGCCCGGCGGCACGTCCGGCCACCGCTCGGCGAGCAGCGCGCCCAGGGCCGTCGTGACCCGGGGCTCGGCGTCGACGAGTGCTCGGGCCGCGGCGGTCACCTGTGCGACGTCCACGGTGCGCAACGGTGCGCCGTGCTGGGCGTTGACCAGCAGGTCGCGCGTGAAGATCGGCGCGGTCAGCACGGGAAGCAGCAGCGCGTCGTCCGCCGTGACCAGGTGGATCGTGCCGCGCATCACCGCGATACGGGCCACCGAACGGCCGACGAGGGCGTCCCCGAGCTGCGCGTGCGTGAACCCCCGCACCCGGCTGGCCAGCGCGAGGTAGGGCGACCAGGCGTTCTGCGCCTGCAGGCCCACGAGGTGGCTGGCGACGTCGTGGAACGGCGCGGGGGTCCGCTCGAGCAGGTACTGGCGCGCGAGCAGGGCGCGCGAGAGCTCGTCGGCGGTCAGCCTCTCGTCCGGCATGGCCCTCCTCATCAGGCGTCGGACGCGAACCTACCGCTGCCGTCCGACACGTGTCGGGACCGCGTGCGAGCATGCGGTCGTGACTGACGCGACCACCGACCGACGCTCGGAGACCGGCACGGTGCGCGCGGCGGCCGGCGGCATCGTGGCCCTCGCGCTGGCGACCTTCGCGGCGATCACCACCGAGCTCCTGCCCGTGGGCCTGCTTCCGCAGATCAGCGACGACCTCGACGTCAGCAGGTCGGTCGCTGGACTCCTGGTCACCGTCTACGCGGTCATGGTCGCGGCGCTCGCGGTGCCCCTGACGCTCGCCACCCGGCGGCTGCCCCGCAAGCCCCTGCTCCTCGGCACCCTGGTGGCGTACACGGCGAGCAACACGCTCGTCGCACTCGCCCCGGCATTCGGCGTCGTGGCAGCCGCCCGGGCCCTGGGCGGCGTCGCGCACGCGGTGTTCTTCTCCGTCGCGATCGGGTACGCGTCGCGCCTCGTCGGCCCGCGGTTCACAGGCCGCGCGCTGGCGCTCGTCACCGCGGGTGCCTCGGCAGGGTTCGTGCTCGGCGTCCCGCTCTCGACCGCGCTGGGTACCGCGGTCGGGTGGCGTGCGGCGTTCGTCGCGCTCGCGATCGCCTGTGCGCTCGCGGCTGGGCTCGTCGCCACGCTGCTCCCCGCGGTGACCACGGGCGCAGCCCCGGCCGCCGACGACGCCCGGCGCACCAACCGGGCGCGGCTGGGCGTCGTGTCGGTGGCCAACGCGCTCACCTACCTCGGGCAGTACACGGTCTACACCTACGTGGCCCTGCTGCTCCTGGGTGCAGGGCTCACCCGGTCGTCCGTCGGTCCGACGCTGCTCGTGCTCGGGGCCCTCGGCCTCCTGGGGACCGCGTACGCGGCCACGGCGCTCGACCGGCACCCCCGGCGCGGCACGCTCGTCGTCCTGGCGACCGTGGCGCTCGGGCTGCTCGCTCTCGGGTTGCTGTTCCCGGCGCAGGTCGGCGTGCTCGCCGCGGCGGCGGTCTGGACGGCCGGGTTCGGCGCGGTCGCGTCGGTGTTCCAGACGGCGGCGATCCGCACGTCGGGGGCGTCCCCGGACGTCATCGGCGCGCTGGTGAACGCGACGGCGAACATCGGCATCGGGGGAGGCGCGGCACTCGGCGCCTGGGTGCTCGCCGGGCCGGGCCTCGGCTCGCTGCCGTACTGGGGCGCCGGCCTCGTCGCCCTCGCGCTGCTGGTGGTGCTGATCGCGCGACGAGCGTTCCCGGCCGCACCCGGCCACGCCTGACGCGTCAGGAGCGCAGGATCGAGGTCATCTTCTTGCCGCGCGCGACCTCGTCGACGAGCTTGTCCATGTACCTGATCCGCTGCATGAGGGGATCCTCGATCTCCTCGACCCGGTGCCCGCAGATCACACCCGTGATGAGTGTGGCGTTCGGGTTCATCGCGGGTGCCTGGGCGAAGAACGTCTCGAGGTCGATCCCGGTGTCGATCGCCTCGCGGAGGCCCGCGTCGGAGTAGCCCGTGAGCCACGTGATGACCTCGTCGACCTCGTCCCGGGTGTGGCTCTTGCGCTCGACCTTGGTCACGTACAACGGGTAGATGCTCGCGAAGCTCGTCGCGAAGATGCGGTGCCCGGCCACAGGGGCCCTCCGATCGATCGATGAGTACCAGTCTGCGGCCTACAGCCGGCCGGCCGCCTTGAGCGCGAGGTACGTGTCGGCCAGGCGGGGGGCGAGGTCGTCGGGCAGCGCCTCGACCACCTCGACGCCACGCTGCCGCAGCCGGACCGCGACCGCGGCGCGCTCGAGCCCGACGCGCTCGGCCGCCGCGGCGTCGAACACCTCGGCCGCGGACCCGCGCTGCCGCGACAGCTCGTGCAGCTCCGGGTCGGCGACGGACGCGAGGACCACCTGGTGCCGCGACGTGAGCTGGTCGACCACGGGGAGCAGGCCCTGCTCGACGACCGCGGGGTCCAGAGCGGTGAGCAGCACGACGAGCGCGCGCTGGCTCAGCCGCTCGCGGACCTGGCTCACGACCCCCGCCCAGTCCGTCTCGATGAGCTCGGGGTGCGCGGTCGCCAGCGCGTCCGCGAGGGCGGGCATGAGGCGCGGGCCGCCGGTGCCGGCGACGCGGGCCCGCACGCGGCGGTCGTAGGCGAGCAGCTCGACGCGGTCGCCTGCGCGCGTGGCCAGCGCGGCGAGCAGGAGCGCCGCCTCGATGGACGCGTCGATGCGGGGCGCGTCGAGCACCCGGACCGCGGACGTGCGGCCCGTGTCGAGCACGACGAGCACGCGACGGTCCCGTTCGGGGCGCCAGGTGCGCACGACGACGTCGGAGCGGCGGGCCGAGGCGCGCCAGTCGATCGAGCGCACGTCGTCGCCGATCACGTACTCGCGCAGCGAGTCGAACTCGGTGCCGGCGCCGCGGACCTGCACGGCGGCACGCCCGTCGAGCTCGCGCAGCCGGGCCAGCCGGCTCGGCAGGTGGCGGCGCGAGGCGAACTCGGGCAGCACCCGCAGCCGCGCGGGCACCTCGATCGACGCCTGCCGCGCGGCGACCCCGAGCGGTCCGATGCTGCGGATCGTCACGCGGTCCGCGTGCGCGTCCCCCCGTCGCGTCGGGACGAGCGTCGTGCGCAGGCGCCGCCCGTCACCGGGCGGCAGGTCGACCTGGTGCCGCGGGGCGATCGCTCCCGACGAGGGCGGCCAGGCGTCGCGCACCAGCCCGCGCAGCCGCCGCGAGGACACGTTGGTGGCCTCGAGATCGCTCGCTGCCGGCTCGCCGAGCCGGACCGACGGGGGCACGCGGCGCACGACGGCGACCTCACGCGGCGACGCGGCCAGCGCGGCGTCGAGCACGCACACGACCAGGACCACGAGCGCCCACAGCAGCACGGTCCCGGGCACAGGCACGACGAGCACCGCGGGGATGCCGAGCGCGGCCAGCACGGCCGCGCGCCAGGTGAGGGCCACGGCGGGTCAGCGGGGGACGGGCACGGAGGCCAGGACGGTGTCGAGCACGGACTCGGTCGTGACGCCCTCGAGCTCGGCCTCGGCACGCAGCTGCACGCGGTGCCGCAGCGTCGGGTGCGCGAGCGCCTTGACGTCGTCGGGCGTCACGTAGCCGCGGCCCGACAGCCAGGCCCACGCCCGCGAGGTCGCGAGCAGCGCGGTCGCACCACGCGGGGAGACGCCGAGCGAGAGCGACGGCGAGGTCCGCGTCGCGCGGCACACGTCGACCGCGTAGGCGAGCACCTCGCGCGAGACCTGCACGCGCGCGACCTCGGCCCGAGCCCGCGCGAGCACGTCCGCGTCGGCGACGGGCCGCACGCCCGCGGCGGACAGGTCACGCGGGTCGAACCCGGCGGCGTGCCGGGCGAGCACCTCGACCTCGTCCTCCCGCTCGGGCAGGGGCAGCGTGAGCTTGAGCAGGAACCGGTCGAGCTGCGCCTCGGGCAGCGAGTAGGTGCCCTCGTACTCGACCGGGTTCTGGGTCGCGATGACCAGGAAGGGGTCCGGCAGCGGCTGCGGCGTGCCGTCCACCGAGACCTGTCGCTCCTCCATCGCCTCGAGGAGGGAGGCCTGCGTCTTGGGGGGCGTCCGGTTGATCTCGTCGGCCAGCAGCAGGTTGGTGAATACCGGGCCCCTGCGGAACGAGAACTCCGCGGTGCGCGCGTCGTACACGAGCGAGCCGGTCACGTCGCCGGGCATGAGGTCCGGCGTGAACTGCACGCGCTTGGTGTCGAGGTCCAGCGAGGCCGACAGGGTCCGCACGAGCAGCGTCTTGGCGACGCCGGGCACGCCCTCGAGCAGCACGTGCCCGCGGCACAGCAGCGCGATGATCAGCCCGGACACGGCGGCGTCCTGGCCGACGACGGCCTTGGCGACCTCCGCGCGCACGCCCGCGAGCGCGGCGCGCAGCTCCGGGGAGGGGTCGACGGCCTTGTCGGTGTCGACGGTCACTTCGGGGTGGTCGCTCACGATGATTGGACCTCGCTCTCGATGTCGTCCAGGTCCCGCGCCAGCCTGGCCAGCGCGGAGTCGTCGGTGGGGGGCGGCCCGTAGAACAGGGCCGCCACGTCGGGGATCCGTCGCCCGGTCGCCAGGGCGACGGCGTCGATCAGCTGGGGCGCCGGGGTCGATGCCGGGAGCCCGAGGCGGCGGGCGCCGCGGCTCGCGGCACCGGCTCGCAGCGCTGCTGCGGCGTGACCGAACGAGCGCGAGCGCCGGTACAGGCGGCCGCGGCCCCGGGTGGCCTCGGCCGCGGGGACGACGACGGGCATGGGCTCGGTCACGAGCCGTCCCAGGCGGCGCCCGCGCCAGATCGCCACGACGAGGACCACGAGCAGCAGCTGCAGCGCCAGGACGCCGACGACCGGCGGGACGAGGTCGCCGAGGCCCGGGCCTCCCGCGCCCTCGTCGGACCCGGTGTCGTACGGGCTGGGCAGGTACCACACGAGGTGGTCGTGGCGGCCGAGCATCCGCAGCACGAGCGCGGCGTTGCCGGTGTCAGCGAGGTGGGCGTTGGTCAGCGGCGTCGCGTCGGCGAGCATCGCGATGCGCTGCCCGTCGACCGTCCGGACCGCGTAGGCGCCCTGGTCGGCGCTCTCGTCGGGACCGCGGAAGCAGACCACGGTGTCGGGCGTCGAGGCGATCAACCGTCCGGTGGCCCGCAGCGCCCCGGCGGCGACCGCGTCGGGATCGTCGCAGCCCGGTGCGACGTCCGCGGAGGCCGAGCCGTCCGACCACGAGGAGTCGACCCCGGCCAGGACGGAGGCCGCCCAGGACGCGTCGACGAGCACGAGGTCGGCGTCCACGTCGGCCAGGAAGTCGAACTGCGACTGGTCGAACAGGTTGCGCTCGCCCGCGAGCAGCACGGTCGAGCCGGGTGTCACCGCGGCGCGCGCGGCGGCGGCGCGGCGCACGAACGTGATCTCCACGCCCTGCCCCTCGAGGATCTGGGCGACGGCCCGTGCCCCGGTCGTCGCGGTGCTGTCCGGCGCGAGCGGCACCGAGGACGTGCGCGGCTCGGGGAGCGCGGCGAGCAGCCCGACGACGCACAGCAGCGACAGGATCGCGATCGGGCCGCGCCACCGGCGCCAACGGCTGGTCGCGCGCGATCGGGCGGTCGTCCCGTCGCCGACCACGGGGACGTGGGTCGTCGTGGTCATCGCGCCGCCCCGGCGAGGGTCGGCCGCTCGTGGCGGGCCCGCTCCTCGAGCGCCCGCAGCCGCTGGTCGTCGTCCGCGCTCGCCGTGCGCCCGCCGTACGCGACGTCGTCGAACAGGCCCCCCGCCGAGGCGAGGTCGGGCGCGAGCGCGGGCAGCCGCCGGCCGGCGTCGAGGCTGGCCTCGTGCGCGGTGCGCCCGGCGCGCTCGTCGAGCACCAGGCGCTCCTCGAGGCCGCGGACGAGCGCACGGAACCGCTCGACGACCGCGAGCGAGAAGTCTCCGGCGCGGGCCGCGGCGTCGGCCGCCGCCCGCATCTGGTCGGCCGTGCGGGTGTCGTCCTGTGCGAGCACCGCGCCCGCCGAGCGGACGCGCCGCGAGCGGCGGACAGGGCCGGCGACGATGAACGCGACGGCGACGACGACCGCGGTGATCCCCACGACGACGAGCGCCGACTGGAGCCCGGAGAAGCCGTGGCCCCCGAGCCCGTCGAACAGGTCGAGCACCCACTCGATGAACCGGGCGAGCAGCGACTTCTTCTCGTGGTACTCCGGGTGGCTCAGCTCCTCGAGCGCCCAGCGGCGTCCGGTCGGCCCGTCGGGCGTCACGGGGACGTCGGTGCGCACTCCTGAGGTCACCGGGACGCGGCGGCCGCGTCGGCTGCGCGCGCGAGCTCGATGTCGAGCCCCTCGCGGCGGATCCGCACGTCGATGTAGAGCAGCGCGACGACCGAGGCGAGGTACGTCGTGCTCAGGGTGAGCGCGATGATCTTGGCGATGCCGGTCACGACGATGGACCCGAACTCCAGGCCCATCGGGTCCGAGAAGACCAGCGCGGACAGGATCGCGGCGGGCGTCACGACGATCTGCGTGACGACCCCGACCAGCAGGCTCACGAGCAGGTAGATGCCGAGCAGGCGCCAGAAGCTGCCGCGCGTCAGGCGCCACGCTCGCGCCACCGTGGACCAGAAGCTCTTGCCCTCGAGCATGAGCGCGGGCGGGACGAGCAGCGTGCGCACGGACACCAGCACGAGCAGGACGAACAGCGCCGCTCCGGCGAGCAGGCCGAACCCGACCGCGAGCCCCACCAGGTCCTGCGAGGCGAACAGCACGATCAGCGCGACGTACGCACCGACGACCACGGCGATCGCGAGGCCGAGGAGCGCGGTGAACCCGACCACGAGCCAGATCCGCTTGCTGCGGAGAACCTCCCGCGGGCTGACCTTCTGCCCGATCACGGACCGGCTCACGGAGATGATCAGCCAGCCGGTGAGGATCGTGGTGACGACGGTCGT
Source organism: Cellulomonas rhizosphaerae (assembly GCF_003470205.1). Taxonomy (GTDB): domain Bacteria; phylum Actinomycetota; class Actinomycetes; order Actinomycetales; family Cellulomonadaceae; genus Cellulomonas; species Cellulomonas rhizosphaerae. The sequence goes on from NZ_QWKP01000205.1 coordinate 20,457, forward strand.
GATCGGTGCGGCGAGGACCTGGCTGAGGGCGCTGCCGAGGCCGTCGGTGTCGGACTCGGTGAACAGGTCCGACGAGGCCGTCGCGTCCGCGATCGCGCCGTCGATCAGGCCCGCGACGTACCACCTCAGCACCGACTCGACCGCGACCGCGATGGTGACGACGATGGCGGACAGCCCGAACATCACGCGCGGGTTGGCGCGCACGGCCTTGAAGGCGCCGTCGAGGATCTCGCCGAGCCCGAGCGGCCGCAGCGGCACGATGCCCGGCTGCAGCGCGGGCGGGCGCCACGCGCTCGGCGCGGGAGCGCCCCAACCGGGCTGGCCGTTCCACGCGGGCTGGCCGCCCCAGCCCTGCACGGGCACGGGCGGCGCGACCGGGGGCGCGCCGGGGGGCACGGGCTTGGTCAGGTCGGGCGGCGCCAGGGGAGGTGCGGGCGGCACCACGGGCGGCGCAGGGGGAGGGGGCACGGCAGATCCCGGGGCAGTCCAGGTGGGCTGCGGTGCGTCGTCGTGCGGGCTCGTCATGCGAGCTCTGCTCCTCGGCTCTCGTCGGGCGGTGACGGCGCCGGGAGGGGCATCGCGGCGGCAGCGCCGCCCCCTGGCGAACGCCCATCGTGCCACGCGACACACCTGTTCGGGACGCACACGGGTGATCCGTGCACAGGCGCGCCTGAACCCACACGATCCGATGCGAGAATGTCCGCCATGAGGGGACGCGTGCTGGTGGTCGACGACGACACCGCGCTGGCAGAGATGATCGGGATCGTGCTGCGCTCGGAGGGTTTCGACCCGGTGTTCTGCGAGGACGGTGACGAGGCGCTGGGGGTCTTCCGGGCCACGCAGCCGGACCTCGTGCTGCTCGATCTGATGCTGCCGGGCAAGGACGGCAACGAGGTCTGCCGGCAGATCCGCGGCGAGTCGGGAGTGCCGATCGTCATGCTCACGGCCAAGAGCGACACGGTCGACGTGGTCCTCGGCCTGGAGTCGGGGGCCGACGACTACATCTCCAAGCCGTTCAAGCCCAAGGAGCTCGTCGCCCGCGTGCGTGCGCGCCTGCGCCGCAGCGACGAGCCCGCGCCCGAGCACCTCTCGATCGGCGACGTGAGCATCGACGTGCCCGGCCACCGGGTGGTCCGCGCCGGCCGGCCGATCTCGCTCACCCCGCTCGAGTTCGACCTGCTCGTCGCGCTCGCGCGCAAGCCGTGGCAGGTCTTCACGCGCGAGATCCTGCTCGAGAAGGTGTGGGGCTACCGCCACGCGGCGGACACGCGCCTGGTCAACGTCCACGTCCAGCGCCTGCGCTCCAAGATCGAGAACGACCCCGAGCAGCCCGAGATCGTCGTCACCGTGCGCGGCGTCGGCTACAAGGCGGGCGTGACCTCGACGTGATGCGGGTCGCCGGCACGTGGCGCCTCGTCCGGGCCCGCACGGCCCGGCGGGTGCGCTCCGGAGGGCACGCCTGGCGCTCGTCGCTGCAGGTGCGCGTCATCACGACGACCACCGCGATCGGCCTGGTCACCCTCGTGCTGGTCGGCCTGTACGTCGGCGAGCGGATGCGCGACAGCCTGTTCGACGGCCGCGTGGAGCAGGTGCTCGAGGAGAGCGCCCGCAGCACGGTGCAGGCGCAGGCGACGTTCGACTTCTCCACCGCGACCCAGGGCCCCGACGTGTCGCGGCTGCTCGAGGACGTCGTCAAGGCGCAGAGCTCGGGCGGGTCGGGGGAGCGCGAGGTCTTCCTGCTGCGTTCGCCGGGCCAGCGCTCGACGGTGTCGGTCGGCGCGGCGGCCTCGGACTTCGCCCTCGGCCGGTCGGGGATCGTCACCAAGCAGCTGCAGGTGGCGACGGCAGTGGGGGGCCAGCACTGGCAGTCGGTCGCGTGGCCCACAGAGCTGGGCGACGAGCCCGCCGTGATGGTCGGCCAGAACGTCGACGTCCCGGTCGCCGGGACGTTCCAGCTCTTCTTCCTCTACAGCCTGCAGGCGGAGCAGGAGCGGCTCGACTTCCTGCAGCGCACCCTCGCGCTCGCGGCCGTGGCGCTCGTCGCGCTGCTCGGCTCGATGACCTGGCTCGTGACGCGCCAGGCCGTGCGCCCGGTGCGCCGCGCGGCGCAGGTGGCCGAGCGGCTCGCGGACGGGCACCTGTCCGAGCGGATGCCGGTCAAGGGCGAGGACGAGATGGCGAGGCTCGCGCGCTCGTTCAACGAGATGGCCGCGGGGCTGCAGGACCAGATCAGCCGCATGGAGGACCTGTCCGCGCTGCAGCGGCGGTTCGTCTCGGACGTGTCGCACGAGCTGCGCACCCCCCTGACGACCATCCGCATGGCCGGCGAGGTCATCCACGCGTCGCGCGCGGACTTCGAGCCCGCGGTCAAGCGCTCGGCCGAGCTGCTGCAGACCCAGCTCGACCGGTTCGAGGACCTGCTCGCCGACCTGCTCGAGATCAGCCGGTTCGACGCGGGAGCCGCCGTCCTCGATGCCGAGGGCCGCGACGTGCGCGACGTGGTCATCGCGGCCGCCGACCACGCGTTCCCGCTCGCCGAGCGCCGCGGGACGTGGCTGCGCGTCACGCTCCCCGAGAAGCGCGCGCAGGCCGACATCGACCCGCGCCGCGTCGAGCGCGTGCTGCGCAACCTGCTCGTCAACGCGATCGAGCACGCCGAGGGCACGTCCGTCGAGGTCACGGTCGGGGCCGACGAGTACGCCGTGGCCGTCACGGTGCGCGACCACGGGGTCGGGATGTCGACCGTCGAGACCGCGCACGTCTTCGACCGGTTCTGGCGCGCCGACCCGGCCCGGGCCCGCACGACCGGCGGCACGGGCCTCGGCCTGGCGATCTCGCTCGAGGACGCCCACCTGCACGGCGGGTGGCTCGAGGCGTGGGGCCGCCCCGGCCGCGGCGCGTGCTTCCGCCTGACGCTGCCGCGCCGCGCCGGCATCCGGCTGACCGACTCGCCGCTTCCGCTCGTCCCGGACGACGCCGACCCGCCGCCGATCCTCGCGCCCGTGGTGCGGCCGCGCACCGACCCCGCCGCGCTGCCCGAGCTCGACGACGACAGCCACGCCGACGCCCGCCAGGAGGTCCGATGAGCGCCCGGGTCCGCGGGGCCGCGCTGGCCCTCGTCGTGCTGCTGCTGGCCGCCTGCACGTCGATGCCCACGTCGGGGCCGGTGGTCCGCAGCGACGTCGTCGTGAGTGACGAGGGACGCGCCGACCCGCTGCCCGAGGGGCCGCAGGCCGGCGCCGGGCCCGTCGACATCGTGCAGAGCTTCCTCATCGCGGGGGCCAACGGGTTCCAGGGCGAGTTCGTCACCGCCCGGGAGTACCTCGCGGGCGACGCGCGCCAGTCGTGGAAGCCGCTCGCGGGCGTCGTCGTCGCCGGGGCGCTGACCTACTCGACGACCTCCAAGACGCAGGTGACGGTCGACGTGCCCGTGCTGGCCCGCGTCGACGGCGACGGCCGCTACACCGAGGCGCCGCCGGACGCGCGCGAGTCGGTCACGTACGACCTCGTGCGCAACTCCGAGGGCGAGTGGCGCATCTCCGGCGTGCCCGACGGGCTCGTGCTGGCCAAGCCGGTGTTCGACGCCCGGTTCCGCAGCGCGTCGATCTACTTCCTGTCGGCCGACGAGACCTTCCTGGTGCCCGAGACGCGCTGGCTCCCCGAGGACAAGCTGCCGACCCACGTGATGAAGGCCCTGCTCGCAGGCCCGTCCCCGTGGTTGCGGGACGCGGTGGTCACCGCGATCCCGGACGGTACGCAGCTCAAGCCCGAGGCGATCGTCGTCACCGGGGCCGGCGTCGCCGAGGTCGGGGTCGAACCGGCGGCGACCGTGCTCGCGGCCCAGCGCAAGCTGTTCCTCGCCCAGATCAACGCGAGCCTGCGGCTGCTTCCGGGGGTGGGCTCGGTCCAGGTGACCGCCGGTGGTGTGAACGGCGTGATCCTCGAGGGTGCCGCGACGCTCGACCAGGGGCCGATGCCCGACGTCCCGATCGAGATGCTCCAGGCGGGCAAGCTCGTCGCGCTCGCCGGCAACGGGGTCAAGCCCGTCGACGGCATCGGGTCGCTCGAGGGTCTCGGGATCCGCTACCCGGCGCGGGACGAGGACGGCGACGTCCGCGTCGGGGTGTCCGGCGGCTCCTCGCTCGTGACCCTGCCGTCGGGGGGCAAGGCAGGCACGACGCTGCTGACGGGGTCCGACCTCGTCGCGCCGTCGGTCGACCGCTTCGGGTGGGCGTGGACCGCGACGACCGCGGACGGCCTCGTCGCGGGCCGCACGGGCGCCAAGCCCGTGAGCATCACGGCCGACTTCCTCCAGGGCCGGCAGGTGCGCTCGGTCCGGGTGGCGCGCGACGGGACGCGCGTCGCGGTCATCTCCTCGGGTGCCGACGGCGTCGCGGTCGACGTGGGCGCAGTCGTCCGCGACGCCAACGGCGCGCCGCAGCAGATCGGCGAGGTCATCCGGGCCGGCTCGCTGCTCACCGACGCGACCTCGCTCGTCTGGAAGGACGAGTCGACGCTCGCGGTCATCGGGCGCAGCGCCGGGACGCTCGCGGTCCACCTCGTGCCGGTGTCGGGCCCGACCGTCGCGCTGCCTGAGGTCGCCGACCTCGATGCGCTCGCCGGGGGGAGCGTCCCGTACGTGACGACGACCGACGGCACGCTGCGCCGGTACACCGCGTCGAGCTGGGCCGCTGTGCCCGGCGTCGAGGGAGTGATGGACCCGAGCTTCCCCGGGTAGCCGTCGTCCACAGATGCCGCCCGACGACCCCACGGGCGTCGCCGGTCGGTGACGCTGGGTCCGTGGGCGTGCGCGCGTGGTGGACCGAGCTGAGCCGCCTCGTGCTGCCCGTCGCGTGCGGCGGGTGCGGGCTCGACGACGTGCCGTGGTGCGCCGCGTGCGACGCGCTGCTGGGGCCGCCGTGGCGCTGCGAGCAGCGCGCCGGCCGCCTCGACCTGCTGGGTGCACCCGGCGGCCTGCCGGTGTGGACCGTGGCCGACTGCGTGGGGCCCGTGCGGGCTGCGGTGCTCGCCTGGAAGGACCACGGACGGCTCGACCTCACGCGGCCGTTCGCCGCCGCGCTCGTCGCGGCGGGGCGGGCGCTCGCGCCGGTGCTCGGCCCGGGCGAGGTGCTCGTCGTCCCCGCGCCCTCCACACCCGCCTCGCGTCGGCGGCGCGGCGGGAACCTCGTCGACGACCTCGCCGCCGCGCTCGCGGCCGGGCTCCGGGCCGGGGGGACCGCCGCCCGCTCGTCGCCGGTGCTCGCCCGCCGCGGTGGCGACCAGGTCGGCCTCGGCACACGGGCGCGGTGGCTCAACCTCACCGGGCACGTCCGGGTACGGCGGCGCGCCCTCGCGCAGGTGGCGGGTTGTCGCGTCCTCCTGGTCGACGACGTGCTGACGACCGGGGCCACGCTCGTCGCCTGCCGCGTCCCGCTCGAGGCCGCAGGAGCGCACGTCGCGGCGGGGTTCACGCTCGCATCGACCCCGCCGCCGGGCGCCCGGACTGGGGACGAACGGGACATTCGCTGTGGATCTGCTGCGTGAGTGGTCGCCGGGACGTTCCGAGGGCTAGCGTGGTGGTCCGAGTCAACGACTGCCGACGACACCCCGGCACGCGCCCCCGCGGGGGTCACGTGAGCGAGGTGTGGGAGGAGGTGATGCCGCCAAGGCGCCCCAACCGGGGCGACGAACGCACGAGACCCGCGGCGGGCTGCGTCCCGCCCTCACCTCCCAGGAGGCTCACATGGAGATTGTGGTTGCCGGCCGGCACACCGAGGTACTGCCCAAGTACCGCGCCTTCGTCGAGCAGAAGCTCGCCAAGGTCGAACAGCTGGCCCCCCGCGCTCAGCGGATCGACGTCCTCGTCTCGCACGAGGTCAACCCCCGGCAGGCTGACAGCAGCGAGCGCGTCGAGCTGACCGTCGTCGACAAGGGGCCCGTGATCCGCGCCGAGGCGTGCGCCGACGACCGGTACGCGGCTCTCGACCTGGCGCTCGCCAAGCTGCTCGAGCGCCTGCGTCGTACGCGGGACCGGCGCAAGGACCATCGCAACCACACTCCGCTGACGCCCGTGGACGTCCGCCCACCCGAGCCGGCGCCGGTGGCCGACGACGTGCCGGAGGGTGACGGCTCCGTGACGGAGCACATGCTGGGCGACTCGCCCGTGCTCATCCGCGAGAAGCTGCACGAGGCGCAGCCCATGACCATCGACGACGCGCTGTACGAGATGGAGCTCGTCGGGCACGACTTCTTCCTCTTCGTCGACGCCGAGACGGCCCAGCCGTCGGTCGCGTACCGCCGTCGAGGCTGGAGCTACGGAGTCATCAAGCTCGACACGCCCGTCGCAGTGCCGGCGGCCGCTCGCTGACACCCCTGACCGACGCCCGACCGGTGCACTGCCCCGGCCGGGCGTCGCTCTGCCCGGGGTCCGTGACCCGGCCTCGGTCGTTCGTGTCGGTGGGCGGCGGCAGGATGGCGCGCATGGTCGCTGTCGAGCGCTACTCGTTGTCCCAGGCCCGCCGGATCGCGCTGCGCGCCCAGGGCCTGGCGGGCCCGCGTCCGTCGCGCGCCGGGCCGGTGACGATGCGCGGGTTCCAGCAGGTCGTCGACCGGCTGGGGCTGCTGCAGATCGACTCGGTCAACGTGCTCGCGCGCGCTCATCTCATGCCCGCGTACTCGCGGCTCGGGCCGTACGACACCGCCCTGCTCGACCGTGCCTCGGGCACCGCACCCCGGCGGCTGGTCGAGTCGTGGGCGCACGAGGCCTCGTTCGTCCCGCCCGAGACCTTCCGGCTGCTCGAGTGGCGGCGCCGGGCCTACCGGACCGAGGCGTGGGGTGGCATCGCCGCGATGCCCAGCGAGCGCAGCGCGGCGCTCGACGAGGTCCGGGCGCTGGTCACCGAGCACGGGCCGATCTCCGCGGCCAAGGTGCACGACCTCATGGAGTCCTCCCCGCCGCGTAGCACCACCGAGTGGGGCTGGAACTGGACCGTGGCCAAGCAGGCCCTCGAGTACCTCTTCTTCGTCGGCGAGGTGACCTCCGCGGGCCGCAACGGCGCGTTCGAGCGCCGCTACGACCTCACGTCCCGCGTGCTCCCGCCGGCGGTCGCAGCCCAGCCGCTCCCGGACGACGCGGACGCGGTGCGCGAGCTCGTGGCGATCTCCGCGCGGGCGCACGGGATCGGGTCGCAGCGGTGCCTGGGTGACTACTTCCGCATCAAGCAGGCGCGCGTGGAGCCGGCAGTGGCGGACCTGGTCGAGGCAGGGGTGCTGGTGCCGGTGAAGGTCGAGGGCTGGCCACGCCACGTGTTCCGGCACCGCGACGCGACGCTGCCGCGCAGGGCCACGGGCTCGGCCCTGCTGAGCCCGTTCGACCCGCTGGTCTTCGAGCGCCGTCGCCTCGAGGAGCTGTACGGGCTGCGCTACCGCATCGAGATCTACGTCCCGGCGCACCTGCGCGTGTGGGGTTACTACGTGCTGCCGTTCCTCATGGGGGAGCACCTCGAGGCGCTCGTCGACCTCAAGGCGGACCGCAAGGACAAGGTGCTCCGCGTCCACGGGGTGCACCGGGCGCCCGCACCGGCGCGGTCCGCCGTGAGCGACGCGAGCGTGGTCGAGGCCCTCGTGGCCGAGCTCGGGCTCATGGCGCAGTGGCTGGGGCTCGAGCAGGTGGTCATCGCGGACGCGAGCGGGACGCTCGTCGGCGACCTTGCTCCCGCGCTGCACGCGGCCGTGCGGGCGGTCTGACGCGTTCACGTGTGGCGGAATCCTGCCGAGGTGTGGCCGATGCGCCCGCGGGCGCGCCGGCCTCGCCTACGATGGTCGGGCCCGGCCGTGCGGTCGGTCATCGAAGCCGCCCCGACGCCGTTGGCGCCCGGGGTGTGAACACGTCGGGAGTCATGCGTGCCAGCGATCCTCGAGAAGGTCCTCCGTCTCGGTGAGGGCCGGATCCTCAAGAAGCTGTCGGGCATCGCCCAGCAGGTCAACGCACTGGAAGACAGCTTCACGTCGCTCTCCGACGCCGAGCTGCGCGAGGAGACGGACCGCTTCAAGGCCCGCCTCGCCGAGGGCGAGACGCTGGACGACATCCTCGCTGAGGCCTTCGCGGCCGTCCGCGAGGCGTCGCGCCGCACCCTCGGCCAGCGGCACTTCGACGTCCAGCTCATGGGCGGCGCTGCCCTGCACCTGGGCAACATCGCCGAGATGAAGACCGGCGAGGGCAAGACGCTGGTCGCCACCGCGCCCGCCTACCTCAACGCGCTGTCCGGCAAGGGCGTGCACGTCGTCACGGTCAACGACTACCTCGCGAGCTACCAGTCGGAGCTCATGGGTCGCGTGTTCCGCTTCCTCGGCCTGACCAGCGGCGTGATCCTGTCGAACCAGACGCCCACCGAGCGCCGCGAGCAGTACGCCGCCGACATCACGTACGGCACGAACAACGAGTTCGGCTTCGACTTCCTGCGCGACAACATGGCGTGGAGCACGGACGAACTCGTCCAGCGCGGCCACAACTTCGCGATCGTCGACGAGGTCGACTCGATCCTCATCGACGAGGCCCGCACGCCGCTGATCATCTCCGGCCCCGCGTCGGGCGACACCAACCGCTGGTACGCGGAGTTCGCCAAGGTCGTGCGCCGCCTCAAGGTCGAGCAGGACTACGAGGTCGACGAGAAGAAGCGCACCGTCGGCGTCCTGGAGCCCGGCATCGAGCGCGTCGAGGACTACCTCGGCATCGACAACCTCTACGAGTCCCTCAACACGCCCCTGATCGGCTTCCTCAACAACGCCATCAAGGCGCAGGAGCTGTTCAAGCGCGACAAGGACTACGTCGTGATGAACGGCGAGGTGCTCATCGTCGACGAGCACACCGGCCGCATCCTGCCGGGCCGTCGCTACAACGAGGGCATGCACCAGGCGATCGAGGCCAAGGAGGGCGTGGCCATCAAGGCCGAGAACCAGACGCTCGCCACGATCACGCTGCAGAACTACTTCCGCCTGTACGAGAAGCTCTCGGGCATGACCGGTACGGCCGAGACCGAGGCCGCCGAGTTCCAGGGCACCTACGAGCTGGGCGTCGTGCCCATCCCCACCAACCGGGGGATGCAGCGCATCGACCAGCGCGACTTCGTCTACAAGAGCGAGGACGGCAAGTTCGACGCCGTGGTCGCGGACATCGTCGAGCGCCACGCCGCGGGCCAGCCCGTCCTGGTCGGCACGACGAGCGTCGAGAAGAGCGAGCTGCTGTCCGCCAAGCTCAAGAAGCAGGGCGTGCCGCACGAGGTCCTCAACGCCAAGCAGCACCAGCGCGAGGCCGCCGTTGTCGCGCAGGCGGGCCGCAAGGGCGCCGTCACGGTCGCCACCAACATGGCCGGCCGTGGCACCGACATCATGCTCGGCGGCAACGCCGAGTTCATGGCCGTCGCCGACCTCGCCGCGCGCGGCCTGGACCCGGCCGAGAACCCTGACGAGTACGAGGCCGCGTGGCCCGACGCGCTCGAGAAGGCCAAGGAGGCCGTGCAGTCCGAGCACGACGAGGTCGTCGAGCTCGGCGGCCTGTACGTCCTGGGCACCGAGCGCCACGAGTCGCGCCGCATCGACAACCAGCTGCGTGGTCGTTCCGGCCGCCAGGGAGACCCGGGCGAGTCCCGGTTCTACCTGTCGATGCAGGACGACCTCATGCGCCTGTTCAACTCGGGCCTGGCCGAGTCGATGATGACGCGCGCGGGCTTCCCCGAGGACATGCCGCTCGAGTCCAAGATCGTCACGCGCGGCATCCAGTCCGCGCAGTCGCAGGTCGAGGCGCGCAACTTCGAGATCCGCAAGAACGTTCTCAAGTACGACGACGTCATGTCCCGCCAGCGCGTGGTCATCTACGAGCAGCGCCGACGCGTCCTGGAGGGCGAAGACCTGCACGAGCAGGTCGGCCACTTCCGCGCCGACGTGCTGTCCGCCTACGTGGACGCCGCCGCCGCCGAGGGGCGCCCGGAGGAGTGGGACCTCGAGGCGCTGTGGACCGCGCTGCGGGCCGTCTACCCCGTGAGCATCACGTCCGAGGAGGTCGTGGAGCAGGCCGGTGGCCCGACGCGTCTGTCCGCCGAGCTGCTGACCCGCGAGGTCCTCTCGGACGCCGAGCACGCCTACGGCGAGCGCGAGGAGCAGATCGGCTCGGAGAACATGCGCCAGCTCGAGCGGCGCGTGACGCTGTCGGTGCTGGACCGCAAGTGGCGCGAGCACCTTTACGAGATGGACTACCTCAAGGAGGGCATCGGCCTGCGCGCGATGGCCCAGCGCGACCCTCTCGTCGAGTACCAGCGCGAGGGTTACCAGCTGTTCAACGCGATGACCGACGCGATCAAGGAAGAGACGATCGGCTTCCTGTTCAACCTCGAGGTCAAGGTCGAGGAGGAGGCGGAGGCTCCGGTCACCGCCGCGTCCGCCGCGCAGGTCGCGATGCAGTCCGGTGCCGCCGCGCAGCGCCTGATCGCCAAGGGCATCGACGGCCCGACGGAGCGCGTGCCGCTGCAGTACACGGCCCCCTCGGCCGACGGTGACGGCGCGGTCGTGACGCGCGGCGACGGCCCCGGTGCCGCCGCCAAGCCGGTCGCCGCCGACGGTGACAACCGCGAGGCGCGCCGCAAGGCCGCGAAGCAGGCCAAGCGCCGCTGATCGATCGACCGGAGGCCGCACCCGTTCGTCGGGTGCGGCCTTCGGCGTCCTCCGTGTCGGGCTCCGCGTCGGGGACGGTCCTCAGCCGACCTCGAGGGACGTCGTGCGCCACGTCCCTCGGTGCGTCTCGAGCCGCAGCGCGACCGCGCGCACCCGCACGCCGTCGTCGACCACGACACCCGCCTCGCACACGTGCGGCTCGACCGCGCACACCCGCACGCGCCGCACGGCCGCGCCGCGGCCGGCAGCCCGCGGTCCGAGGACCCGGGCGGTGAGGGCGGCGCGGCCCTGCAACGTCTCGTACACGCCGGGCGTCATCCACCGCGCCAGCTGGGTCACAGGTCGACGCCCCAGGAGCACCTCGACGACGGCGTGGGCGATCGCGCGGGCCACGTGCGCGGGGTCGGCGGCCGGTTCGGGTCCGCGATCCTCGTCGACAGCCTCGAGGACGGGGGAGCGGTCGGTCGCGCGGAGCACCGTGAGCCGCGCGGCGAGCGTGGGTGGCACCTGGACCGCGGGCCCGGTCGCGGTGGGCGCAGCGACCGCCGGGGTGGGCGCCAGGAGCCGCACGCGGGGTGCCGCGACGGTCGCAGGCGGGACGACCGCGGTGAGCACGGCGTCGCGCGGTGCGGCGTCCCGATCGGGCGCCGGTGCCTCGGCAGACCGCCGGTGTGAGCCGACCTGCCTGGGGCCCACGTCATGTGCGGCTGCTCCAAGGCCTCCTGCGTGTGCTGGCCCTGCGTCGTCGGCGCCCTTTCCGGGCATGAGGGGCGGCACCAGCGCCGGCGCGCCGAAGGTGTCCTCGACGACCGAGTGCGGTCGTTCGACCGTCAGCGCGCTCATCGTGCGCCCCGCTCGGTGCTCGACGGCACCACGAGGTGCTGTCCGGGACGGATGACGTTGGGGTCGGTGCCGATGACCTCGGCGTTCGCGGCGTACCAGGCGGGCCACTCCGCGGCGACCTGCTCCACGCTCGGTGGCTTGCCGCGGTCGTCGGCCAGGGACGCCTCGGCGATGCTCCACAGCGAGTCGCCCGAGCGGACCACGATCGACGCGACGTCGGCGCGGCCGGCCGGCGCGACGGCGTGCCGCCCGGAGGACGGACCGGCGGGCCGACGTGGCGGTGACGGGGAAGCGGTGGGATCCGGGGCGGCATCCGCGGGTGCGGTGGCGTCTGCCGGGGCTGCCGCAGCATTCGAGGGGTCATCGACCTGGCTCGTCGCGCTGGCGGAACGCTCGGGCACGCCGGCCGTGCGTGTCGGCCGGGGCTGCGCCCCGGAGGGAGCGTGAGCTGGCTGCTCCGGGCTGACCACCCAGCCGAGGTCGTCCGCAGCGTCCGCCGCGCGGCTCTCGGAGGGCGCCTCCGCCGCAGCTGTGGAAGAAGCGACCCATCCCAGCTCGGCGGTGACGCCGACCTCGGTGCCCGGACCCGTTGCCGTCGCGTCGACCGCCAGGCCGGCCGCGCCGGCCCCCGAGGCCAGGCCCACCGCGAGCGAGGCCGCCACACCCACGCCCAGCGCGCGCCGGACGAGGGCGGGCGCGTAGCGCTGGACGACCCGCTCGCCGCTCCGCCACGAGGTCCCCAGCACCCGTGCGCCCAGGCAGAGGGCACCGACGGCGCACGACAGCGCGAGCCAGGTCGCCGCGACGACCCCGAGCGCGATGACCCCGAGCTCGACCACGTCGTCGATCCGCAGGAGCGGAGCCATGGACGAGGCGATGGCGCGCTCGACGAGCGCGGCGGTCAGGGCCCCCGAGGCGGTCGCGCCCGCCGCCAGCGCCGCGCCCGTCGCAAGCCGGCTCGGTCCGGCGCTTCCTCGAACCATGATGACCCCCGTCAATCTGTGTTGATGTGTTTTGACGTCGTTTCGTGGTCATAGATGTACCTGAATGTCCGTTTGCTGTCCACCCCGGCAGTCCCAGCCCTTACGGTGTGGCCATGCGGTGGGAGGCGTTGTTCGCGGACATGGAGGCCCAGCTCGCTGCGGCCGAGCGAGCGGACGTGCGGGCCGACGTCGCCGAGCTCGTGAGGGCGGAGCGCGCGACCGTCCACCTCGTCGACCGCCTGCGGGGATCCGTCGGCCGACAGGTGCGCGTCCACGTGCTCGGTGCGGACGCCGTCGAGGGCGAGCTCCTCGACGCCGCGGAGCAGTGGATCCTGGTGGGGCAGGGCATGGAGCGTCGGTCGCTCGTGCCTGCGCGAGCGATCGTGGCCGTCGCGGGCGTCGGCTCGCACGCAGCGCCGGAGCCGGGACTGGTCGAGCGCAGGCTCGGGCTCGGTCACGCGCTGCGGGTGCTGGCGCGCGACCGTGCGGCGGTGCTCGTGCGCTCGGGCGACGTCGAGCTGGCGGGGCGCCTCGGGGCCGTGGGTGCCGACCACGTCGAGGTCGTGGCGCGCGACGTGCGGGGAGCCGTCGCGCTCGTGCCGTTCGCCTCGCTGACGACGGTCCGGACCGCCTGAGACGGCCCGGCTCGGGCGATCGACCTACCGGTCGGCGTCGACCTGCTCGGCGGAGGCGGGTCGCGTGCGCTCGTACATCCGCTGGATGTACCCCTCGAGCTCGCTCGCCTCGATGCGCCAGATCTTCTTGGGGCCGATCTGGATGCCACGCAGGTCGCCGGAGTGCAGCAGCTGGTAGGTCTGCTGCGCCGAGATGTTGAGGACCTCGCTGACGTCGGCGAGCGTGAGGAACCGCGGAGGCATGGCCGAAGTCTGGCACGGCTCGCGCCCCGATCGCGGTTGTCCACAATCATCCGTTTCGCCCCATGGGCGGCATTCGGTCGGGCAGGATGGGCGCCCCAGACCTGATCGGACCTCGACCAGGTCGCACCAGACTGCCCGCCGACCCGGACGGAGTGCCGATGGACAGCGCCGTGCTCGACCTGCCCGCACCCGTCGCGGTCCGCCTGCGACGCCCGGGGTGGCGTGACCCGCGGTTGCTGGTCGGCGTCACCATGGTCGCCGCGTCCGTCGCGCTGGGGTCCTGGGTGGTGCGCTCGGCCCAGACGACGGTCTCGGTCTACGTCGCGCGCGAGGCGCTCGTGCCTGGCCAGCGGATCGCGGCGGACGACGTCGTGGTCGCCGACGTCCAGCTCGCGGACGGAGAGCTCGAGCACTACCTGCGGGCCGACGAGCCGCTGCCCGACGACGCGGTCGCGGTGCGTGTCGTCGGGCAGGACGAGCTCGTGCCCGCGAACGCGCTGGGCAGCGCCGCCGACCTGGACGTGCGCTCCGTGGCGATCCCGCTCGAGCGCGCACCGTCGCGGGACGTCACCGTCGGCGCGCTCGTCGACGTCTGGTTCTCGCCCGCACCGTCAGGAACCGACGTCGAGGCGGAGGACCCGCGCCAGCTCGCCTCGAGCCTCCCGGTCGCCGAGGTCTCCCGGCCCGAACGGTCGCTCGGCGGGTCCGGCGGCAGCGCGGTGCACGTGCTGGTTCCCCAGGGGCAGCTGCCGGACGTGCTCGCCGCCCTGGCGTCCGACGGCGTCCTCGACGTCGTCCCCGTGCCGGGCACGGGCGGCTGAGGTGTCGGTCGGCGTCCTCTGTGCGGTCCGCGGCGCGGCCGAGTCGGTCGTGGTCCAGGCTCTCGACGCGAACCCGCAGCTGCAGGTGACGCGTCGATGTGCCGACGTCACCGAGCTGCTTGCCGCAGCCGAGGCTGGCTTGGGGCGTGTCGCGGTCGCCTCGGGAGAGCTCGAGCATCTCGACCGGGAGGCCGTCGACGCCCTCCATGCCGCAGGCGTGCTGCTCGTCGGGCTGGCAGCGGCGGACGCGCCCTGGTCGTCGGAGCGGCTGCGGGGAGCGGGCGCAGACGACGTCGTGGCGGCGCCCGACGACGACACCGGTGCCGAGGCCGTGCTCGCGGCCGTGCTGCGTGCCCTGGCTGCCACTCCCGCCACGCGCGAGCCCGTCGCACCGCCGCCGGCGTCGAGGCCGAGCGCGCGGGGCAGCGTCGTGGCGGTCTGGGGCCCCACCGGCGCGCCCGGGCGCACGACCGTCGCGGTGAACGTCGCCGCCGAGCTCGCTGCGACCGGCGCGTCGGTGCTCCTCGCGGACGCCGACACGTACGGCGGGAGCGTCGCGCAGGTCGTCGGCCTGCTCGACGAGGCGCCCGGGCTCGCGGCGGCCGTCCGCCAGGCCGGTCTTGGGCTGCTCGACGTGACGACGCTCGCGCGACTCGCGCCCGTGCTCGCTCCCGATCTGCGGATCCTGTCGGGCACGTCGCGAGCGGACCGCTGGCCCGAGCTCTCGTCGTCCGCGCTCGAGACCGTGTGGCGGGTGGCCCGGGACCTCGCGCGGTGGACCGTCGTGGACGTCGGGTTCTGCCTCGAGCAGGACGAGCTGCTCAGCTACGACACCCGCGCGCCGCAGCGCAACGCCGCCGCCGTGCGCACGCTCGAGACCGCGGACGTCGTCGTGGTCGTCGGCGCCGGTGACCCCGTCGGCATCCAGCGACTGGTGCGCGGCCTGACCGAGCTCACGGACCTCGGCCTGGGCGCGACCCGGCTGGTGCTCGTCAACCGCGTGCGGGCGTCGGTCGCCGGCCCTCGCCCCGCCGAGGCCGTGGCGCAGGCGCTCGCGCGGTACGCGGGTGTGGTCGACGCGGTGCTCGTGCCCGAGGACCGCGCGGCGACGGACACCGCGCTGCTCGAGGCACGCACCCTGCGCGATGTGGCGCCGGGCTCGCCGGCCCGGCGGGCGATCGCTGAGGCCGCGTCCCGGGTGGCCGCGCTCGCGGCCGCGCCGACGGTCGCTCCTGACGTCGATGTCATCGCCGGCCAGCGCTGACCCGGGACGAGGTGACCGCGCGGGACCAGAGCCCCGGCGGTCGTGCCTGACGCCGCAGGCCCTCGACCAGGGGCACACTGGCCACGTGCGCATCTACCTGCCGGCCACCCTGGACGAGCTCGACGCGAGCGAGCTGCCCCCGCGGCGAGGGCACGCGGTCACCGCGGCGCTGCGAGCAGCCCTGCCCGACGAGGACGACGAGGGCCTCGAGTTCGCCGCGCAGCTCATGGCAGCTGACGACAGCCTCGACCTGATCCGCGCGTCGCAGGCAGCCCCTCGACTGCGCCTGGTCGTCTCGGTCGACGTGCCCGACGACCGCGTGGCGACGGTCGACGACGCCGAGGACGGCGCGCCGAGCCTCGTGGAGGTCGACGGGCCGCTGGCCGTCGCCGACGTCGCGTGCGTGCACGTCGACGAGCCGGGTGCTGCCGCGGACGTCGAGGCGGCGCTGGCCGGCGACGACGACGCGGGGGAGCGGCTCGACGACGCCGACCTGCTCTGGTACGACGCGACCGAGCTGGCCGCGATCCCGCGCTGAGCCGTGTTCGTGCGGATCGCTTCGGCCGCCGGGCGCGCTGCGGCGTGGCCTTCGTCACGAACCGTGCTCGAGCCGGGCGCCAGTTGGACCGCGGCGCCACCGACCAGGTAATGTTCACGCCCGGTACGACGTCCGGTGCACGATCGCTCCGCCCCCTCGGGGACGGCGACGACGCCGGGGGTTATACCCCCATGGGGTATGGTGTAATTGGCAGCACGACTGATTCTGGTTCAGTTAGTCTAGGTTCGAGTCCTGGTACCCCAGCGCGAGCACCGCTGATCCGTCGTTCCGAGCTCCTCGGACGATCGGGTAAAGTGTTCACTCGGTAAGCGAGACCTCCGGGTCTCGCGGCTGATAGGCCCCCGTTGTGTAGCGGCCTAGCACGCCGCCCTCTCACGGCGGTAGCGCCGGTTCGAATCCGGTCGGGGGTACGTACACGAAGGCCCGGTCACCACGGTGACCGGGCCTTCTGCGTGCTCGGAGTTGGATCAGTGCTGGCCGGGCGGGCCGTGGTGCGACGTCGGCAGCAGCGCGACGATCACGTAGCCGACCAGTGCCGCGAGGCAGCCCAGGAAGACGCCCGTGAACAGCGCGTCACCGGCGCCGCCGCCGCCCGTGAGAGAACCGACGACGCCGACGACGAGCGCGACGACGCCGCAGACCAGGGCGACACGACGACGCAGGCGGCGGCGTGATGCTGCCGCACCCCGGACGGCCATCAGTCGGCCGTACGGCGCAGGACCTCGGTCAGCCGGTTGGCCGCCGAGACGACCGCGGCGGCGTGCAGCCGACCCGGCTGGCGGGAGAGGCGCTCGAGCGGGCCGGAGACCGACACCGCGGCGACGACGCGCCCGGACGGCCCGCGCACGGGCGCGGAGACCGACGCCACGCCGACCTCGCGCTCCGAGACCGACTGCGCCCAGCCGCGGCGGCGCACGCCGGACAGGATCGTCGCCGTGAACTTGGAGCCCTGCAGCCCGCGGTGCAGGCGGTCGGGCTCCTCCCACGCGAGCAGCACCTGCGCGGCCGAGCCGGCCTGCATGGTCAGGGTCGCGCCGACCGGGATCGAGTCGCGCAGGCCGATGGGCCGCTCGGCGGCGGCCACGCAGATGCGCTGGTCACCCTGCCGGCGGTAGAGCTGCGCGCTCTCCCCGGTGTGGTCGCGCACCGCGGCCAGCACGGGACCCGCTGCGGCGAGCAGCCGGTCCTCGCCGGCGGCCGTGGCGAGCTCCGACAGGCGCGGTCCGAGCACGAACCGACCCTGCATGTCGCGAGCGACCAGGCGGTGGTGCTCGAGCGCAACTGCGAGACGATGGGCCGTTGGGCGAGCAAGATGGGTGGCGGTGACGAGCTGGGCGAGGGTGGCCGGCCCAGCTTCCAGAGCGCTGAGAACGGACGCGGCCTTGTCCAGAACGCCGACTCCGCTAGAGTTGTCCATAGGTCGATATTGCCGTCTCGTAGACTGAGATGCAAGCGACACCCCCAGCTGGACGAGAGACAGGACCGAGAACATGGCCGGCACGTTGGCAGAGAAGGTCTGGGATGCACACGTCGTGCGCCGTGGCGCGGACGGAGCGCCGGACCTCCTCTACATCGACCTGCACCTCGTGCACGAGGTCACCAGCCCGCAGGCCTTCGAGGGCCTGCGCCTGGCCGGACGCCCGGTGCGGCGCCCGGACCTGACGCTCGCGACCGAGGACCACAACACCCCGACGCTCGACATCGACCGGCCCATCGCGGACGCCACGAGCCGGACGCAGATCGAGACGCTGCGCAACAACGCCAAGGAGTTCGGCGTGCGCATCCACTCGCTCGGGGATGCGGACCAGGGCATCGTCCACCAGGTCGGCCCGCAGCTCGGCTTGACGCAGCCCGGCCTGACGGTCGTGTGCGGTGACTCGCACACCTCGACGCACGGCGCGTTCGGCGCGCTCGCGTTCGGCATCGGCACGAGCGAGGTCGAGCACGTGCTCGCCACGCAGACGCTGCCGCTCGCGCCGTTCAAGACGATGGCGATCACCGTGAACGGCCAGCTGCCCGAGGGCGCGACGAGCAAGGACATCATCCTGGCGATCATCGCCAAGATCGGCACCGGCGGCGGCCAGGGCTACGTGCTCGAGTACCGCGGCGAGGCGATCAGCACGCTGTCGATGGAAGCGCGCATGACCATCTGCAACATGTCGATCGAAGCCGGCGCGCGCGCCGGGATGATCGCTCCGGACCAGACCACGTTCGACTACCTCCAGGGCCGCCCGCACGCGCCCGAGGGTGCCGACTGGGACGCCGCCGTCGAGTACTGGAAGACGCTCAGGACCGACGACGACGCGACGTTCGACGTGGAGGTCGTGCTCGAGGCGGAGGACCTGGAGCCCTTCGTCACGTGGGGCACGAACCCCGGCCAGGGCCTGCCGCTGAGCGGCTCGGTCCCCGTGCCCGAGGAGATCGCCGACGAGAACGAGCGCGTCACCGCCGAGCGCGCGATCGAGTACATGGGCCTGATCCCTGGCCAGCCGCTGCGCGAGATCAAGGTCGACACGGTCTTCATCGGCTCGTGCACCAACGGCCGCATCGAGGACCTGCGCTCGGTCGCC
>NZ_QWKP01000206.1 GCF_003470205.1 Cellulomonas rhizosphaerae
CGCGGTGTGGACTCACACCGCGGGCGCCCGCACTCGCATGAAAGGATGGCGCCATGCTGCGGTGGTTGACGTCGGGTGAGTCGCACGGTCCGGCGTTGGTCGGTGTTCTCGAGGGGCTGCCGGCCGGAGTCGAGCTCGTGACGCGCGATCTCCAGGACGCTCTCGCGCGTCGGCGGCTCGGCTATGGGCGCGGTGCGCGCATGAAGTTCGAGCAGGACGAGGTCCGGGTGCTGGGCGGGCTGCGGCACGGCGTGACCCAGGGCGGGCCGCTCGCCATCGAGATCGGCAACACCGAGTGGCCCAAGTGGGTCGAGGTCATGTCTGCGGACCCGCTCGACGACTCCGCAGTTCTGCAGCGCGCTCGCAACGCACCGCTCACCCGGCCACGACCCGGCCACGCCGACCTCGTCGGCATGCGCAAGTACGGCTTCGACGACGCGCGCCCTGTGCTCGAGCGTGCCTCGGCCCGTGAGACTGCGACCCGGGTAGCGCTGGGTACTGTCGCTGCGCACTTCCTGGAGCAGGCGGCGGGCATCCGACTCGTCTCGCACGTCGTCGGCATCGGTCCCGTGAGCGTCCCCGACGACGCAACGCTGCCGACTCCCGACGACGTGGCGCTGCTGGACGCCGATCCGGTGCGCTGCCTGCACGCGGACAGTGCTGCGGCGATGGTCGAGGAGATCGACGAGTGCCACAAGGAGGGGGACACCCTCGGCGGTGTGGTCGAGGTGCTCGCGTACGACGTGCCGTCCGGCCTCGGCTCCTACGTTCATGGCGATCGCCGCCTCGACGCGCGCCTCGCCGGCGCGCTCATGGGGATCCAGGCGATCAAGGGCGTCGAGGTCGGTGACGGGTTCCGTACGGCGACTCGCCGCGGCTCCCAGGCGCACGACGAGATCGACCGCGTGGACGGTCGCGTGCGGCGACGTTCGAACCGAGCCGGAGGGCTCGAGGGCGGCATGACGAACGGTGAGATCCTGCGCGTTCGCGCAGCGATGAAGCCGATCTCCACCGTGCCTCGCGCCCTCGCGACGATCGACACGAGCACGGGCGAGGCGACCAAGGCCCAGCACCAGCGGTCCGACGTGTGCGCCGTCCCGCCTGCGGCCGTGGTGGCTGAGGCGATGGTCGCCCTGGTGCTCGCCGACGCACTGATCGAGAAGACGGGTGGCGACTCCGTGCTCGAGGTCCGGCGCAACCTCGAGGCCTACGTCGCCGCGATCCCCGAGCTCTTGCGGTAAGTCCGAAGGCTTGTGAAGAAGGCCGGTCCCTCCAGGGACCGGCCTTCTTCACATCAAGGTGAGTCGTGCGAAACCGCGAGGTCAGCGGGCGACCACCTTGACGACCCCGCTGGCGGGGCTGCTCCCGAGGTTGCTGCGGGCGATGACGCGGAAGAAGTACTTCTTGCCCTTGGTCGCCTTGGTCCACGTGTAGCTCGTCGCCGACGACTTCGCCGTGGTGAGCGTCTTCCACGACTTTCCGGTCGTGGAGTACTGCACCTGGTAGCCGGAGATCGTCGAGCCGTTGGTGGTCGACTTCGTCCAGGCCACCTTGATCTTCTTCGAACCCGTCGCCGTCGCCTTGACGCCTCGCGGGGCGGCGGGCTTCGTCGCGGGCACGAAGGACACGGCCGTCGACGCGGTACCCGTGCCGAGCGCGGACCTGGCGGAGACGCGCACCTGGTACGACGTGCCGTTCGTCAGTCCGGTGAGGGTCACCTTGACGGTGGTCGCGCTCGTCGCGCGCGTCGCCCAGGGACCCCACGTGCCCTTCTTCGGGTCCTTCGCGCGGTACTCGAGGGCGTAGCCCGAGATCGCCGCCCCTCCGTTGGACGAAGGCGCCGTCCACGACACCAGAGCCGTGCGGTCGCCTCGCGTTGCCTTGACGGAACGAGGTGCACTCGGCAGCGCGAGGGTCGCGGTGCTCAGGGTCGCGGCGGGCCCGGTGCCCACCGCGTTCACGGCAGCGACACTGACGGCGTACGACGAGCTCGAGGCGAGGCCGCTCACGGTCACCGAGGTGCCCGTCGAAGCGAGTGCGGACGAGACCGTGACCCATGCGCCCGAGCCCTTGCGGTACTTGACCGCGTACCCGGTGACGGCAGATCCGCCGGTCGAGCTCGAGCTCAGAGCCCTCCACGACACCTTCAGGGAGTTGGTCGTCGCTGTCGCGGCGAGGCTCGTGACCGCCGCCTTCGGAGCGCCCGGCGTTGTGGCCGAGCGGACAGCCGACCACGCACTGCCGCCCTCGGCGTTGTAGGCCTGGAGCTGGAACTCGTAGGTGGTGTCGACCGCGAGACCGGTGAGCGTGCGGGACTCCACACCGGCCTCGACGTTCAGCACTGTCCAGGCCGTCTCGGCGCCCGTGGGATTCGACGCGCGGTAGGCGAGTCGGAACGCGGGCGCGTCGGCCGAGCCGCGGTTCGCCCCGGCGGGTGTGACCCACTCGACCGCGGCCTGCGTCCCGATGATGCTCACCTTCGAGATCGTGACTCCGGCGGGCGGGTTCACGACGCTGAACGTGCCGAAGGTCGAACGTCCGAGCTTGACGCGCGTCGAGCTCGTGTTGGTCTTCTCGGGTACGGCCGTGACCTGCCAGTAGTAGGTCGTGCCGTAGTTGAGCGTCGAGGGGATGGCGTACGAGGTGCTCGTCGTCTCCGCGGCGGTCGCTGAGTCGAGCGACCCCGGCGCGGTGGCGTACTGGACGAGGTAGCGCGAGGCGCCGGGCACGGCCGCCCAGTCGAGCACGCGGTCGGCGCTCGTCAGGACCGCGCCGTCGGGCGTCGCCAGCGCGGGCGCGGGTGCCGCCACAGTGAAGGTGCCCACGGCCGACTCGAGGGACAGGTACCCGCTGTTGTCGTAGGAGGACACGATCCACTCGTACGTACCGTCGTCCAGGTCTCGCACCGCGGCGGCGGTCTGGGTCACCTGCGTCGGGCTCGTGGGCCAGGCGCTTCCCACGGCCCGGACCTTGACGCCGTACTTGGCGGCAGCTGTGGTCCCTGTCCAGGAGAGCGTGGCGGACGTCCCGTCGACCTGAGCGCTGAGGGCCGTGGGGGCCGGCGCCGCGACGGTGAAGGGGACGTTCTCGGTGTAGTTCCCCGCGTTGCCGAGCGCATCGAGGGCCGCCACCTTGAAGTAGTAGCTTCCCGGTGCCAGGGGCTTCTGGGCGGCGTCGAGAGTCTTGGCCACGTAGGTCGGGTACTCGACCTTGATCGTGCCCTTCGAGGTCAGCGAGGAGTCGAGGACGGTCACGGCGTAGCCACGGCTGCCGCCGTCCGCCGGCGCGGAGGAGGCCTGGGGGCGCCACGCGAACACCACCGAGCCGTCGGACGCGGTCGTCGTCGGCGAGACACCGGTGAAGTCGATGCGTGTGCTGCTCTTCTGCCAGAAGGCTCCGGACGTGTAGGTCGAGCCCACGGGCGTCGTGTACTCGGAGAAGGAGTCGTTCATCGAGATGCCGCGGACCTGCCAGCAGTACTCGCCCGACGTCTCGTCGTCGAAGACACCGTTGATGCGCAGGCGCGTCTGCATCGTGTACTGGGTCGTGACCAGGACGCTGCAGTCGTAGTCGTGGTACACGGCGACCTGGTAGGCGTTCGCGCCCGCGACCGGGGACCACGTCATGAGCGGGGCCGGCTTGCCGAGCGTGGTCGACGCCTCTGTCGACCACGCCGCGGTGTCGACCGCGGCCGTGGCCGCCGTGCCGACGCGTGCCGATCCGACCGTGAAGTAGCGCTTGCGGCTCGTGTCACCGTTGTCCACGTCCGACCACAGGGACTCCTGCGAACCCGCGGGGGTAGCGGCCTGGATCGTCGTGGTCGCGCTGCCCGAGTAGTCGATGGCGCGCACGCGCCACTCGTAGAGGCCGCCGGCGTCCATGCGTTGCGCGCGGTTGGAGTTCCACAGGCAGGCGGCGTCGCCGTCGAGTGCTGCGCCGTCGTTCGCGCCCTCGACGACCTTCGCGACGATCGTCGCCGACGTCGAGGCAGTGCGGCAGTACAAGGTCTTGCGAGTGTCCTCGGAGCTGCTGAGGACGGGGATGGCCTCGACCTCGTAGAGGGTGGCCCTCGGGACGGGGGCCCACGTGAGCAGCAGCTCGTCCAGAGCCACGGTCGTGGGGTTCTGGATCTGCGTCGAACCGAACGTCGGCTGCGGGTACGTCTTGCTGAACGAGGTCGCGCTCGTCGTCGCGGCCGTCTGCCCACCCCACGCCTTGCGGAACTCGACCGCGCTCGAGGGCTGCCCCGGGTTGCCCGCCGGGTCGTAGGCGGTGACCTGCCACCAGTAGTTGCCGTCGACGAGCTGCACGAGCGGCACGTAGGTGGTGCTCGTGGACTCCGCGGAGATCTTGGTCGTCGTGACGACGCCTGTCGCGTCGTCGACCGCCTGCCCGATGACGATGACGTACTTCGTGGCGCCGGCCACGGGGGTCCAGGTGAACTTGAGATCGCTCTGGATCGTGGACGTGCCCACCGGTGACACCAGGGTCGGGGCGGAGCTTGCCGCGGTCCACCGGACGGTGAACGTCCCCGGCTCGGCCTGTGCGGGCCCGGTCACCGTGCTCGTGCTGGTCGCCGTGACCGGGCTGCCGAACACCGCCTGGACCTTCCAGTACCACTGCACCGGCGCGCCGGATGACGTCCTCGCCAACGGAGCCGGGGGTGCGTACGCGGTTCCGGTGAGCCCTGTGACAACGGTCGTCGGGCTGCCCGAGGGCCAGCTGGGGTCCGACGTGTACGTCAGGGTGTAGGACACCGCGCCGGGGACCGGCGTCCAGCGGAATGCCACCGCGCTCGGGTAGTCGACCGTCGCCCCCTGAACGGGAGAGAGGAGCTCGGGTGTGCCTGCCGCGGCGACCTCGACGGTCTGGGGGGCCGAGTAGTCACCTCGCGAAGCGGCCGTCGTCCCGGAGGAGTGCGCCGCGACGCGCCAGTAGAGCCCGCGCGCCTCGCTCGCGCCGAGCGTGCGCTCCGGGATCCAGGTGCGAGCCGTCGTCGTCCGCGTGGCGATGATGTTCGACGTCGCGAACTGGTCGTCGGTGGCGACCTCGATCGTGTACCCGGTCGCGCCGTCGACTCCCGACCACCTGAACTGCAGGTCGCCGTCCATCACACGGGTCGACAAGCTCTCGGGGGCAGCGAGCACGGCGGTCGTGGCCGCCGTCGCCGGCGCGACGAACGACACGGCGCTCCCCACCACGATCATGGAGGCCGCCACGATGGCCGCAGCCGTTCTGCGCAGGATCACGATGCCTCCAGGCACGCTCGGAACAGGGTTCGTCGGCTCATCGGCACGCGGGTCGGTCGGGGTGAGGCCCGGTCATGATCGAGCCAGACGTTCACCCGTCTGGCGGCAGTGGGTCCCGCCAGTCATCTGCCGGGACAGACCCGGGGTGGGCCTGTCGGCTGGGTTAGTCTCGCGCTCGTGCCGCTCTCCGACCGCCCAGGACCACGCATCGTTCTCATCGGCCCGCCCGGCGCAGGGAAGACGACCGTCGGTGGAGCTCTCGCGGAACGGTGGCAGCTCGCGCTCCGTGACACGGACAGTGACGTCAAGGCGGTGGCGGGCAAGGCCATCGCCGAGATCTTCGTCGACGACGGCGAGCCCCACTTCCGCGCGCTCGAGCACGAGGCCGTCAGCGCAGCCCTGCAGCAGCACGACGGCGTCCTGGCCCTCGGCGGCGGCGCGATCCTCGACGAGCGCACCCAGGGCGCGCTGGCGGCCTACGCAGAGAACGGCGGCGTGATCGTCTTCCTCGACGTCACCCTCACGCACGCGGCCCCGCGGGTCGGCTTCAACCAGTCCCGCCCGCTGCTGCTCGGCAACCCGCGCGCGCAGTGGCAGGCGCTCATGGAGGCCCGGCGGCCGGTCTACGAGCGCCTCGCCACGATCACGGTCCTGACCGACCACCTGCGCCCGGCCGACGTGGCCGAGCACATCGAGACCGAGCTGGCCGCGCTGCGGCAGGCAGCCGTGGAGGACGAGGCATGACGACGACGGTCACCGTGGACGGCGCCCAGCCGTACGACGTCCTCATCGGGCACCACCTGCTCGGCGAGCTCCCGGCGATGATCGGGCGGGACGCCAAGCGCGTGCTCGTCGTGCATCCGGCAGCCCTCGCGACGACGGCCGACATCGTCATCGAGGACCTCCGCGCCGCGGGCTACGAGGCGTTCGGCGCCGAGGTGCCCGATGCCGAGGAGGCCAAGACCGCGCAGGTCACCGCGTTCCTGTGGGGCGTGCTCGGGCAGGCGGACTTCACGCGCAGCGACGCGGTGGTCGCCGTGGGCGGCGGCGCGACGACCGACCTCGGCGGGTTCGTCGCCGCGACGTGGCTGCGGGGGATCAAGGTCGTGCAGGTCCCGACGACGCTGCTCGCGATGGTCGACGCGGCCGTCGGGGGCAAGACCGGGATCAACACGGCCGAGGGCAAGAACCTCGTCGGCTCGTTCCACCCGCCGGCGGGCGTCCTGTGCGACCTGGCCGCGCTGGCCTCGATGCCGAAGCACGACTTCGTCGCGGGCCTGGCCGAGGTCGTGAAGTGCGGTTTCATCGCCGACCCGCAGATCCTCGAGCTCGTCGAGGCGAACGTCGAGGTCCTCACGGACCCGGTCGCAGCCTCGACCTCACCGGTGCTCGCCGAGCTCGTCGAGCGGGCCGTCGCCGTCAAGGCACGGGTCGTCGGCGAGGACCTCAAGGAGGCCGGCCTGCGCGAGATCCTCAACTACGGGCACACCTTCGCGCACGCGATCGAGAACGTCGAGCGCTACCAGTGGCGGCACGGCGCCGCGGTCTCCGTGGGCATGGTCTACGTCGCCGAGCTCGCGCGGCTGGCGGGGCGGCTGCCCGACGAGGTCGTCGACCGGCACCGCTCGATCCTCACCTCCCTCGGGCTGCCCGTGACGTACCGGAGCGACCGGTGGGAGCGGCTGCTGACCGCGATGCGTCGGGACAAGAAGACGCGCGGCGACCTGCTGCGGTTCGTGGTGCTCGAGGACATCGGCAAGCCCGTGCGGCTCGAGGGCCCGGACCCGACGCTGCTGGTCGCGGCGTACGCGGAGATCAGCCGCGACGAGACGTCCACGGCGATCGCGCTCTAGGGGCCTATCGTGGCGGCCATGACGCGCGTGCTGGTGCTCAACGGCCCCAACCTCGGCCGGCTCGGTTCCCGGGAGCCGGAGGTGTACGGGTCGGCCACGCACGCGGACCTGGTCACCTCGGTCAAGGGCTGGGCCGACGAGCAGGGGATCGACGCCGAGGTGCGGCAGACGGACGACGAGTCCGAGCTGGTCGGCTGGCTGCACGAGGCCGTCGACACGCGCGTCGACGTGGTCCTGAACCCTGCCGCCTTCACGCACTACTCCTACGCGCTGCGCGACGCGGCCGCGCAGGTGACGAAGTCGGGCCTGCGGCTCGTCGAGGTCCACATCACGAACCCGTACGCGCGCGAGTCGTTCCGCCACCTGTCGGTCATCGGGCCGGTGGCGACGGGCACGATCGCCGGGTTCGGCCTGGACTCGTACCGGCTGGCCCTCGCGTCGCTCGCGCACAAGGCCCCATCGCTGTAGATGGATCAACAAGTCTGTTGACCTGTTTGGCGGTCAACAACGTTGAGGACTTGTGCATGCGTCTACAAGGCTCGATGATTGTGCAATGACCTATGTCATGACGATCGACCAGCGGGGCTCCCGCGTGCACGGCGACCACGTCGACGCATTCCTCGTCGAGCTCGCCGCGCTCCTCGCGGACCGCGAGCACGGCGTCGTGCGCGGGTTCGAGCGAGCCGTGGGCGACGAGGTCCAGGGCGTCCTGGACGATCCCGACCTCGTCGTCGACATCGCGCTGACGGTCAGCCGCGGCGGAGGGTGGTCCGTCGGGATCGGGGCGGGCCCCGTCGACGAGCCCCTGCCGGAGTCGGTCCGTGCCGGGTCCGGCACGGCGTTCATCCTGGCGCGCACCGCCGTCGAGGCGGCCAAGAGCCGCAGCCGCTCGGTGTCGCTGGCCGTGCGGGGCATCGACGACGGCGCCGGCCGCGACGCGGAGGCCGTGCTCGTCCTGGCCGCAGCCGCGGCCGCTCGAAGGTCGCCCGCGGGCTGGGAGGTCGTCGACGCGATGACCGAGCCCGGCGTGCGCCAGGAGGACGTCGCGACGCGGCTCGGCGTCTCGCAGCAGGCCGTCAGCCAGCGCCTGCGCGCCGCGCTGTGGGCCGAGGAGAGCGCCGCACGCAGCGCGGCGGCGCGGCTGCTGAGGATCGCTGCGGGGGAGTAGGAGAGTGTCGGATGGACCGATGCGTCCCGTTCCGCCACGATCGAGGCCGGACCACCCACAAGGAGCCCCGTGCACGTCGCCGTCGTGATCGCCGCCCTGCTCGTCTCCGCCGCGGGCGGATGGCTCGTCGTGATGGGGGTGCTGCGCCTGGCGTCGCGGTCCGGGGACGCGGGCGCGCCCGCCGCAGACGGTCCGCAGGGTCCGCAGGCGATCGCCTCGCTGCGCGGCGGCACGTGGATCGGCATCCTCGAGCGGCTCGCGGTGACGATGTGCGTGCTGGTTGACGAGTCGGCGGGCATCGCGGTCGTCGTCGCGGTCAAGGGCCTGGGCCGCTTCCCCGAGCTGCGCGAGAACCCCGGCGCCTCGGAGCGGTTCGTCATCGGCACGCTGGCCTCGCTCGTCTGGAGCGCCGCGATCGGCGTCGGCGCCCGGGCTCTGCTCACCTGAGCGAGTGCGGGCAGGTACGATGGTCGGCGGTCTGCGGACCGGCGTCCTGAGCGCCGGCGCAGAGGACACTCTCCCCAAAGACAGGAAGCGACGGATCGTGGCGACCACCAACGACCTCAAGAACGGCACCGTGCTGAAGATCGACGGCCAGCTGTGGACCGTCATCGAGTTCCAGCACGTCAAGCCCGGCAAGGGTGGCGCCTTCGTCCGCACCAAGCTGAAGAACGTGCTGTCCGGCAAGGTCGTCGACCGCACGTTCAACGCCGGCCTGAAGGTCGAGACGGCGAACGTCGACAAGCGTGACATGCAGTACCTGTACAAGGACGGCACCGACTTCGTGTTCATGGACACGGACACGTTCGACCAGCTGTACATCCCGGAGACCACGGTCGGCGACGTCGCCCACTTCCTCCTGGAGAACCAGAACGCGATGGTCGCGACCAACGAGGGCGCGCCGCTGTACGTCGAGCTCCCGCCGTCGGTCATCCTCGAGGTCACCTACACCGAGCCCGGCCTGCAGGGCGACCGCTCGTCGGCCGGCACCAAGCCCGCCACGCTCGAGACCGGCTACGAGATCCAGGTGCCGCTGTTCCTCGAGTCGAACACGAAGGTCAAGGTGGACACCCGCGACGGGAGCTACCTCGGCCGCGTGAACGACTGACGTGGGAGCTCGCACCAAGGCTCGCAAGCGGGCGCTCGACGTCCTGTTCGAGGCCGACCAGCGCGAGCTGGCGCCCATCGAGCTCCTGGCGCAGCGCATCGCGCAGCCCGGCGCCGAGACCGCGCTGCCGCAGTACTCCGTCGACCTGGTCGAGGGCGTCGTGGCGGAGCAGGGCCGGATCGACGAGCTGCTCGCGACGCACGCGCACGGCTGGACGATCGAGCGCATGCCCGCCGTCGACCGCGCGCTGCTGCGCCTGGGCACGTGGGAGATCCTCTTCAACGACGACGTCCCCGACGCCGTTGCGGTCGACGAGGCTGTGGAGCTCGCACGCTCGCTGTCGACCGACGAGTCGCCCGCGTTCGTCAACGGGCTCCTCGGCCGGATCATCGACCTGAAGCCGACGCTGCTCGCCTGAGCTTCACCACAAAAGGGCGCCTCCACCGGGGGCGCCCTTTTGTCATGCCAGGTTGTGCACGACCGTCAGGGGACCGGTCTCGGGCCCGCGCGGCTGCGTCGGCACCGAGCGCAGCGGGCGCTGCGCGTGCCACGCGCCCGTCCCGGGGCGCGGGCCGCGGATGGGCAGGGTCGCGGCCGCGCGGCCGAGGAAGTTGCCCTGCACGCGTCGCACGCCCAGGTCGACGAGCGTCGCGAGGTCCGACGAGCGCTCCACGCCCTCGGCCACCACGTCGAGGCCGTGCACGGACGCGAGCTCGAGGATCGCGCGGATGACCGAGGCCCCGCGGTCCGTGCCGACCTCGCGGACGAACGAGCGGTCGATCTTGAGCACGTCCACCGGCAGGCGGGACAGGCGCGCGAGCGAGGAGTAGCCGGTGCCGAAGTCGTCGACCGCGATCTTGGCGCCGCGCGCCCGCAGCTCCGACAGCAGCGGCACGGCCGGTCCCGTGCGGACCAGCGCGCTCTCCGTGATCTCGAGCGTGAGGTGCTCCCAGTACGTGTCGCCCCACGCGGCCTCGATCTGCTCGAGCGCGTCGGGCGCGGCGAGCTGACGCGCCTCGAGGTTGACCGCGACGGGGACCTGGAACCGGTCGAGCGCGCGGCGCGACTGCGCGAGCATGGCCAGCCCGATCGGCACGATCAGTCCGGTCTCCTCGGCGAGCTCGAGCCAGTCCGCCGGTAGGAGCAGGTGGCCGTGGTCGTCCCAGCGCGCCAGGGCCTCGACCTGCATGACCTCGAGGGTGCGGGCGTCGACGATCGGCTGGAAGTAGGCGGTGAACTGGCCGTCGGCGACCGCGGTCTCGAGCGCCGCGCGGTGGTGGCGCGCCGCCTCGACCCGGCGACGCAGCGCCCGGTCGTAGACCCGAAACCCCGTGCGCGAGCGCTTGGCCTCCATCATCGCGGTGTCGGCGTGGCGCATGAGGGCGTCGGGGTCGACGACGTCACCGGGCACCCAGGACGCGACGCCCACCGACAGCCGCGCCGCCCGCGCGCCGACGGTCCGGTCGACGAAGCCCTCGCGCAGGTTCCGGGCCAGCGCGACGAGGTCGACGTCCTGCGGCGCACGCGAGATGACGACGACGAACTCGTCGCCGCCGAGCCGGCCGACGAACCGCTGGGCGTCTCCCTGCGCGAGCGCGCGCAGGTGGTCGGCGACCCGGACCAGGACGGCGTCTCCGCCCTCGTGGCCGTGCAGGTCGTTGAACCGCTTGAAGCCGTCGAGGTCGCAGTAGACGAGCGAGACTCGCGTGCGCTCGACGTTCGCCTGCTCGATCGCGTCCCGCAGGTGCTTCTCGACCGCGCGGCGGTTCGGCAGCCGCGTGAGTGGGTCGCTGAAGGCGGTGCGCTCGAGGCTCGACGTCAGCGCGTAGCGCTCGGCCGCCGCGGAGACGATCTGCGAGAGGTCGACGAGGAAGGTCCGCTCCTGGGCGGTGTGCGCGGCGGGGGAGTAGAGCTCGGTGACGAACCGGCCGTGCGAGATGGTGCGCAGCGAGCCCTCGACCTCGGGGTCGGCCAGGATCGTGCGTGCCTCGTCACGCGCGCGCAGCAGCAGGCTCTCGGCGTCGCGCGCGAACCAGGCGGCGTTGGCCAGCCGCGCGGTCGCGTCGCGCATGAGGTGCTGCGTGCGGGCCACGCGCTGCGCCTGGCGCAGCCGCACGAGCGCCATCGTGCCGAGTGCGAACCCGAGCGGGATCGACCACAGCGCGACGAGCATCGCGCTGAGGTACTCGTTCGTGATGATGCCGCCCGCCGTGAGCATCGCGAGGGACTCGGCGCCGGCAACCACCAGCAAGGCGCCGAGCCGACTGACCTTGTGCGATCCGATGCAGGCGACGACGTAGGCGACGGAGATCAACGCGACGGCGACGAGCACCGCCGTGACGACGACGTCCACACCGTGCCGCGGCGAGGTCGGGTGCCACCACCAGGCGGCCGCGCCGCCGAGCAGGAGCGTCGTGGAGATCGCGACCCACCAGCGGATCGGCGGCCCCGCGGCGAACGCGCGCGTCGCGGGGATGGCCAGCAGCAGGAAGAGCCCGACGAGCTGGGTGTGCGCGAACTGCAGCGCGTCCTGGACCGCGCCCGGGTCGGTGAACGCGAAGAGCCCACCGGCGAGCAGCAGCAGCGCGATGTCTGCGGACCAGATCAGCGCCCACTCGGCGCCGGCGCGGCGACGCTCGCCCCGCCACCAGATCCACTGGAGCAGGCAGAACCCACCGACGAGCCCGGCTGCCAGCAGCTGGACCATCGTGACCCACATCGGGACAGTTCCGAGCACGAACGGGACATCGGCATCCATCGCGGACAACCTGACGTGGCATCTGGGTGATCCACCCCGAATCTGGGCAGTCGTCCAACTCGGCGCTCGGCCAGATCCGGCGAGTGTGCGCGGGGGTGTGCGGCACGCCGGGCAAGGTGCGGCGTGCCGCACACCCGCCCGCACCCCGGAGGGCAGTCGTGGGCAGGCCGCGCCGGCCCGCTGCTCCGATGAGTGCACGCGTGGTTGCACGACACGCCGTGGGGAATGCGGCGTGTCGTTCAACCATGCGCTCCGCGACGCGCAGAGGAGGTGGGTCGGTGAGGGGGTGGTGGAGGCGCGCGGGTGAGGCAGGCGGGGAGAGCCGTGGAGCAGGCGCGCGGCGAGACCGGTGGGGCAGGCGCGCGGGTAGACCGATGGGGCAGGCCGGGAGGAGACACGCAAGGCCCGGTGCGGGCGATAGCGTCGCGGCGTGGAGATCGACGCGCTCGTGGCGCGGTTGCGGGCGGCTGGGTGCGTGTTCGCGGAGGACGAGGCGGCCCTGCTCCTCGGCACCGGGGCGACGGGGGAGTCGCTCGGGCGCCTGGTGCAGCGGCGCGTCGAGGGTGAGCCGCTCGAGCAGGTGCTCGGCTGGGCGGAGTTCGACGGGCTGCGGATCGCGGTGGCGCCGGGGGTGTTCGTCCCCCGACGACGCTCGGAGCTGCTGGTCCGCATCTGTGCCGAGATCCTCGAGGACCGCCCGACGAGCATCGTCGTCGACCTCTGCTGCGGCACCGGGGCCCTGGGCGCGGCGATCGCTCGCCGCACGCCCGGCGCCGAGGTGCACGGCGCGGACCTCGACCCCGACGCGGTCGCCTGTGCCCGTCGCAACCTCGCACTGGTCCACGAGGGCGACCTGTTCGAAGCACTGCCTCCGGAGCTGCGGGGCCGGATCGACCTCGTCGTGATCAACGCGCCGTACGTCCCCACCGACGCGATCGCCCTCATGCCTCCCGAGGCGCGCGACCACGAGCACCGCATCGCCCTCGACGGCGGCACCGATGGCCTCGACCTGCACCGCCGCATCGCCGCCGACGCCGGCACCTGGCTGGCCCCGGGCGGCGCGGTCGTCATCGAGACGAGCGAGCGTCAGTCCCCGACCACACTCGCCCTCTTCGAGCGGGCGGCCCACCGGGCCGAGATCGTCCGCGACGACGACCTCGACGCGACCGCCGTCGTCGCGCGCCCGCGGAGCGGTCCGACGTGAGCGACGTCGCACGTGAGACGGCACCGGCCCGGTGGGGGGCCCGCGGTAGGGTGAGGGCTTGACAGCAGTCCTTTAACTCCCGTCCTGTGAGGCGGGGAAGGAGTCGCTCCATGAGCAGTGCCCTGCCCACACCTGAGCAGCCCGACCAGCCCGCTGACGCCACCGTCGTCCTCGGCGGCCCCGAGATCGCGCGGGCGCTGACGCGCATCGCGCACGAGATCCTCGAGCGGAACAAGGGCGGCGCCGACGTCGTCCTGCTGGGCATCCCGACCCGGGGCCTGCCCCTTGCGCAAAGGCTTGCCACGAGGCTGGTCGAGGTCGAGCCCACGCTCGACGCGGCGACGCTCGTCGGCAGCATCGACGTGACGATGTACCGCGACGACCTCGCGCAGCACCCCACGCGCACCATCGGCAGCACCGACCTCCCGGGTGCCGGCATCGACGGCAAGGTCGTCGTCCTGGTCGACGACGTGCTCTTCTCGGGGCGGACGATCCGCGCGGCGCTCGACGCGATCTCCGACCTGGGCCGCCCGCGCGCGGTGCAGCTCGCGGCGCTCGTCGACCGCGGCCACCGCGAGCTGCCGATCCGCGCCGACTTCGTCGGAAAGAACCTGCCGACCTCGACGACCGAGCGCGTGCGGGTGCTCCTGGACGAGACCGACGGCCGCGACGCCGTCCTGATCGAGGGGACCCGATGAAGCACCTGCTCTCGACCGGCAGCCTGTCCCACAAGCAGGCCGTGCGGATCCTCGACACGGCCGGCCAGATGGCCGCGACCCAGGCGCGCGAGATCAAGAAGCTGCCGACGCTGCGCGGCCGCACCGTGGTCAACCTCTTCTTCGAGGACTCCACGCGCACCCGCATCTCGTTCGAGACCGCCGCCAAGCGGCTGTCCGCGGACGTCATCAACTTCTCCGCAAAGGGCTCGAGCGTCTCCAAGGGCGAGTCGCTCAAGGACACCGCGTTGACCCTGCAGGCCATGGGCGCGGACGCGGTCGTCATCCGGCACCACGCGAGCGGCGCCCCGCACACGCTGGCCCACTCGGGCTGGACCAACGGCGCGGTCATCAACGCGGGCGACGGCACCCACCAGCACCCGACGCAGGCGCTGCTCGACGCGTACACGCTGCGCCGCCACCTCACGGGAGGTGGCGACCCGAGCGGCCGCGACCTGGCCGGGCTGCGCGTGGCGATCGTCGGCGACGTGCTGCACAGCCGGGTCGCGCGGTCCAACGTCCAGCTCCTGCACACGCTGGGCGCCGACGTCACGCTCGTCGCGCCGCCCACGCTGCTGCCGGTCGGTGTCGAGGCCTGGCCCGCCGAGGTGTCCTACCACCTGGACGAGGTCATCGACACGAAGCCCGACGCGATCATGATGCTCCGGGTCCAGCGCGAGCGGATGTCGAGCTCGGGCGGCGGATTCTTCCCGAGCCCGCTGGAGTACACGCGGGGCTACGGCCTCGACGCGCGGCGGCTGGCGGCCATGCCGGACCACGCGATCGTGCTGCACCCCGGGCCGATGAACCGCGGCCTGGAGATCTCCGCGGACGCCGCCGACTCGCCGCGCGCGGTGATCGTCGAGCAGGTCGCCAACGGGGTCGCGGTCCGGATGGCCGTGCTGTACCTGCTTCTTTCTGGGAACGAGTCGAACGAGACGAAGGTGGACGCGTGAGCACCGGCCGGAAGTACCTGCTGCAGAACGTGGCCCCCTACGGCGGGGAGCGCACCACCGTGCTGCTCGCGGACGGCGTCATCGCAGCCATCGGCACCGACGTGACCGACGACGACGCGACGATCATCGACGGCCGCGGGCTCGTCCTGCTGCCGGGCCTCGTCGACCTGCACACCCACCTGCGCGAGCCGGGCCGCGAGGACGCCGAGACGATCCGCACGGGCACGCGCGCCGCCGCGCTGGGCGGCTTCACGGCCGTGCACGCGATGGCCAACACCACGCCGACGCAGGACACCGCGGGCGTCGTCGAGCAGGTCTGGAGCCTCGGCCGCGAGGCCGGCTGGGCCGACGTGCACCCGATCGGTGCCGTGACCGTGGGGCTCGAGGGCGAGCGGCTCGCCGAGCTCGGCGCGATGGCTGAGTCCAAGGCGCAGGTCCGGGTCTTCTCGGACGACGGCAAGTGCGTGCACGACCCGGTGCTCATGCGCCGCGCGCTCGAGTACGTCAAGGCGTTCGACGGCGTCGTGGCGCAGCACGCGCAGGAGCCCCGCCTGACCGAGGGCGCCCAGATGCACGAGGGCATCGTGTCCGCGGAGCTCGGCCTGGCCGGCTGGCCCGCCGTGGCCGAGGAGGCGATCATCGCCCGCGACGTGCTGCTCGCCGAGCACGTCGGCTCGCGCCTGCACGTGTGCCACCTGTCGACCGCAGGCTCGGTGGAGATCATCCGCTGGGCCAAGTCGCGCGGTATCGACGTGACCGCCGAGGTCACGCCGCACCACCTGATCCTCACCGACGAGCTGGCCCGCGGCTACGACCCGACGTTCAAGGTCAACCCGCCGCTGCGCACCCAGCGTGACGTCGAGGCGGTCCGCGCGGGCCTGGCCGACGGCACGATCGACATCGTCGCGACCGACCACGCGCCGCACACGCGCGAGGACAAGGACTGCGAGTGGGCGGCCGCCGCGTTCGGCATGACCGGCCTCGAGACCGCGCTCTCGGTGGTGCAGGAGACCATGGTCGACACCGGCCGCCTGACCTGGGCCGACGTAGCGCGCGTGCTGTCCGAGACGCCCGCGCGCATCGGGCGCGTGTCCGACCACGGCCGCCCGATCGCCGTGGGGGAACCCGCCAACCTCGTGCTCGTCGACCCCGCGGCGCGGCGCGTCATCAACCCCGACGAGCAGGCCACCAAGTCCGGCAACTCGCCGTTCCGGGGGCGCGACCTGTCAGGCTGCGTCGTCGCGACCTTCCTGCGCGGGCGCGCGACGGTGATGGGCGGGGCGTCCTGCGACGAGGACGTGGTGGCACGCGCATGACGGCACGCGAGGGAGTCTCGGTCGTCGTCCTGCTCGCTGTCCTGGCGCTCGCGCTGTGGGGCATGCGGGCCGGCTGGAACCACCGCCGCACGCGCACGGCCGACCTGGGCGTGCTGCCCACCGCACCGGCCGACCTCGGCGCCGCGCACGGCGAGCCGATCGAGGCGGTCTACGTCTCGACCACCCGCGCGGGCGACTGGCTCGACCGGGTCGTCGCGCAAGACCTCGGGGTCCGGAGCCCGGCGACCGTCAGCGTGCACGACGCGGGAGTCCTCGTCGAGCGCCGCGGCACCGCCGACGTGTTCATCCCGACGAACGCCCTGCGCGCGGCCGGCACCGCGCCCGGCATGGCCGGCAAGTACGTCGGCAAAGAAGGGCTCGTCGTCCTGACCTGGGCCCCCGACCCGACCGACGAGCGCGGCCTGGACACGGGCCTGCGCACCAAGCACACCGCTGACGGCCCCCTGCTGGTCGACGCGGTCAACGCTCTGCTGACTGACGGCACGAAGGAGAAGTCATGACCGACGCAGTCCTGGTCCTCGAGGACGGGCGCACGTTCGCCGGGCAGGCCTACGGCGCCCGCGGCACCACGCTCGGCGAGATCGTCTTCAACACCGGCATGACCGGCTACCAGGAGACCCTGACCGACCCGTCCTACCACCGGCAGATCGTCGTCATGACGGCCCCCCACATCGGGAACACGGGTGTGAACGACGACGACCAGGAGTCGGCCCGCATCTGGGTCGCCGGGTACGTGGTCCGCGACCCCGCGCGCCGCGCCTCGAACTGGCGCAGCACCCGCACGCTCGACGACGACCTGCAGGAGCAGGGCGTCGTGGGCATCAGCGGCATCGACACCCGCGCCCTGACGCGCCACCTGCGCGAGCGCGGCGTGATGCGCGCCGGCGTGTTCTCGGGCGACGCGCTGGCGGGCAAGGAGCGCGACGAGCTGCTCGCCGAGGTCCTGGCCGCCCCGCAGATGGTGGGCGCGGACCTGGCCGGCGAGGTCTCGACCGACGAGGCCTACGTGGTCGAGGCTCTCGGCGCGGACGGCGAGAAGCTCGAGACGCCGGTCGCGGTCGTCGCGGCGATCGACCTCGGCATCAAGGCGATGACCCCCCAGCGGCTCGCCGAGCGCGGCGTCCGGGTGCACGTGCTGCCCTCGAACGCCTCGATCGACGACGTCCTGGCCACGGAGCCCGACGGCGTCTTCTTCTCCAACGGCCCCGGCGACCCGAGCGCGGCGACGCACGAGATCGAGCTGCTGCGCGACGTGCTCGACCGCAAGATCCCGTTCTTCGGCATCTGCTACGGCAACCAGCTCCTGGGCCGGGCACTCGGCTACGGCACCTACAAGCTGGGCTACGGCCACCGCGGCGTGAACCAGCCCGTGATGGACCGGATCACCGGCAAGGTCGAGATCACGGCCCACAACCACGGCTTCGCGGTCGACGCGCCCCTCGACGGCGAGTCCACGGCCCCGCACGACGACGGCCGCTACGGCCGGGTCATCGTCAGTCACGTCGACCTCAACGACGACGTCGTCGAGGGCCTGCAGGCGCTCGACCTGCCGGCGTTCTCCGTGCAGTACCACCCGGAGGCCGCGGCCGGCCCGCACGACGCCGCGCATCTCTTCAACCGCTTCGTCGACCTCATGAACCAGAACCAGAAGGGTGCCGCCTGATGCCCCGCCGCACTGACATCCACAGCGTCCTGGTCATCGGGTCCGGCCCGATCGTCATCGGCCAGGCCTGCGAGTTCGACTACTCCGGGACGCAGGCCTGCCGCGTGCTGAAGGAGGAGGGCCTGCGGGTCATCCTCGTGAACTCCAACCCGGCCACGATCATGACCGACCCCGAGTTCGCCGACGCGACCTACGTCGAGCCGATCACCACCGACGTGCTGACCTCGATCATCGCCAAGGAGCGCCCGGACGCGATCCTGCCGACCCTCGGTGGCCAGACGGCCCTCAACGCGGCGATCGCGCTCGACGAGGCCGGCGTGCTCGAGAAGTACGACGTCGAGCTCATCGGCGCGAACATCCCCGCCATCCAGAAGGGCGAGGACCGCGAGCAGTTCAAGCACGTCGTCGAGAAGTGCGGCGGCGAGTCCGCGGCCTCGGTGATCATCCACACGATCGACGAGGCGCTGGCCGCGGTCGAGCAGCTCGGCTACCCGATGGTCGTGCGCCCGTCGTTCACCATGGGCGGCCTCGGCTCGGGCATCGCGTACGACGAGAGCGACCTGCGTCGCATCGTCGGGCAGGGCCTGCACTACTCGCCGACCACCGAGGTGCTCCTGGAGGAGTCCATCCTCGGCTGGAAGGAGTACGAGCTCGAGCTCATGCGCGACAAGAATGACAACGTGGTGGTCGTCTGCTCGATCGAGAACGTGGACCCGGTCGGCGTGCACACCGGCGACTCGGTGACCGTCGCGCCCGCGCTGACGCTCACGGACCGCGAGTACCAGGACCTGCGCGACATCGGCATCGCGGTCATCCGCGAGGTCGGCGTCGACACCGGCGGGTGCAACATCCAGTTCGCCGTCGAGCCGACCACGGGCCGGATCGTCGTCATCGAGATGAACCCTCGCGTGTCGCGTTCGTCGGCGCTCGCCTCCAAGGCGACCGGCTTCCCGATCGCCAAGATCGCCGCCAAGCTGGCCGTCGGCTACACGCTCGACGAGATCCCCAACGACATCACGGGCGGCGTGACACCCGCGTCGTTCGAGCCCACGCTCGACTACGTCGTCGTCAAGGTGCCCCGGTTCGCGTTCGAGAAGTTCCCGGCCGCCGACGACACCCTGACCACGACGATGAAGTCCGTCGGCGAGGCCATGGCCCTGGGTCGCAACTTCACCGAGGCGCTCGGCAAGGCCATGCGGTCGATCGACAAGAAGGGTTCGACGTTCCACTGGGACGGCGACGCCCTCACCGGGGACGCGCTCGAGGCGCTGGTCGCCACGATCAGCCGCCCCACCGAGGAGCGCCTGGTCAACGTCCAGCAGGTGCTGCGCTTCGGCGTGAGCCTCGAGCGGGTCTACGAGCTCACCGGCATCGACCCGTGGTTCCTCGACCAGATCCAGCTCATCAACGAGGTCGCCGAGTCGACCCGGACCGCCGAGGCCCTCACGCGCGAGGTGCTCACGCACGCGAAGCGGCACGGGCTGTCCGACGTGCAGATCGCCTCGCTGCGCCGCACGTCCGAGGACGCCGTGCGCGGCGCCCGCCACGCGGTCGGCCTGCGCCCGGTCTTCAAGACGGTCGACACGTGCGCGGCCGAGTTCCAGGCGTCCACGCCGTACCACTACTCGTCCTACGACGAGGAGTCCGAGGTCGCCCCGCGCACGCGTCCCGCGATCCTCATCCTGGGCTCGGGCCCGAACCGCATCGGCCAGGGCATCGAGTTCGACTACTCGTGCGTGCACGCCGCGCTGGCCCTCAAGGGCGAGTTCGAGACCGTGATGGTCAACTGCAACCCCGAGACGGTCTCCACCGACTACGACACGAGCGACCGGCTCTACTTCGAGCCGCTGACGTTCGAGGACGTGGTCGAGGTCTACCACGCCGAGCTCGCGGCCGGCCCGATCGAGGGCCTGATCGTCACGCTCGGCGGCCAGACCCCGCTCGCGCTCGCGCAGCGGCTCGCCGACGCGGGCCTGCCGATCCTCGGCACCTCGCCCGCCGCGATCGACCTCGCCGAGGACCGCGGAGAGTTCGGCAAGGTGCTCGAGGCCGCCGGGCTGCCGGCTCCGGCGTTCGGCACCGCGACGACGCTCAACGGCGCGCGCGACACCGCACGCCGCATCGGCTTCCCCGTCCTCGTGCGCCCGTCGTACGTGCTGGGCGGCCGCGGCATGGAGATCGTCTACGACGAGCCGCAGCTCGCCGAGTACGTCCAGCGCGCGCTCGACAACGCGGCCGACGGCGGCCGGGCCGGGACCCTGCCCCCGCTGCTCATCGACCGCTTCCTCGACGACGCGATCGAGATCGACGTGGACGCGCTGTTCGACGGCACCGAGATGTTTCTCGGCGGCGTCATGGAGCACATCGAGGAGGCCGGCATCCACTCCGGCGACTCCGCGTGCGTCCTGCCGCCCGTCACGCTCTCCACGAGCGAGCTCGAGCGCATCCGCCTGTCCACCGAGGCGATCGCGCGCGGCGTGGGCGTGCACGGGCTGCTCAACATCCAGTTCGCGCTCGTCTCCGACGTGCTCTACGTCCTCGAGGCCAACCCGCGCGCGTCGCGGACAGTGCCGTTCGTCTCCAAGGCGACGGGCGTCTCGCTCGCCAAGGCCGCCGCGCTCGTCATGGCCGGCCACTCCATCGCCGCCCTGCGCGCGCAGGGCATCCTGCCCGAGCACGACGCGAGCGTGCTCGACCTCGACGCGCCGATCGCCGTCAAGGAGGCCGTCCTGCCGTTCAAGCGGTTCCGGACGCGCGAGGGCCAGGTCGTCGACACCGTGCTCGGCCCGGAGATGCGCTCGACCGGTGAGGTGATGGGCTTCGACGTCGACTTCCCGACGGCGTTCGCCAAGTCGCAGGACGCGGCGTTCGGCGGGCTGCCCTCGGGTGGCCGGGCGTTCATCTCGGTCGCCGACCGCGACAAGCGCTCGATCGTCTTCCCGGTCAAGCGGCTCGCGGAGCTCGGCTTCGAGATCCTCGCGACCGAGGGGACGGCCACGGTGCTGCACCGCTCGGGCATCCGCTCCACGGTCGTGCGCAAGTACTCGTCGGGCCGCGGCGAGGCGGGGGAGCCGACGATCGTCAACCTGATCACCGAGGGTTCGGTGGACCTCGTCGTCAACACGCCCTCCGGCCAGGGCGCCCGCGCCGACGGCTACGAGATCCGCGCGGCCACGGTCGCCGCGGACAAGGCGATGATCACCACGGTCCAGCAGCTCGGCGCGGCCGTGCAGGCCATCGAGGCCGCTCAGGCCGGCCCGTTCGCCGTGACGAGCCTGCAGGATCACGACGCGGCTGCTCGCGCGCGCCGCGAGCCGAAGGCGTCGGCATGACGTTCGGGGCGCGGCTCGCGGCCGCGATGGACGAGCACGGGCCGCTCTGCGTGGGCATCGACCCGCACGAGAGCCTGCTCGCGGACTGGGGCCTGCCCGACGACGCCAGCGGGCTGCGCAGCTTCGCGCAGATCGTCATGGAGGCCGTCGGGGGGCGCGTGGCGGCCGTCAAGCCGCAGGCGGCTTTCTTCGAGCGGCACGGGTCCGCGGGCGTCGCGGTGCTCGAGGAGGTCGTGGCAGCCGGCCGCGAGACGGGGACGCTGGTGATCGTCGACGCCAAGCGCGGCGACATCGGCTCGACGATGGGCGCCTACGCCGACGCGTTCCTGCGCGACGGCTCGCCGCTGGCCGGCGACGCGCTCACCGTCTCGCCGTACCTCGGCTTCGGCTCGCTCGACCCCGCGGTCGACCTCGCGCTCTCGTCGGGCCGCGGGCTGTTCGTGCTGTGCCTGACCTCCAACAAGGAGGGCCACGAGGTCCAGCACGCCCGCACGGCCGACGGGGCCAGCGTGGCGTCGCTCATGGCGTCGCGCGCAGCGGCCCTCAACGCCGGGTCGGACCCGATGGGCTCGATCGGGCTCGTCGTCGGGGCGACCGTCGGCGACGCCGCCGAGCGCACCGGCACGGATCTCACGGCCGTGAACGGACCGCTGCTCGCTCCTGGGGTCGGTGCCCAGGGCGCCGGGGCCGCGGAGCTCACGGCCGTCTTCGGGGCCGCACGCCGCCAGGTGCTCGCCTCGTCGTCGCGCGGCGTGCTGCGTGCGGGACCCGACGTCGCGTCGCTCCGCACGGCGGCCCTGGAGGCCTCGAGCGAGGCTGCGGCGGCCCTGCGCTAGCACTATCACCCCACATCCGTGCAGGTCGGGTGTGCAGATCGGCCCGTACGCGTTGCCCTCCGGGGGAGTGCTCGCTAGGTTCGGAAGCACGGTCCCGCGCCTCGTGGATCGCCCGCCCACTGACGGAAGGTGACGCGCGTGGCTCTTCCTCCGCTGACTCCCGAACAACGCGCCGCGGCGCTGCAGAAGGCCGCCATCGCGCGGCAGGCTCGCGCCGAGGTCAAGAATCGGCTGAAGTACTCGCAAGGCACGTTGTCGGACGTGATCAAGCAGGGCCAGGCCGACGAGACGATCGGCAAGCTCAAGGTCGTCTCGCTGCTGGAGTCCCTGCCCGGCGTCGGCAAGGTCAAGGCGCGTGCGATCATGTCCGAGATCGGCATCTCGGAGACCCGGCGCGTCCGCGGTCTCGGCCCTCACCAGGTGGAGGCACTCGTCGCACGCTTCGGGTGACCATCGCAGTCCACCCTGACGCACGAGGAGTACCGCACCACCCATGACGACGACGCCCGCCCGGCTGACCGTTCTCGCCGGACCGACAGCCGTCGGCAAGGGAACCGTGTCTGCCGACGTCCGCGCACGCTTCCCTCAGGTCTGGCTCTCGGTCTCGGCGACGACGCGCTCGCCGAGGCCGGGAGAGATCGACGGCGTCCACTACCACTTCGTCAGCGCCGACGAGTTCGACCGCATGGTCGCCGCCGGTGACCTGCTCGAGTGGGCCGTGGTGCACGGCCGCAACCGGTACGGCACGCCGCGCGGCCCGGTCGAGGCCCGCCTGGCAGCGGGGGAGCCCGCGCTGCTCGAGATCGACCTGCAGGGCGCGCGCCAGGTGCGTGCGTCGATGCCCGACGCGCGGTTCGTCTTCCTCGCGCCGCCGTCCTTCGCCGAGCTCGAGCGCCGGCTCGTCGGCCGCGGCACCGAGGACGCCGAGGAGCGTGAGCGCCGGCTGACCACCGCCCGCGTCGAGCTCGCGGCGGAGTCGGAGTTCGACCACGTCGTCGTCAACGACGACGTCCACCGCGCCACGGACGAGCTCATTTCGATCATGGGCATCGCCAGCAGGTAGAATCGCTGGCAGTTCTCCAAGCCACCCCCCAACTTTCGGGAGTCCCACCGTGTCCGGAACCGTCGCAGCCCCCATCGGCATCACCGACCCGCCCATCGACCAGCTGCTCGAGCGTGCCGACTCCAAGTACTCCCTGGTGCTCTACTCGGCCAAGCGTGCGCGCCAGATCAACGCGTACTACTCGCAGCTCAACGAGGGCCTGCTCGAGTACGTCGGCCCGCTGGTCGAGACCCGTCCGCAGGAGAAGCCGCTGTCGATCGCGATGCGCGAGATCGACAAGGGCCTGCTGACCTCGCAGGCCACGGAGGAGTAAGACCTCAGAGGCAGGCGCACACCATGCGGATCGTCCTCGGCGTCTCCGGCGGGATCGCCGCCTACAAGGCCGTCCTGCTGCTGCGCCTGCTGCGCGAGGCGGGACACGACGTGCGCGTCGTGCCCACTCGTGCGGCGCTCGAGTTCGTCGGCCGCCCCACGTGGGAGGCCCTGTCGGGCCAGCCGGTCACGACCGACGTGTTCGAGGACGTCGACCAGGTCGCGCACGTGGCCATCGGCCAGCACGCCGACCTCGTGGTCGTCGCCCCCGCCACCGCGGACCTGCTCGCGCGGGCCGCGACGGGCCGCGCCGACGACCTGCTGACCGCGACCCTGCTCGTGACGCGCGCGCCCGTGCTCCTTGCTCCGGCCATGCACACCGAGATGTGGGAGCACCCCGCGACCGTGGCCAACGTCGCGACGCTGCGCGAGCGCGGCATCCACGTGCTCGATCCCGCCTCCGGTCGCCTGACCGGCACGGACACTGGCCCGGGTCGGCTGCCGGAGCCCGACGAGATCGCCGCAGCGGCCCTCGCGCTGGTCGCCACGGGTGACCTGGCCGGGCGGCACGTGGTCGTCTCCGCGGGTGGCACCCGCGAGCCGCTCGATCCTGTCCGGTTCCTCGGCAACCGCTCGTCGGGCCGCCAGGGCGTGGCCCTCGCGGCGGCCGCCGCCGCACGCGGCGCGCAGGTCACGCTCGTCGGCGCCAACCTGTCCGTGCCGGCACCGGCCGGTGTGGAGCTCGTCACGGTCGGCACGGCCGCCGAGCTGCGCGAGGCGGTGCGCGCGGCCGCCAAGGTCGCCGACGTCGTGGTGATGGCCGCGGCCGTGGCCGACTACCGGCCGGTCAACCCCGCCGGGACCAAGCTCAAGAA
Organism: Cellulomonas rhizosphaerae; assembly: GCF_003470205.1. Classification (GTDB taxonomy): domain Bacteria; phylum Actinomycetota; class Actinomycetes; order Actinomycetales; family Cellulomonadaceae; genus Cellulomonas; species Cellulomonas rhizosphaerae. The sequence continues at coordinate 24,431 of NZ_QWKP01000206.1, forward strand.
GACGGGTGCCCCGCCGACCATCGAGCTCGTCGAGACGGTCGACATCCTGGCCGAGCTGGGCCACGACCGCCTCCGTGACTCCCAGGTGATCGTGGGCTTCGCCGCCGAGACGGGCGACGCCGCGGCCTCGGTCCTCGAGCACGGTCGCGCCAAGGCGCGGCGCAAGGGAGCCGACCTGCTCGTGGTCAACGCGGTGGGCGACGGCCAGGGGTTCGGCACCGCGGACAACGCGGTGACGATCCTCGACGGCACGGGCGAGATCGTCTCCGAGGCCGCGGGCAGCAAGGACGTCGTGGCGCACGCCGTCTGGGATGTGGTCCGGACGCTGGTCTGACGCCCGAGCAGGCCGCTCGCGCGACTATCCTTCGTCCCATGACTGACCCCGCGATGCGCCTCTTCACGTCCGAGTCGGTGACGGAAGGCCATCCGGACAAGATCTGCGACCAGATCTCCGACGCCATCCTCGACGCGATCCTCGAGCAGGACCCCCACGCGCGGGTCGCGGTCGAGACGATGGTGACGACCGGCCTGGTGCACGTCGCCGGCGAGGTCACCACCGAGGCGTACGTCGAGATCCCCGCGGTCGTGCGTGAGGTCGTCCGCACGATCGGCTACACGTCCTCCCACATCGGCTTCGACGGCGAGTCCTGCGGCGTCTCGGTCTCGATCGGCCAGCAGTCGCCCGACATCGCGGCCGGTGTCGACAAGGCGCTCGAGGCGCGCGAGGACGCGGGCGACATGGACCCGCTCGACATGCAGGGCGCGGGCGACCAGGGCCTGATGTTCGGCTACGCGTGCGACGAGACGCCGTCGCTCATGCCGCTGCCGATCTGGATGGCGCACCGCCTCTCCGAGCGGCTCGCCGCGGTCCGCAAGTCCGGTGAGGTCGCCGGCCTGCGCCCCGACGGCAAGACGCAGGTCACCATCGGCTACGAGGGCGACCGCGCGGTCCGCCTCGACGCCGTGGTGCTCTCCACGCAGCACGAGCCCGACATCAACCTCGCCACGCAGCTCGAGCCCGCGATCCGCGAGCACGTCATCGAGCCCGTGCTGGCGCTGGTGGACATCGACACCGCGGGCTACCAGCGGTTCGTGAACCCGACCGGCCAGTTCGTCGTCGGCGGCCCCCAGGGCGACGCGGGCCTGACTGGCCGCAAGATCATCGTCGACACCTACGGTGGCTACGCACGCCACGGCGGCGGCGCGTTCTCCGGCAAGGACCCCTCGAAGGTCGACCGCTCGGCCGCGTACGCGATGCGCTGGGTCGCCAAGAACGTCGTCGCCGCGGGTCTCGCGCGCCGCTGCGAGGTCCAGGTGGCCTACGCGATCGGCAAGGCGCACCCCGTGGGCCTGTACGTCGAGACGTTCGGCACCGAGACCGTCCCGGTCGAGCGCCTGACCGCCGCGATCCGCGAGGTCTTCGACCTGCGGCCTGCCGCGATCATCCGCGACCTGGACCTCCTGCGCCCGATCTACCGGTCGACGGCCGCCTACGGTCACTTCGGCCGCGAGCTGCCCGACTTCACGTGGGAGCGCACCGACCGCGTCGCGGACCTCCAGTCCGCCCTCTGACGAGCGCCTGACGGCTCGTCGGTGCCAGATGGTGTGATGTCCCTGTGACCACGGGCGAGCAGCTGGAGCTGGACGGCTTGCCTGTTCCGAAGGCGCGCCGCCGGCCTCGCGGCGTCGCGCTCGCCGCCGAGCAGCCCGTCGCCCGCGTCTGCATCGACCTGCCGCCGCAGCACCTGGACCGGCTCTTCGAGTACGCCGTGCCCGCCGCGATGGCCGACGGCGCGCAGCCCGGGGTGCGGGTCAAGGTCCGGTTCGGCGCGCAGGACGTCGACGCGTACGTCATCGAGCGGGCCGACGAGGCCGAGCACGACGGCGAGCTCTTGCCCATCCGGCGCCTGGTCTCGTCGGAGCCGGTCCTCACGCCGGCCGTCGCCCGCCTCGCGCGGGCCGTGGCCGATCGGTGGGCCGGCACGCTGACCGACGTCCTGCGCCTGGCGATCCCCGCCCGGCACGCGCGCGTCGAGGCGGAGGACGGGCTCGACGACGCCCCCACCGTCGTCCCCGCGGCGGCGGCCACCGCCTGGGCCGCCTACCGCGGCGGGGCGGCGTTCCTGCAGCACGTGCTCGGCGGCGGTGCCCCGCGCGCCGTGTGGACAGCGCTGCCCGGCGCTGCGGGCCTGCGCTGGCCCGACGCGATCGCCCAGGCCGTCGCCGCGTGCGTGCTCGGCGGCCGGGGAGCGCTCGTCGTCGTCCCGGACGCGCGCGACATCGACCGCGTGCTCACGGCCCTCGTCGACGCGGGCATCCCGGCCCGTCGCGCGGGCGGCCGGGGGGGAGCGGTGCGCCTCGCCGCCGACGACGGCCCCGCCGTCCGCTACCGCGCTTTCCTCGCGACGCTGCGCGGGCAGGCGGACGTGGTCGTCGGGACCCGGGCCTCCGCGTTCGCGCCCGTGCACGACCTCGGCCTGGTCGTCTGCTGGGACGACGGCGACGCGCTGCACGCCGAGCCCCGCGCGCCCTACCCGCACGTGCGCGAGGTGCTGGCCCTGCGGTCCGAGCTCGAGGGCGCCGCGCTGCTCGTCGGCGGGCACGGCCGCACGGTCGAGGCCCAGTCGCTCGTCGAGTCGGGCTGGGCGCACGACGTGAGCGCCGACCGGCCCGAGGTCCGGCGCCTGACGCCGCGCGTCCTGGCCCTCACCTCGACCGAGCTCGCCCGCGAGGGAGCGGCGGCCGCGGCCCGGCTGCCGACGCCGGCGTGGCGCGCGATCCGCGACCGCCTGGCCGAGGGGCCTGTGCTCGTCCAGGTCCCGCGCGCGGGCTACGTCCCGGCCGTCGCGTGCGGCCGCTGCCGCGCGTCGGCGCGATGCGGCACGTGCCACGGGCCGCTCGGCCTGTCGCGCGCCGACGGCGTGCCGACGTGCGGGTGGTGCGGCCGCCTGGCGACCGACTGGCGCTGCGACGAGTGCGGGGGAGCGACCCTGCGCTCGGTGCGCGTCGGCTCGGAGCGGACGGCGGAGGAGCTGGGCCGGGCCTTCCCCGGTGTGCCCGTCCGCGTCTCGGGCGCGCGCGCCGAGGGCGGCGTCCTCGCGACGGTCCGCGACGCCCCGGCCGTGGTCGTCTCGACCCCCGGCGCCGAGCCGGTCGCACCCGGCGGGTACGCCGCCGCGGTGCTGCTCGACGCGGCGGTGAGCACCGCGGGCTCGGCGCTGGGACTGCTACCGGACGCGCTGCGCCGCTGGCTGACGGCCGCGGCGCTCGTCCGCCCGGCGAGCGACGGCGGCAGCGTGCTGCTCGTCGGCGACGCCGAGGAGCGGGCGACCCAGGCCCTGGTCCGGTGGGACCCGAACGGCCTGGCCTCGCGCGAGCTGGCCGAGCGTGCCGAGCTCGCGCTGCCGCCGTCGGTGCGCATGGCCGCGCTCGTCGGCCGGCGTGACGCGGTGCTGGCCGTCGTGCGGCGCATCGACGTGCCGGGCATCGACGTGCTCGGGCCCGTGCCGGTCGACCAGTCCGCGCCCGCCGGCTCGCTCGAGGGTGACGTGCGCGCGGTCCTGCGCGTCCCGCGCTCGTCGGGCGCAGCCCTGGCCCGCGCGGTCGCCGCGTCGATGTCGGTGCGCAGCGCGCGCCGCGAGGGCGGCACGGTCCGCGCCCAGCTCGACCCGACGGACCTCGGATGATAGCCCGATGATCACCACCGTCGTGTTCGACCTCGGCGACGTCCTCGTGCGCTGGGACCCGAGCGGGCCGTTCGTCGGACGGCTCCCGCAGCCGGCCGTCGACGCGTTCCTGCACGAGTTCGACTTCCGCACGTTCAACCTCCAGCAGGACGCCGGCCGCCCGTGGGCCGAGGCACGCCTGGAGCTCGAGCAGACCGCCCCGGAGCACCTGCTCGCGATGGACCTGTTCGTCGAGCACTTCGCCGACTCGCTGCTCGGTCCCGTGCCGGGAACGGCGGAGCTCGTCGAGGACCTCGCCGCGGCGGGGGTGCGGCTGCTCGGGCTGAGCAACTGGTCGGCGGAGACGTTCCACCTCGCCGAGCCGGCCGCACCGGCGATCGGGCTGCTCGAGGGCGTCGTCGTCTCGGGCCGCGAGCTGCTCTCCAAGCCCGACCCGCGGATCTACGCGCTCCTGATCGAGCGCTACGGCCTCGACCCCGAGCGCACCCTGTTCACCGACGACTCGCCCCCGAACATCGCGGCGGCGTCGGTGGCGGGGCTCGACGCCGTGCTGTTCACCACGGCCGACGAGCTGCGCGCGCAGCTCGTCGCGCGCGGCGTCCCGATCGCACCGCGCGGTGTCTAGTCCTCCGCGACACCTTAAGTCGACCATGTCTAGACAAAATGCGCCTAGCCCGCCTAGACTGTTTTGATGATCGCAGAACAGCCGACGCGAGCGGTGCGTCGGAAGCTGCGTGATGCCGGGTTCGAACCACTCCGAACGGTCGGGTCACACACGCGGTGGCAGCACCCGAGCGGTATCGCCGTGACTGTGCCCGACGGTCACCGCACGATCAGTCCTGGCGTCTACCGGAATGTCCTCAAGGCTTTGAAGGAGGTCCGATGACTACGCATCACATCGCGATGGCTACGCGCGACGGGCGATGGTGGACGGTCACCGTGCCGAGCGTCGACGGCGTCACCCAGGCACGTCGTCTGTCTGACGTCGAGGAGATGGCGCGAGAACTCGTTGCCGTGACGACGAATGTCCCTCTGGACGGTGTCGTGATCGACGTCCACGTGAAGCGCGTGGGTGACGTGGACGTCGAGGCTGACCTCGCCGCCATCCATGCCGATCGCGAACAGGCTGCCGAGCTCGAGCGGGTTGCCTCGGAGAGGTCTCGAAGGCTCGTCCGCGCGCTCGTCGCGCAGGACGTTTCGTTGCGGGACATCGGCGCGGTGCTCGGTGTGTCGCACCAGCGCGCTCACCAGCTGGCCGGCGGCGGACGCCCACCCGCCTAGGATCGGGGCCATGCGTCTGCTCTTCGCCGGTACCCCCACGGCAGCGGTGCCGTCGCTCGAGGCGCTCCTCGCCTCCCGGCACGAGGTGGTCGCGGTGCTGACCCGCCCCGACGCCCGCACCGGGCGCGGCCGGACCCTCACTCCGAGTCCGATCAAGGAGCGCGCGCTCGAGGCCGGGATCGAGGTGCTGACCCCCGCGACCCTGCGCGACGAGAAGACCGTCGCCCAGATCGCCGCGCTGACCGTCGACGCGGCCCCCGTCGTCGCCTACGGCGCGCTCGTCCCGCCCGCGCTGCTCGACGTGCCCACGTACGGCTGGATCAACCTGCACTTCTCGGTCCTGCCCGCCTGGCGCGGCGCGGCACCGGTCCAGCGCTCGATCCTCGCGGGCGACGAGGTCACCGGCGCGACCACGTTCCGCATCGAGAAGGGCCTCGACACCGGCCCGGTCTTCGGCACGCTCACCGAGACGATCCGCGCGCGCGACACGTCCGGCGACCTGCTCGGCCGCCTGTCCGACGTGGGCGCCGGGCTGCTGGTCCGCACGCTCGACGCGCTCGAGGACGGCATCCTCAGCCCGATCGAGCAGTCGACCGACGGTGTGAGCCACGCCCCCAAGCTCGAGGTCGAGGACGCGCGCGTGCGCTGGGAGCACCCCGCGTACGCGGTCGACCGCCGCATCCGCGCGTGCACGCCTGCCCCGGGCGCGTGGACCACGACCCCGGACGGCGCGCGGCTCGGGCTCGGCCCGGTCACGCTGACCACCGAGACCCTGCCCGCCGGGACGATCCACGTCGGGCGCAAGGACGTGCTCGTCGGGACCGCGACCCAGGCCGTCCGCCTCGGCCAGGTCACTCCGGCAGGCAAGCGCGCGATGGACGCCGCGGACTGGGCGCGCGGCGCCCGGCTCCCGAGTGGCGAACCGCTGACCGACGGGCTGGTGCTGGGCGCATGAGCGACGACCGCTTCTCCGCCGACGACCGCCGGAACCCCGAGGGTCGTCAGCGCGGAGCCGCACGCGCCGAGGGCCGCACCGAGCGCAGCACGCAGGCGCCCGGCGAGCGCCGCCGCGGCACCGACCCGGCCCGCACGGTCGCGTTCGACGTGCTGCGCGCCGTCGCGGAGTCCGACTCGTACGCCAACCTCGTCCTGCCGCCCCTGCTGCGCGAGCGGGCCATCCGCGGCCGCGACGCCGGGTTCGCGACCGAGCTCGCCTACGGCACCCTGCGCCTGCGGGGCCGCTACGACGCGATCATCGAGCAGGCCGCGGGCCGCGCGCTCGACAGGATCGACCCGCCGGTCCTCGACCTGCTGCGGCTCGGCAGCCACCAGCTGCTCGGCATGCGCGTCCCGCCGCACGCCGCGGTCTCCGAGACGGTCGGCCTGGCCCGGCAGCGCGCCGGCGCCGGCGCGGCGCAGTTCGTCAACGCGGTGCTGCGCGCCGTCGGGCGGTCCACGCTCGACGAGTGGCTCACGGTCATCGGCGACGGAGCCGACCCGAGCGAGGACGACCCGATCGCCCGCCTCGCCGTCGTCGAGAGCCACCCGGAGTGGGTCGTCCGCGGCCTGCGCGAGTCGCTCGTGGGCAACGGACGCTCGGCCGACGAGCTCGAGGCGCTGCTCGTGGCCGACAACGCCGCGCCGCGCGTGACGCTCGTCGCGCGTCCCGGCCTCGTCGACGACGACGAGCTCGGCGGTACCCCCGGCGTCGTCGCGCCCACGGCGCACATCCTCGACGGCGGCGACCCCGCGGCCGTCGGCGCGATCCGCGACGGACGCGCCGGCGTGCAGGACGAGGGCAGCCAGCTCGTCGCGCTCGCCCTGGCCGCCGCACCGATGGACGGCCCCGACGAGCGCTGGCTCGACCTGTGCGCAGGCCCCGGGGGCAAGGCCGCACTGCTCGCGGCGCTGGTCGACGAGCGCGGCGGCCGGCTGGTCGCCAACGAGGTCCAGCCGCACCGCACCCGCCTCGTCGAGCAGGCGCTGCGCGCGCTGCCGGCCGACGCGATCGAGGACGTCCGCACGGGCGACGGCCGCCGCGTCGGCACCGACGAGCCCGGGGCCTACGACCGCGTGATGGTCGACGCGCCGTGCACCGGCCTCGGTGCGCTGCGGCGGCGGCCCGAGTCGCGCTGGCGGCGGCACCCCACCGACCTCGCAGCCCTCTCCGGCCTGCAGCGCGAGCTGCTCGGGTCCGCGCTGGCAGCCGTCCGCCCGGGTGGCGTCGTCGCCTACGTGACCTGCTCGCCGCACCTCGCCGAGACCCAGCTGGTCGTCAAGGACGCGCTGCGGGCAGCCGCGAAGGCGGGCATCGGCGTCGAGCCCATCGACGCACGCGCGGTCGTGACGGGCATCGCGCCGCAGCCCGTCGACCTGCCGGGCAACCGCACCGACGTCCAGCTGTGGCCCCACGTGCACGGCACCGACGCGATGCACCTGACCCTGCTGCGCCGGACGTCCTGACGGCCCCCGGCTAGGCTGGGATGCGTGCCTGCGCTGATCAACCCGAGCATCCTGTCCGCCGACTTCGCCAACCTCGAGCGTGACCTCGGCCGCATCGCGAACGCCGACTACGCGCACGTGGACGTCATGGACAACCACTTCGTGCCCAACCTGACGCTCGGCGTGCCGGTCGTCACGCGGCTCGCGGAGGTCTCGCCCGTGCCGCTCGACCTGCACCTGATGATCGAGGACGCGGACCGCTGGGCCCCGGCGTACGCCGAGGCGGGTGCGGCGTCGGTGACCTTCCACCTCGAGGCCGCGCAGGCGCCCGTGCGGCTCGCACGCGAGCTGCGCGCCGGGGGAGCGCGCGTCGGCGTGGCGCTGCGACCCGCGACGCCCGTCGAGCCGCTGCTCGACCTGCTCGACGAGATCGACATGATCCTGGTGATGACGGTCGAGCCCGGGTTCGGCGGCCAGTCGTTCATCGAGGGCACCCTGCCCAAGATCCGCCGCGCACGCGCCGCGATCGACGAGACGGGTGCCGCCACGTGGATCCAGGTGGACGGCGGTGTCGCACGCGGGACCATCGCGCGGATCGCCGCGGCCGGGGCGAACGTGTTCGTGGCGGGCTCGGCGGTCTACGGCGCGGACGACCCCGCGGCGGAGATCGACGCGCTGCGGGCCCTCGCCACATCCTGACGCCCGGATCCTGAGACGGCCGAGACCCGTCACCAGCGGGAATGCGCCGTGTGGCAAGATCGTTGGCGCAAGAGCAACACGTGCTCCGGGGTCGGTGTAATTCCGAGCCGGCGGTGACAGTCCGCGACCCGCGTCGTCTCTCGAGACGGCGTGGTTGACCTGGTGGAACTCCAGGACCGACGGTGAAAGTCCGGATGGGAGAAGTACGTGGCGACGCGCGGCAACCCCGCGCGCCGTGGCTGGCCGGACCGTTCCGGCTGCGCCTACCCCGGAGCCGCCAGGCTGTCCGGGAGGTGGATGATGACCAGCACGACGAGCACGCGTGTCGACTCCGCGAGCCCCGTCGAGACCGCCGCGCTGCGCCGGGCCTTCGAGCTCGCGCGCCGCGGTCCCGCGATGGACGCCAACCCGCGCGTGGGCTGCGTCCTGCTGACGCCCGACGGCACGACGATCGGCGAGGGCTGGCACCGCGGCGCGGGCACCCCGCACGCCGAGGTTGCCGCCCTCGCGGACGCCGCCGCGCTCGGCAACGACACGCGCGGCGCGACCGCCGTCGTCACGCTCGAGCCCTGCAACCACACGGGCCGCACCGGCCCGTGCAGCGAGGCGCTCATCGCCGCGCGGGTGCGCCGCGTCGTCGTCTCGGTCGAGGACCCCAACCCGCTGGCCGCCGGCGGAGCGGCACGCCTGCGCGCCGAGGGCATCGACGTGCTGGCCGGGGTGCTGGTCGACGAGGGCCGGCAGGTGCTGGGCACCTGGGTGCACGCCGTCGAGCGCGACCGCCCGTTCGTCACGCTCAAGCTCGCGAGCACGCTCGACGGGCGCATCGCCGCAGCCGACGGGTCGAGCCGCTGGATCACCGGCGAGGTCGCCCGGCAGCACGCGCACGACCTGCGCGCCGAGGTCGACGCGATCGCGGTCGGGACGGGCACGGCACTGGCCGACGACCCGAGCCTGACCGCGCGCACTGCCGACGGCTCGCTGCACGGCCACCAGCCGCTGCGCGTCGTCGTCGGGCTCCGCGACCTGCCCGCCGACGCCGCTCTGCGCGGGCCGGGCGGCGACCTGGTCCAGGTCCGTAGCCACGACCCGCACGAGGTGCTCGCCGAGCTCGGGCGGCGTGGCGTCCGGCACGTGCTCGTCGAGGGCGGCCCCACGCTCGCCGCCGCGTTCCTGCGGGCCGGGCTCGTCGACGAGGTGCACGCCTACCTCGCGCCCGTCCTGCTCGGCGCGGGCCGCCCCGCGGTCGACGACCTCGGCATCACCTCGATCGACGGCGCCCTGCGCCTCGTGACCCGATCCGTCGTGCCCCTCGGCCCCGACGTCCTCGTCGTGGCCACCCCAGCAGCCATCCCCGAAGCCAGTCCAGAAGCCAGTCCAGAAGCACAGGAGTCCTGATGTTCACCGGCATCATCGAAGAAGTGGGGTCCGTCGTGCGCATCGAGCACGGCGACGGCGACGCACGCCTCGTCGTGCGCGGCCCGCTCGTCACGAGCGACGCGCACCTCGGCGACTCGATCGCGGTCTCGGGCGTCTGCCTCACAGTGACCGACCTGCCCGGCGACGGCACGTTCGGCGCCGACGTCATGCCCGAGTCCCTGCGGCGCACTGCGCTCGGCGACCTCGCGGCGGGCAGCCCGGTCAACCTCGAGCGCGCGCTGGCCGTCGGTGGCCGGTACGGCGGGCACGTGGTCCAGGGCCACGTCGACGGCGTGGGCGCGATCCTGCACCGCACGCCCGGCCCGCGCTGGGACGAGGTCGAGATCGCCATCGAGCCCGAGCTGGCGCGCTACGTCGCGGAGAAGGGCTCGATCGCCGTGTCGGGCATCTCGCTGACCGTCACGCACGTGTCCGACGAGGCGTTCGGCGTCTCGCTCATCCCGACGACGCTCGAGGCGACCACGCTCGGCACGCTGGGCCCCGGAGACCGGGTCAACCTCGAGGTCGACGTCCTGGCCAAGTACACCGAGCGCCTGCTGGAAACCAGCGGGGCCCTGCAGGAACGAGCACAGCGATGACGACCGGCACGATCGAGCAGGCGCTCGAGGCGCTGCGCCAGGGCCGGCCGGTGCTGGTCGCCGACTCGCCCGACCGCGAGAACGAGGCCGACGTCATCCTCGCCGCGCAGTCCGCGACGCCCGAGTGGATCGCCTGGACCATCCGGCACTCGTCGGGCTACCTGTGCGCGCCGATGACCGCAGCCAGGGCCGACGCGCTCGACCTGCCGCTCATGGTGCCGAAGAGCCAGGACCCGCGCCGCACGGCCTACACCGTCACGGTCGACGCGGCCACGGGCGTGACCACGGGCATCTCCGCCTCGGACCGCGCGCGCACGCTGCACGTCCTGGCCGACCCGGCCTCGGGCCGCGGCGACCTCATCCGCCCGGGCCACGTGCTCCCGCTGCGTGCCGTGCCCGGGGGAGTGCTGCACCGCGCGGGCCACACCGAGGCCGCCGTGGACCTGTGCCGCCTGGCGGGGCTCGAGCCCGTGGGCGCGATCGCCGAGCTCGTGAACGACGACGGCACGATGACCCGCCTGCCCGCCGCGGCCCAGCTCGCGGCCGACGAGGGCCTCGTCCTGATCACCATCGAGGACCTGGTCGCGTGGCGGCGCGAGCACGACGACGAGGTCGTCACCGAGGCGCCGGTCGCCCACCAGCGCGTGCACGCGACGCACACCGCCTACCTGCCCACCAAGCACGGCGACTTCCGCATCCACGGGTACCGCGACCTGCGCACGGGCGACGAGCACGTCGCCCTGGTCCCCACCGGCGGGCTCTCGGACCACCCCGTGGTCCGCGTGCACTCCGAGTGCCTCACGGGCGACGCGTTCGGCTCGGCGCGCTGCGACTGCGGACCGCAGCTCGACGCGGCGCTCCAGCTCGCGTCCGAGCAGGGCGGCGCGGTCGTCTACCTGCGCGGGCACGAGGGTCGGGGCATCGGCCTGCTCGCGAAGGTCGCCGCGTACGCGCTGCAGGACGAGGGCCGCGACACGGTCGAGGCCAACCTCGACCTCGGCTGGCCCGCCGACCGGCGCGAGTACGGCGCGGCCGCGGCGATCCTCGTCGACCTCGGCGTCACGAGCCTGAGCCTGCTGACCAACAACCCGGCCAAGGTCGCGGGCCTGCGGGCCCACGGCATCGAGGTGAGCGATGTGCACGGGCTGCTCGTCGGCCGCACGCCGCACAACGAGGCCTACCTGCGTACCAAGGCGACGTCGATGGGCCACGTGCTCGACCTCGACGCGCGCGAACCCATCCCCGTCATGCCGACCCGCGCGGCCCCCGCCGCACCCGGCACCGACACGAGCGACCACGCGTTCGAGAACCTGGAGGACCTGGCATGAGCGGCGCCGGAGCACCGACCCTGCACGTCGACGGGAGCGGCCTGAAGGTCGTCGTCGTCGCGGCGAGCTGGCACACCGTCGTGATGGACGGGCTGCTCGCGGGCACCCGCCGCGCGCTGGCGGCCGCGAACGTCACCGACGTGACCGAGATCCGCGTGCCGGGCACGTTCGAGCTGCCCGTCGCGGCCCGTGCCGCGGCCGCGGCCGGCGCGGACGCGGTCGTCGCGCTCGGCGTCGTCATCCGCGGCGGGACACCGCACTTCGAGTACGTCTGCCAGGCGGCGACGCTCGGCCTGACCGACGTCGCGGTGCAGACCGGCGTGCCCGTCGGCTTCGGCGTCCTGACCTGCGACGACGACGCACAGGCGCTCGACCGAGCGGGCCTGCCGGGCTCGCACGAGGACAAGGGCGCGGAGGCGGCCGAGGCCGCGGTCGCGACGGTCGTGGCACTGCGGGAGCTCTAGGTGTTCGTCGACCTCTTCAACGCGACCCTGACGATCGCCGGCCACGACATCGCCTGGCGCGAGATCGTCGGCAACGGCTTCGGGCTGGCCTCGGCCGTCGGGGGCATGCGCCGGCGTGTGTGGGCGTGGCCCGTCGGCATCGTCGGCAACGTGCTGCTGTTCACCGTGTTCCTCGGCAGCGTGTTCGACACCCCGCAGAACCGCGACCTGTACGGCCAGGCGGGCCGGCAGGTGTTCTTCATCATCGTCTCGGTCTACGGCTGGGTGCGCTGGCGGCAGGCCCGGGACGAGGGCCGCGCGCACGGCGACGAGCACGCCGTAGCCGTGGTCCCGCGCTGGGCCGGGCGCAACGGGTGGATCCTCATCGGCACCGTCGCCGTCGTCGGCACCGTCGTGTTCGCGCAGATCTTCCGCGCGCTCGACTCGTACGGCCCGTGGGCGGACGCCTGGATCTTCACCGGCTCGTTCCTGGCGACGTACGGCATGGCGCGCGGCTGGATCGAGTTCTGGCTCATCTGGATCGCCGTGGACGCCGTCGGGGTCCCGCTGCTGTTCAAGGCCGGGTACTACCCGTCGGCGATCCTCTACATCGTCTACGCCGGTGTGGTCGTCTGGGGCTTCGTGGTCTGGCTGCGGCAGCGCGACCGGCAGTCGGACGCCGGACGGCCGCTGCCTGAGCAGCCCCTACTGTTGGCCGAGTGAAGACCTTCGACTCCCTGTTCGCCGAGCTCACCGAGAAGGCAGCGACCCGTCCCGAGGGATCGGGAACCGTCGCGGAGCTGGACGCGGGCGTCCATGCCATCGGCAAGAAGATCGTCGAGGAGGCCGCCGAGGTGTGGATGGCCGCCGAGCACGAGGGCGACGAGCGGACGGCGGAGGAGATCTCGCAGCTCCTCTACCACCTGCAGGTCCTCATGATCGCGCGCGGCCTGACCCTCGAGAGCGTCTACACCCACCTGTGAGAAAGGACCTCGCCTCGTGCTGAGGATTGCCGTCCCCAACAAGGGCTCCCTGTCCGAGCCCGCCGCCGCCATCCTCAAGGAGGCCGGCTACCGCCAGCGTCGCGACTCCCGCGAGCTGGTCCTGCCCGACCCGGACAACGACGTCGAGTTCTTCTTCCTGCGCCCGCGTGACATCGCGGTGTACGTCGGTGCGGGCACCGTCGACGTCGGCATCACCGGCCGCGACCTGATGCTCGACTCGGAGTCCGACGCCGTCGCGCACCTGCCGCTCGGCTTCGCGCGGTCCACCTTCCGGTTCGCGGCGACCTCCGGCGGCCTCTCGACCGTCGAGGAGATCCACGGTCGGCGCGTCGCGACCAGCTACCCGGTGCTCGTGACCGCGTACCTCCGCGAGCGCGGCGTCACGCCCGCTGGCGTCGTCCGCCTCGACGGTGCCGTGGAGACGGCGATCCGCCTCGGCGTGGCCGACGTGATCGCGGACGTCGTCGAGACCGGCACGACCCTGCGCGCCGCGGGGCTCGAGATCTTCGGCGAGCCGATCCTGCGCTCCGAGGCCGTCCTGGTCCGCCGGTCCGACGTCGAGGCCCCCGCGGGGCTCGACGTCCTGACGCGCCGGCTGCAGGGCGTGCTCACCGCGCAGCAGTACGTGCTCATGGACTACGACGTGCCGTCGAGCCTCGTCGAGCAGGCCGTCGCGATCACGCCCGGCCTCGAGTCGCCCACGGTCAGCCCGCTGCACAACGGCGACTGGTCCGCGGTGCGCGCCATGGTCCGCCGCGAGGAGACCAACCGCGTCATGGACGCGCTGTACGACGTGGGCGCGCGGGCGATCCTGGTCACGTCGATCCACGCGTGCCGGCTCTGACCTTGGACCAGCTGCACGCCCCGTTCCGTCCCCGGCTGGCTCGGATCGTCACGGCAGTCATGGCAGTCGTCGTGGTCGTCGGCACCGTCGTCGTCATGGTCTCCATCCCCGAGCTCGGCCCGGCGGACCAGATCGGCTTCGCGCTCCTGTGCCTGCTCATCGTGTGGTTCTGCTGGCGTCAGTTCTCGGTGGCGGCGATCCCGTCGGCCGACGGCCTCGTCGTGCGCAACCTCATGATCACGACGCGCCTGGAGTGGGCCGAGGTCGTCTCGGTGCGCTTCGGGTCGGGCCGCCCGTGGGTCCAGCTCGACCTGGCCGACGGCGACACGCTCGCGGTCATGGGCGTGCAGCGCGCCGACGGCGAGCGCGCGGACGCCGAGGCCCGGCGGATGGCGACGCTCGTCGCCGCGCACACGTCCACGCAGCGGAACGACTGACCCTCACCCCAGCAGCGACGCGGCGTGCACACCCGCGACCGCGGCCGCCAGGAACGAGGCCGGGTCCTGGTCCAGGCCGCGGCCCATGGTCGAGAGCCGCACCGGGGTGGCCGCGAGCGCGGCGCGCAGCTCGGCGCCCGCGGGTACGTCGAACAGCCGGTGCATCACCTGCAGGTAGGAGACCTGGTCCGCGACGAGCTCGTTGAGCCGGGAGAGCTCGCCGTCGAACACGGGCACGGGGACGTCGGCGGGCCGCATCGCGACGCGGCCGTACGCGGTCAGCGAGTGGTGCGAGACGCCGAGGTGGCGCTCGCGCTCGTCGGCCCCCGAGACCCGGAGCGAGGCGACGGGCCGGCCGCGCAGCACGACCGCCGCGTTGACGGCCTCGCCGGCGGCGACCCCGGAGAAGCCGAACTGCGTCCCCGTCCCGAGGTTGCCCGGACCCTGCGCGACGATCGCGAGGTCGGCGCCGACGACGTGCTTGGCGGCCAGCAGACCGGTGTGGACCGTCACGGCTTCGAGGTCGCCGCCGAACGCCTGGCCCGTCGTGATGCAGGACTCGATCCACCCCGCCTCGCGCAGGCCCGCGACCGCGCGCGAGAACCACGCGGGCAGCGCGCCGCCGTCCGTCATGACGTAGGCGACGCGCAGGGGTCGTGACGCCGCGTGCCGGACGCCCGCGAGGATCGCGGGCAGCGCCGAGTGCAGGTCCGCGACGACGACGGGCATGCCGCGCAGGTCGTCGGCGTCGCGCAGCACCTCGTGGAACTCCGACTCCTGGTCGTCGACGCCCAGGACCATCGTCTGCAGCGGCGTGTACCGCGCCTTCACGAGGTGCCCCGGGCCGGCGGGCCCGTCGCCCGGGAGCCTGCCGTCGGGCGCGACGACGAGCGCGTAGCCGCCGGTGCCGAGCCCGCGGGCCAGCGCGGAGACGTTGAGCAGCACGCGGTCGCCCACCGCGAGGGTGCCGACGAGCTCGGGGTAGGCGAGGGCCTTGACCCGAGCCGGCAGCGACGGGTCCGCCCACGGCTCGTCGAGCGCGACGCGCAGCTCGCTCGCTCCGGGCCACGTGGGCCCCACCGACTCGACGACACCCGCACGCCACGTGATCACCGCTCCACGCTACCGGCCACTACGGTGGTCCCCGATGGCCACCACACCCGCCGCAGCCGAGCGCCTGCTCAACCTCGTCATCGCCCTGGTCAACACGCCGGGCCGGATGACGAAGGAGCAGGTGCGCACGACCGTCGCCGGGTACGGCGACGCCCCGTCCGACGACGCCTTCGAGCGGATGTTCGAGCGCGACAAGGACACGCTGCGCGAGCTCGGCGTGCCTGTCCTCACCGTCACGGATGCCAGCCACGGCGACGACTTCGGCTACCGGATCGACCTCGACACCTACGCGCTCGCGCCGATCGACCTCACGGCCGCCGAGCTCGGCGTGCTCACGATGGCGGCCGAGCTGTGGCAGGACCGCTCGTTGCGGGCCGACTCGACGCGGGCCCTGACCAAGCTCCGCGCAGTCGGCCAGGCGCCCGGGTCGACCGACCTCGTGGCCGGCCTGACGCCGCGCGTGCGCGACGGTGGGGGAGCGTTCGCGCCGCTGGTCGACGCGGTGCAGTCGCGCCAGGCCGTGCGCTTCACGTACCGCGCGGCCACGTCCGGCGAGGT
>NZ_QWKP01000207.1 GCF_003470205.1 Cellulomonas rhizosphaerae
CGAGCGCGGGTAGTGCGGACCGAGCGCGTATGGCGCGCCACCCGCGCTCGCGCCGCGACACCCGCGCTCGGCGTGGCCCGTCGCCTGGGCTGCAGCGGGCGACGGCCCGACGGCAGCGGGCGGCACGCCCGCTCCCGGGCTCCCGCGAGGACCGCCTCGCGCCACCACCTGCACTCCCGCTCCAGCCCCGCTCGCCCGCCCTGCACGCTCTCCGCTTCGCCGAGCGCGGGTACTGCGGACGGAGCGCGTATGGCGCGCCACCCGCGCTCGCGCCGCGACACCCGCGCTCGGCGCGGCCGCCGCTCCGGTCGGCAACGGCCACCTGCTCGGGCGGCAGAGGACGGCGTGGATGGTGCACGTCGTCCTCCGGGTCCGGCGAGGACCACCTCGCGCTGGCACTTATGCCGAGCGCGGGTCGTGCGGACCGAGCGCGGGTGGCGTGCCACCCGCGCTCGCGCCGTAGCACCCGCGCTCGCGTCGTGGTGCGGGTGCGAGGCGCCCTCGGCGAGCGGGGGCGGGTGGCGACGCGCGGGGCGGACCGAGCGCGGGGGGCAACGCGCGCGGCGGGGCGGAGTTTCGCCGGAGGGGTGGCGTGTGTCACCATGGCGACCGACGACGAGGGAGTCGTCCAAGGGCGGTGACGCCCGGGTCGCTGGCGGCCGTCCGTGCCGGGTGGACTTTCCCCTACGGGCTGCGTATGCTAGCGCTTTGCGCTGGCCTGTGCCCGCGATCCCGTATAACCCGAGCCCTCACACGTCGTACGTGCGCGACGTGGAGTGCTGCGAGGCCGGGGGGTCGTGATCCGCCGGGATCCCGCGCTGCGTGCAAACGAACTGCAGGGAAGGACCCCTCTTGGCTGCCTCGCGCACCCCTTCTGCTCCGTCCGCCGACGCCGTTGCGAACCGCACCGCATCACGTCGCATCTCCTTCGCCAAGATCCACGAGCCCCTCGAGGTTCCCGACCTCCTCGGTCTGCAGACCGAGAGCTTCGACTGGCTGCTCGGCAACGAGCGCTGGCAGGCCCGCGTGGCCGCCGCTCTCGAGGCCGGCCGCCAGGACGTTCCCGGGACCGCCGGTCTCGAGGAGATCTTCGAGGAGATCTCCCCGATCGAGGACTTCGGCGGCACCATGTCGCTGTCGTTCCGCGAGCACCGCTTCGAGCCGCCGAAGTACACGGCCGAGGAGTGCAAGGAGAAGGACTTCACGTTCGCTGCCCCGCTGTTCGTCACCGCGGAGTTCGTGAACTACACCACCGGTGAGATCAAGAGCCAGACGGTCTTCATGGGCGACTTCCCGCTCATGAGCGAGCGCGGCACGTTCATCATCAACGGCACCGAGCGCGTCGTCGTCTCGCAGCTCGTCCGCTCGCCGGGCGTCTACTTCGAGCGCACCGCGGACAAGACGTCCGACAAGGACATCCTCACCGCCAAGGTCATCCCGAGCCGCGGCGCCTGGCTCGAGTTCGAGATCGACAAGCGCGACAACGTCGGCGTCCGCGTCGACCGCAAGCGCAAGCAGAACGCGACCGTGCTGCTCAAGGCCCTCGGCATGAGCGAGGCCGAGATCCGCGAGGAGTTCGGCGCGTTCCCGGCGGTCATCGACACGCTCGAGAAGGACCACGTCCAGACGCAGGACGAGTCGCTGCTCGACCTCTACCGCAAGATCCGCCCGGGCGAGCCGCCCACGGTCGAGGCCGGTCGCGCACTGCTCGAGAACTTCTACTTCAACCCGAAGCGCTACGACCTCGCGAAGGTCGGCCGCTACAAGCTGAACAAGAAGCTCGGCATCGACGTGCCCCTGGCCGACTCGGTGCTGTCGCTGGCCGACGTCGTCGCCACGATCAAGTACCTCGCCGCGCTGCACGCCGACGTCGTGACCCTGCCGGGCACGCGTGCCGGCGAGGCCGTCGAGGTCCGCGTCGAGCCCGACGACATCGACCACTTCGGCAACCGTCGCATCCGCGCGGTCGGCGAGCTCATCCAGAACCAGGTCCGTACGGGCCTGTCCCGGATGGAGCGCGTCGTGCGCGAGCGCATGACGACGCAGGACGTCGAGGCGATCACGCCGCAGACCCTGATCAACATCCGCCCCGTGGTGGCGTCGATCAAGGAGTTCTTCGGCACGTCGCAGCTCTCGCAGTTCATGGACCAGAACAACCCGCTCGCCGGCCTGACGCACAAGCGTCGTCTGTCCGCGCTGGGCCCGGGTGGTCTGTCCCGTGACCGCGCCGGCATGGAGGTCCGTGACGTCCACCCGTCGCACTACGGCCGCATGTGCCCGATCGAGACCCCTGAGGGCCCGAACATCGGCCTGATCGGCTCGCTCGCGACGTACGGGCGGATCAACCCGTTCGGCTTCGTCGAGACCCCGTACCGCAAGGTCATCAAGGGCAAGGTCAGCGACGAGGTCCAGTACCTCACCGCCGACGACGAGGACCGCTTCGTCATCGCCCAGGCCAACGCCCCCCTCAAGGCCAACGGCCACTTCGAGGAGGACCGCGTCCTGGTTCGCGTCAAGGGCGGCGAGATCGAGTACGTCGCCGGCGAGAACGTCGACTACATGGACGTCTCCCCGCGCCAGATGGTGTCGGTGGCCACGGCCCTGATCCCGTTCCTCGAGCACGACGACGCAAACCGCGCCCTCATGGGTGCCAACATGCAGCGCCAGGCGGTGCCGCTGGTCCGTTCCGAGGCGCCGTTCGTCGGCACCGGCATGGAGCGCCGCGCGGCCATCGACGCGGGCGACGTCATCGTCGCGAGCAAGCCCGGTGTGGTCACGGAGGTGTCGGCCGAGCTCATCACGATCGCGAACGACGACGCCACCACCACGACGCACCGCGTCGCGAAGTTCCGTCGCTCCAACCAGGGCACCAGCTACAACCAGCGCGTGCTGGTCGACGCCGGCGCCCGCGTCGAGCCCGGCTCGGTGCTCGCCGACGGACCGGCCACGGACGAGGGCGAGCTCGCGCTCGGCCGCAACCTCCTGGTCGCGTTCATGTCGTGGGAGGGCCACAACTACGAGGACGCGATCATCCTGTCGCAGCGTCTCGTGCAGGACGACGTGCTGTCCTCGATCCACATCGAGGAGCACGAGGTCGACGCGCGCGACACCAAGCTCGGCCCGGAGGAGATCACGCGGGACATCCCGAACGTCTCCGAGGAGGTCCTCGCGGACCTGGACGAGCGCGGCATCATCCGCATCGGCGCCGAGGTCGCAGCCGGCGACATCCTCGTCGGCAAGGTGACGCCCAAGGGCGAGACCGAGCTGACCCCGGAGGAGCGCCTGCTCCGCGCGATCTTCGGTGAGAAGGCTCGCGAGGTCCGCGACACGTCGCTCAAGGTGCCCCACGGCGAGTCCGGCACGGTCATCGAGGTCCGCACGTTCAGCCGCGACGACGGCGACGAGCTGCCGGCCGGCGTGAACGAGCTGGTCCGCGTCTACATCGCCCAGCGCCGCAAGATCACGGCGGGCGACAAGCTGGCCGGCCGCCACGGCAACAAGGGCGTCATCTCGACGATCCTGCCGCAGGAGGACATGCCGTTCCTCGCGGACGGCACGCCGGTCGACATCATCCTCAACCCGATGGGTGTGCCCGGGCGCATGAACGTCGGCCAGGTGCTGGAGGTCCACCTCGGGTGGATCGCCGCGCAGGGCTGGGACATCTCCCTGGCCACGGAGGGCGACCTGTCCTGGAAGGACAACGTCCCCGCCATCGCCGCGAGCAGCGGGCCGGGCAACCCGGTCGCGACGCCGGTCTTCGACGGCCTGCAGGAGAACGCCCTGACCGGGCTGCTCTCGAGCACGCTGCCGAACCGCGACGGTGTCCGCACCGTCGGTGGCGACGGCAAGGGACTCCTCTTCGACGGCCGCTCCGGCGAGCCGTTCCCGGAGGCGGTCTCGGTCGGCTACATGTACATCCTCAAGCTGCACCACCTGGTCGACGACAAGATCCACGCCCGCTCGACCGGCCCGTACTCGATGATCACGCAGCAGCCGCTGGGTGGTAAGGCGCAGTTCGGTGGTCAGCGGTTCGGTGAGATGGAGGTGTGGGCCCTCGAGGCGTACGGCGCTGCCTACACCCTGCAGGAGCTGCTCACCATCAAGTCGGACGACGTGCCCGGCCGCGTCAAGGTCTACGAGGCGATCGTGAAGGGGGAGAACATCCCCGACTCGGGCATCCCCGAGTCCTTCAAGGTCCTCCTCAAGGAGATGCAGTCGCTCTGCCTGAACGTCGAGGTGCTGTCCTCGGACGGCGTCTCCATCGACATGAAGGACAACGACGACGAGGTCTACCGCGCAGCGGAGGAGCTCGGCATCGACCTGTCGCGCCGGCCCAACGCCAGCAGCATCGAAGAGATCTGACGCCGAGCCCCGCCGCCCTTCCTCACGGGTGGGCGGCGGGCGCCCGCACCCCTTGCACCATTTCCGTCCGCCGGCACGAGCCGGCAAGCGAAGGAAGTAGGACCCCCCTTGCTCGACGTCAACGTCTTCGACGAGCTGCGTATCGGCCTTGCCTCGGCCGACGACATCCGTGCCTGGTCGCACGGCGAGGTGAAGAAGCCCGAGACCATCAACTACCGGACCCTGAAGCCGGAGAAGGATGGCCTGTTCTGCGAGAAGATCTTCGGTCCCACCCGGGACTGGGAGTGCAACTGCGGCAAGTACAAGCGCGTGCGCTTCAAGGGCATCATCTGCGAGCGCTGCGGCGTCGAGGTGACCCGCTCGAAGGTCCGTCGTGAGCGCATGGGCCACATCGAGCTCGCCGCGCCCGTCACGCACATCTGGTTCTTCAAGGGTGTGCCCTCGCGACTGGGCTACCTGCTGGACCTCGCCCCGAAGGACCTCGAGAAGGTCATCTACTTCGCGGCGTACATGATCACCTGGGTCGACGTCGACGGTCGGCACGAGGACCTCCCCAACCTCCAGAACGAGATCGACCTGGAGCGCAAGGAGATCTCGGACCGCCGCGACAACGACGTGAACACCCGCGCCACGAAGCTCGAGGCCGACCTGGCCGAGCTCGAGGCCGAGGGTGCCAAGGCAGACGCGCGCCGCAAGGTCCGCGACTCGGCCGAGCGCGAGATGGCGCAGATCCGCAAGCGTGCGGACCTCGAGATCGACCGCCTCGACAACGTCTGGGACCGCTTCAAGAACCTCAAGGTCGCCGACCTCGAGGGCGACGAGCTGCTCTACCGCGCCCTGCAGGACCGGTACGGCAACTACTTCGAGGGCTCGATGGGCGCCGCGGCGATCCAGAAGCGCCTCGAGGCCTTCGACCTCGAGGCCGAGTCCGACTCGCTGCGCGAGATCATCAAGACGGGCAAGGGCCAGCGCAAGACGCGTGCCCTCAAGCGTCTGAAGGTCGTCAACGCGTTCCTCACGACGAGCAACTCGCCCACCGGCATGGTGCTCGACGCCGTCCCGGTCATCCCGCCGGACCTGCGTCCGATGGTCCAGCTCGACGGTGGCCGTTTCGCGACGTCCGACCTGAACGACCTGTACCGCCGCGTGATCAACCGCAACAACCGGCTCAAGCGCCTGCTCGACCTGGGCGCGCCGGAGATCATCGTCAACAACGAGAAGCGGATGCTCCAGGAGGCCGTCGACTCGCTGTTCGACAACGGCCGCCGTGGCCGTCCGGTGACGGGTCCGGGCAACCGCCCGCTCAAGTCGATCTCCGACATGCTCAAGGGCAAGCAGGGGCGTTTCCGTCAGAACCTGCTCGGCAAGCGCGTCGACTACTCGGGCCGTTCGGTCATCGTCGTCGGCCCGCAGCTCAAGCTGCACCAGTGCGGTCTGCCCAAGCAGATGGCCCTGGAGCTCTTCAAGCCGTTCGTGATGAAGCGCCTCGTGGACCTCAACCACGCGCAGAACATCAAGTCGGCCAAGCGGATGGTGGAGCGCGCGCGCCCCGTCGTCTGGGACGTCCTCGAAGAGGTCATCACGGAGCACCCGGTGCTGCTCAACCGCGCACCCACGCTGCACCGTCTCGGCATCCAGGCGTTCGAGCCCCAGCTGGTCGAGGGCAAGGCCATCCACCTGCACCCGCTCGTCTGCGCCGCGTTCAACGCGGACTTCGACGGTGACCAGATGGCCGTGCACCTGCCCCTGAGCGCGGAGGCGCAGGCCGAGGCCCGCATCCTCATGCTCTCGAGCAACAACATCCTCAAGCCGTCGGACGGCCGTCCGGTGACCATGCCCTCGCAGGACATGATCATCGGTCTGTACCACCTGACGTCGGACCGGAACGACGCCCTCGGCGCCGGCCGCACGTTCAGCTCGGTGTCCGAGGCGATCATGGCGTTCGACCAGCACAGCCTGGACCTGAACGCCGTGGTCCGGATCCTCTTCGACGACCTGGTGCTCGCACCCGAGGACGCGCCCGAGGGCTGGTCCGAGGGTGAGCCGCTGGTCTACGAGACGACGCTGGGTCGTGCGCTCTTCAACGAGCTGCTGCCCGTCGACTACCCGTACGAGAACGGCGTCGTCGACAAGAAGCGCCTCTCGGTCATCGTCAACGACCTCGCCGAGCGCTACCCGAAGGTCGCCGTCGCGGCGTCCCTCGACGCGCTCAAGGAGGCCGGCTTCCGCTGGGCCACCCGCTCGGGTGTCACCATCGCGATCTCCGACGTGGCCACGCCGTCCGGCAAGGCCGCGATCCTCGAGGACTACGAGGGTCGGGCCGCCAAGGTGCAGGGCCAGTACGAGAAGGGCCTGATCACCGACGACGAGCGCCGCCAGGAGCTCATCGAGATCTGGACCCGTGCGACCGAGGAGGTCGCCGACGCGATGCGCAAGTCCTTCCCGGACCGCAACACCGTGTACCGCATGGTGGGTTCGGGTGCGCGTGGTAACTGGATGCAGGTCCGTCAGATCGCCGGTATGCGCGGCCTCGTGGCGAACCCGAAGGGCGAGATCATCCCTCGCCCGATCAAGTCCAACTACCGCGAGGGCCTGTCCGTCCTCGAGTACTTCATCGCCACGCACGGTGCCCGCAAGGGTCTGGCGGACACCGCTCTGCGGACCGCCGACTCGGGCTACCTCACGCGTCGTCTGGTGGACGTGTCGCAGGACGTCATCGTTCGCGAGGAGGACTGCGGGACTGAGCGTGGCCTGTCCATGCCGATCGGCGTGGCGGGCACGAACGGCCTGCGTCGTCACGACAAGGTCGAGACGAGCGTCTACTCGCGCACGCTGGCCACCGACGTCGAGGTGGACGGCGAGATCGTCGGCCACGCCGGCGACGACGTGGGCGACGTCCTGCTCGACCGCCTGCTCGAGGGTGGTGTCGACGCGCTCAAGGTGCGTTCGGTGCTGACCTGCGAGTCGCGCGTCGGGACCTGCGCCAAGTGCTACGGCCGCTCGCTGGCCACCGGCAAGCTCGTCGACATCGGCGAGGCCGTCGGCATCATCGCGGCCCAGTCGATCGGCGAGCCCGGCACGCAGCTGACCATGCGTACCTTCCACACCGGTGGTGTGGCGTCGGCCGACGACATCACGCAGGGTCTGCCGCGTGTCCAGGAGCTCTTCGAGGCCCGCACCCCCAAGGGTGAGGCGCCCATCGCGGAGTACTCGGGCGTCGTCACGATCGAGGAGGGTGACCGCTCGCGGCGCATCCTGCTCACGCCGGACGACTCCGAGATCGAGCCCGTGGCCTACCCGATCACCAAGCGCTCGCGCCTGCTCGTGCAGGAGGGCGACCGTGTGACGGTCGGCATGTCGCTCGTCCAGGGTGCCGTGGACCCGAAGAAGGTCCTGCGCATCCTCGGCCCGCGCAAGACGCAGGAGCACCTGGTCGACCAGGTCCAGGAGGTCTACCGCTCGCAGGGCGTGGACATCCACGACAAGCACATCGAGGTCATCGTGCGGCAGATGCTGCGTCGCGTGACCGTGCTGGACTCGGGCACGACGGACCTGCTGCCCGGCGAGCTCGCCGAGCGTGGCCGCTTCGAGGACGCGAACCGCAAGGCCGTGTCCGAGGGTGGCCAGCCGGCCTCGGGTCGTCCGGAGCTCATGGGCATCACGAAGGCCTCGCTCGCGACGGACTCGTGGCTGTCGGCGGCCTCCTTCCAGGAGACGACGCGCGTCCTCACCGAGGCCGCGATGTCGGGCCGGTCCGACCCGCTGCTGGGTCTCAAGGAGAACGTCATCCTCGGCAAGCTCATCCCCGCCGGTACGGGCCTGCCCCGCTACCGCAACATCGCGGTGGAGCCGACCGAGGAGGCCAAGGCCGAGCTGTACCCGACCTTCGGCTACGACGAGATCGACTTCCCCGCCCTGGGCCTCGGCTCCGGCGAGGCGATCCCGCTCGAGGACATCGACTTCGGCGACTTCCGCTGATCTCGTACGTCTGCTTCTCCCCGAGGGGGTCCACCGTCCGCGGTGGGCCCCCTCGGGCCTTTCGTCCCTGGTGCGCGGTGGCGGCCTGGGGCGTAACGTGGGGACGTCCTCTGCCCACGGTGGTGCCCGGCCGTCGCGCTGGTCAGCCACTTTGACGCCCTCCGGAGCGCCAGGTAACGTTGGACACCGTGCCCGCGCCGTCGGGCCCTCGTGCGTGCACTCGCACCGGACTCGTCCGGGTGGTGCGCCGGGGTGGAGATCCGTCCACCAGCATCGTCGATTCGGCCAGGGAGACCTGGCAGGCCGCCGGTGCCGGAGAACGGGGCGACACGCCCGGGTGCGGGGGTCGGTTCGGGACTCCAGACAGACCGAGGCAGCCGCGCGACGGGCGGCACTCCTCGAACATGCCGGCCGTCCAGGGTGACGGGATCCGGTCGACCAGAGCTCATCCAACAGACGGAGACGTAGTGCCTACGATCCAGCAGCTGGTCCGCAAGGGCCGGCAGGCGAAGACGAACAAGTCGAAGACGCCTGCCCTCAAGGGCAGCCCCCAGCGACGCGGTGTGTGCACCCGCGTCTACACCACGACCCCGAAGAAGCCGAACTCCGCCCTCCGCAAGGTCGCGCGCGTTCGCCTCTCGAGCCAGGTCGAGGTCACGGCGTACATCCCGGGTGTCGGTCACAACCTGCAGGAGCACTCCATCGTGCTCGTCCGCGGTGGCCGCGTGAAGGACCTCCCCGGTGTGCGTTACAAGATCGTCCGCGGCGCCCTCGACACGCAGGGTGTCAAGAACCGCAAGCAGGCGCGTAGCCGCTACGGCGCGAAGAAGGTGGGCTGATGCCTCGCAAGGGTCCGGCCCCGAAGCGGCCGCTGATCGTCGACCCCGTCTACGGGTCCCCGGTCGTCACGCAGCTCATCAACAAGATCCTTCTCGACGGCAAGAAGTCGGTCGCTGAGGCGATCGTCTACGGCGCCCTCGAGGGTGTGCGCGAGAAGACGCAGGGCGACCCGGTCGTCGTGCTCAAGCGCGCGCTCGACAACGTGCGCCCCTCGCTCGAGGTGCGCTCGCGCCGCGTCGGTGGCGCGACCTACCAGGTCCCCGTCGAGGTCCGTCCGGTTCGCCAGACGACCCTCGCGCTGCGCTGGCTCACGGACTACTCGCGCGCTCGTCGCGAGAAGACCATGACCGAGCGTCTGATGAACGAGATCCTCGACGCGTCCAACGGCCTCGGTGCCGCGGTCAAGCGTCGTGAGGACATGCACAAGATGGCCGAGTCCAACAAGGCCTTCGCGCACTACCGCTGGTAACACCAGCCCGGTCGCCGCGGCCCGCCTGTGCAAGCGGGCGGGCCCGCGGGACCACCTACGCCAACCGATAAGGGGCAACTCACGTGGCACTGGATGTGCTGACGGACCTCACGAAGGTCCGCAACATCGGCATCATGGCTCACATCGATGCCGGCAAGACCACCACCACCGAGCGGATCCTGTTCTACACCGGGGTCAACTACAAGATTGGTGAGACGCACGACGGTGCGTCGACGATGGACTGGATGGAGCAGGAGCAGGAGCGCGGCATCACGATCACGTCCGCCGCGACGACCTGCTACTGGAAGAACAACCAGATCAACATCATCGACACCCCGGGCCACGTGGACTTCACGGTCGAGGTCGAGCGCTCGCTGCGCGTCCTCGACGGTGCCGTCGCCGTGTTCGACGGCAAGGAGGGCGTCGAGCCCCAGTCGGAGACCGTCTGGCGCCAGGCCGACAAGTACGACGTCCCGCGCATCTGCTTCGTCAACAAGATGGACAAGCTCGGCGCGGACTTCTACTTCACGGTCAAGACGATCGTCGACCGCCTCAAGGCCAAGCCGCTGGTCATCCAGCTGCCGATCGGTGCCGAGAACGACTTCATCGGCGTCGTCGACCTGGTCGAGATGCGCGCGCTCGTGTGGCGCGGCGAGACGGCCCTGGGCGAGAAGTACGAGGTCGAGGAGATCCCCGCCGACCTCGTCGAGAAGGCCGACCAGTACCGTGCCGAGCTCCTCGAGGCCGTCGCCGAGACCGACGACGAGCTGCTCGAGAAGTTCCTCGGCGGCGAGGAGCTGACGGTTGCCGAGATCAAGGCCGGCATCCGCAAGCTCACGGTCGCGAGCGAGGCCTACCCGGTCCTGTGCGGCTCGGCGTTCAAGAACAAGGGCGTCCAGCCCATGCTCGACGCCGTCATCGACTACCTGCCGACGCCCCTGGACGTCCCGGCAGTCGAGGGCCACGACATGAAGGACCCCGAGCTCGTGGTCGAGCGTCACCCCGACTCGACGGAGCCGTTCTCGGCCCTCGCGTTCAAGGTCGCGTCGCACCCGTTCTTCGGCAAGCTCACCTACGTCCGGGTCTACTCCGGCAAGGTGTCGCAGGGCGCGCAGGTGCTCAACTCGACCAAGAACAAGAAGGAGCGCATCGGGAAGCTCTTCCAGATGCACTCCAACAAGGAGAACCCGGTCGAGGACGCCACGGCCGGCCACATCTACGCGTTCATCGGCCTCAAGGACGTCACCACCGGTGACACCCTGAGCGACCCGTCGGCACCCGTGGTGCTCGAGTCGATGACCTTCCCGGAGCCCGTCATCGACGTGGCCATCGAGCCGAAGACGAAGGGCGACCAGGAGAAGCTCTCCGTCGCCATCCAGAAGCTCGCCGAGGAGGACCCGACCTTCCGCGTCAAGCACGACGAGGAGACCGGCCAGACCGTCATCGGCGGCATGGGCGAGCTCCACCTCGACATCCTCGTCGACCGCATGCGTCGCGAGTTCAAGGTCGAGGCCAACGTCGGCAAGCCGCAGGTCGCGTACCGCGAGACGATCCGCCGCACGGTCGAGAAGATGGACTACGTCCACAAGAAGCAGACCGGTGGATCGGGCCAGTACGCCAAGGTGCAGATGAGCTTCGAGCCTCTGGACCCGGCCGAGGGCGAGCTGTACGAGTTCTCGAACAAGGTCACCGGTGGCCGCATCCCGCGCGAGTACATCCCGTCTGTCGACGCGGGTATCCAGAGCGCGATGCAGCTCGGCGTCCTGGCGGGCTTCCCCCTGGTGGGCGTCAAGGCGATCCTGCTCGACGGTGCCGCGCACGACGTCGACTCCTCGGAGATGGCGTTCAAGATCGCGGGCTCGATGATCCTCAAGGAAGCGGTCCGCAAGGCCGACCCGGTTCTGCTCGAGCCGGTCATGGCCGTCGAGGTCCGTACTCCTGAGGAGTACATGGGTGACGTCATCGGCGACATCAACTCGCGCCGCGGCATGATCCAGTCCATGGAGGACGCCACGGGTGTGAAGGTCATTCGCGCCCAGGTTCCTCTCTCTGAGATGTTCGGGTACGTCGGCGACCTGCGTTCCAAGACGCAGGGCCGTGCGGTGTACTCGATGCAGTTCGACAGCTACGCCGAGGTTCCTCGGAATGTTGCCGAGGAGATCATCAAGAAGACCCGGGGCGAGTAGTCCCACAGGTCGAACCCTGTAGTTCCATCACATAAACCGACCCGTAGGACAGCACGCCTGGCAGGTACCGTCCGGTACCGGCAGACGGGCAATCTCTACCAAGTCCTGAGGAGGACACCCAGTGGGCAAGGCGAAGTTCGAGCGGACGAAGCCGCACGTCAACATCGGGACCATCGGTCACGTCGACCACGGCAAGACGACGCTGACCGCCGCGATCTCGAAGGTGCTGCACGACAAGTACCCCGACCTGAACCCCTTCACGCCTTTCGACGAGATCGACAAGGCGCCTGAGGAGAAGCAGCGCGGCATCACCATCAACATCGCGCACGTGGAGTACCAGACGGAGAAGCGTCACTACGCTCACGTCGACGCTCCCGGTCACGCGGACTACATCAAGAACATGATCACGGGCGCGGCGCAGATGGACGGCGCCATCCTCGTGGTTGCAGCGACGGACGGCCCGATGGCCCAGACGCGTGAGCACGTCCTGCTCGCCCGTCAGGTCGGCGTGCCCTACCTGCTCGTCGCGCTGAACAAGACCGACATGGTCGACGACGAGGAGATCCTGGACCTCGTCGAGATGGAGGTGCGCGAGCTCCTCTCCGCCCAGGGCTTCGAGGGTGACGACGTCCCCGTCGTGCGCGTCTCGGGCCTCAAGGCGCTCGAGGGCGACCCGCAGTGGGTCAAGTCCGTCGAGGACCTGCTGGACGCTGTCGACGAGAACGTGCCGGACCCGGTGCGCGACATCGACAAGCCGTTCCTCATGCCGATCGAGGACGTCTTCACGATCACCGGTCGTGGCACGGTCGTCACCGGTCGCGTCGAGCGTGGCTCGCTCAAGGTGAACGAGGAGGTGGAGATCGTCGGTATCAAGGAGAAGGCGATCAAGACCACGGTCACCGGCGTCGAGATGTTCCGCAAGCTGCTCGACTACGCCGAGGCCGGCGAGAACGTCGGTCTGCTCCTGCGTGGCACGAAGCGCGAGGAGGTCGAGCGCGGCCAGGTCGTCGTCAAGCCCGGCTCGATCACGCCGCACACGGAGTTCGAGGGCCAGGTCTACATCCTGGCCAAGGACGAGGGTGGCCGTCACAACCCGTTCTACGGGAACTACCGCCCCCAGTTCTACTTCCGTACGACCGACGTCACCGGCGTCATCACGCTGCCCGAGGGCACCGAGATGGTCATGCCCGGCGACAACACGGAGATCTCCGTCACGCTGATCCAGCCCATCGCGATGGAGGAGGGCCTCGGCTTCGCCATCCGTGAGGGTGGCCGCACCGTTGGCTCGGGCCGCGTCATCAAGATCATCAAGTGATCTGAGCCCCTCGGGGCACTGATCCACCGGGAAGGCCCGGGTGCTTCGGCACCCGGGCCTTTTCGCTGGTCACGCGCGACTTGAACGTTTCACATCGGGTGCGGGCCGTCCGCGGTGTGGGTACCGTCGGCGCTCGTGACCATCGACACCGCCCCCGCCCGTCGTTCGCAGCGCCCCCCGCGTGCCACCCGGACGGGCTGGATCATCGTGGCCGCGTGCGTCGCGGTGGCCGTCGTCATCGCGCTCGTCGTCACCCGGCCGTGGTCCGACGACGGTCCGGCTGACGAGCTCGCCGACGGCACCGGCGGCACGGCGCAGCAGGAGCCGGCGACCGTCGCCCGCGGAACCGACGATGCCGCGACCCTGACCCTCTCGGGCAGCGCCCAGGCGCTGCAGGTGACAGCCGACGCCTCCGACGACGACCTCCTGCGCGCGGAGAGTGACGGGGCGGACCAGCCGACGGTCGATGGTGACCGCCTCGAGCTGCGCGGCGGCATCGTCCACCTGCGCCTCGCGCCCGACGTGGTCTGGACCCTGGCGATCACCGAGGGCATGGACACGGTCGACGTGAACCTGACCGGGGGCCGGCTCGCGGCGCTGGACCTGAGCGGGGGAGCGCGGCTCATCACGCTGACGCTGCCGAAGCCCGACGGTGCCGTGACGATCGACCAGTCCGCCGGCGCGCAGGACCTCGTGGTCCACCTCCCGCAGGACACCGGTGCGGTGGCCCACGTGACGTCGGGCGTCGGCACCGTGGCGATCGACGGCACGAAGACGCAGGGCGTCGGCGCGGGCACGGACCTGGCGACGAAGCCCCGCGGCGACGACTACTACACGGTGAACGTCGGCGGCGGCCTCGGCACCCTGACGATCGACCACCCGGACACCCAGTCCCCCTGACCTCCCCGCCCGCCCTGCCCGCCCGTCCCCGACTCTCCACCGAGCGCGGGTGCTGCGGACCGAGCGCGCGTGGCGCGTCACCTGCGCCTGGTCCGTAGGGCCCGCGCTCGCGACGTGGTCGGGCATGGCGGGAGCGAGGCGCTCGTGGCGGCGAGTGTGGGTGTGGGTGTGGATGACCGGCGACGGGGATTCGTGGGCGGTGGGATCGTGCGCGGGTGGTGGATGACGCGATCGCGGGACTCGTCGGGCGTGGGTTGGTGCACAGCACGCACGCCCGCGCAGCCGGGCTCGACCCGCGCACGTTGCGCAGAGCGGCCGCCGCCTCGAGGGTCGTCCGGGTGCGGCGCGACGCCTACCTGGACACGGAGCGGTGGCAGGACCTCTCCCCGCGTTCTCGGTACCGGCTCCAGGTCGAAGCAGCATCCCGCTCGTTGAGCGGCCCGGTGTTCACCCACTTCTCGGCTGCGGTCGTGTGGGACCTCCCGTTGATCGGGAGGTGGCCGGCCGAGGTCCACGTCGCCGGCAGTGCCGCTCGCGGTGGCCGGTCATGGCCCGGCGTGGTGCGGCACGCCAGCGATCTCGACGTTCCGGTGGTCAACCACGACGGGATCCGCGTCACCGACGCGGCAGCGACCGTCATCGACATGGCACGCGTGAGTCCGTTCGCCACGGCGCTCGCGATGGCTGACCACGCTCTACGGACCAAGATCGCATCCGCGGAGGGGCTCGTTGAGGCCGCCGCGGCGCTCGGTGCCCGACGCGGCAGCCGGGCGGCTCGTCGGGTCGCCGAGCTCGCCGACCATCTGTCCGAGTCGGCGGGGGAGTCGCTGAGCCGCGCACGGATGATCGAGCTCGCCGCGCCTCTGCCCCGGCTGCAGCACACGGTCCGGGACGCCCGGGGCTTCGTCGCGCGCGCCGACTTCTGGTGGGAGCACCTCGGCCTGGTCGGCGAGTTCGACGGTCGACTCAAGTACCGCGTGGACGGTCTGGAGGACCAGGCGGCCGTCGAGGAGCGGGTCTGGACCGAGAAGCTCCGCGAGGACCGGATCCGCGCGACCGGCCTCGGGGTGACCCGTTGGACGTGGCAGACGGCGCTCGACGCACGAGCTTTCGCGGCCCACCTCCGTGCCGCCGGAGTCCTCTGACCACGAGCGCGGGTGGAACGGACCCAGCGCGCACGGCGCGGCACCCGCGCTCGGTCCGCACGACCTGCGCTCGGCAGCGAGAGTGCGGCGGGCGGCGGGCGGGCGGTCGGGAGGGCCGGTCGGTGGGACCTTGGGCCCACCGGGTCGGTGGGTGTGCGCGAGATCACCGTGGGCGGCGGCCTCGGTGTGACCGAGGCGATTGGCCTTTGGTTGGGGCGTCTGGCAGACTGTACAAGTTGCCCGCTGAGGTGGCGCGTTCGTGCGCGCTCGACCAGCAGGGCTGACAGACGTGGCGAGTGTCCGGACCCCGGGGTCAACCCGGTGGTGGACGCTCGACAACAACCACCGACCTCGTGCCTCACGGTACGCAGCGCACGGGCATGGCGCGAAGAGCGACACGCCCGAGTGCGGGGGTCGGACGGTCCCGGTTCGAAGAGAGAGATTGAGACGACGCCATGGCGGGACAGAAGATCCGCATCAGGCTCAAGTCCTACGACCACGAGGTCATCGACAGCTCGGCGCGCAAGATCGTCGACACGGTGACTCGCGCTGGTGCGTCGGTCGTGGGTCCGGTGCCGTTGCCGACGGAGAAGAACGTGTTCTGCGTCATCCGGTCGCCCCACAAGTACAAGGACAGCCGCGAGCACTTCGAGATGCGCACGCACAAGCGGCTCATCGACATCATCGATCCCACGCCGAAGGCCGTCGACTCGCTCATGCGTCTCGACCTGCCTGCGGACGTGAACATCGAGATCAAGCTCTGACGCTGGGAAGGAACTGATTTCTATGGTTACCCAGCAGAACGAGCGCCCCGTGACGGCTCTGCTCGGCCGCAAGCTCGGCATGACCCAGCTCTGGGACGAGGCAGGACGCCTCGTTCCCGTGACGGTCGTCGAGGTCGGTACGAACGTTGTCACCCAGGTGCGCTCCGCTGACGCTGACGGCTACGCCGCGGTCCAGCTGGCCTACGGCCAGATCGACCCGCGCAAGGTCACCAAGCCGCTGAAGGGCCACTTCGAGAAGGCCGGGGTCACCCCCCGCCGGCACGTGGCCGAGATCCGTACGTCCGACGCTGCCGAGTTCGCGCTCGGTCAGGAGATCACCGCGGCGGCCTTCGAGGCCGGCCAGATCGTCGACGTCATCGGTACCACCAAGGGCAAGGGCACCGCTGGTGTCATGAAGCGCCACGGCTTCCACGGAGTCGGCGCTTCCCACGGTGCGCACCGCAACCACCGCAAGCCCGGCTCGATCGGTGGCGCTTCGACGCCGTCGCGCGTGTTCAAGGGCATCAAGATGGCCGGTCGGATGGGCGTCGCCCGTCAGACCACCCAGAACCTGACCGTGCACGCGGTCGACGCCGAGCGGGGTCTCATCCTCGTCAAGGGTGCCGTTCCCGGCCCCAAGGGTGGCGTCGTCGTCGTGCGTTCCGCTGCGAAGGGTGCGTGAACACGATGAGTGACACGCTGACCGTCGACGTCCTCGACGCCCAGGGCACCAAGGCCGGCCAGGCCGAGCTGCCCGCGGACGTCTTCGACGTGCAGACCAATGTTCCGCTGATCCACCAGGTCGTCGTCGCGCAGCGCGCGGCGGCTCGCCAGGGCACCCACGACACGAAGTCTCGTGGCGAGGTCCGTGGTGGTGGCCGCAAGCCGTACAAGCAGAAGGGCACCGGCCGCGCCCGTCAGGGCTCGACCCGTGCACCTCAGTTCGCCGGTGGTGGCGTCGTCCACGGCCCCACGCCGCGCGACTACAGCCAGCGCACCCCCAAGAAGATGAAGGCCGCGGCGCTCCGCGGTGCTCTCTCGGACCGCGCCCGCGCCGGCCGCGTGCACGTCGTGACGGGCTTCGCGCCCGGTACCGCGCCCTCGACCAAGTCGGCCCTGAACGTGCTCGCGAACCTCTCGGGTCGCAAGAACGTCCTGGTCGTCGTCGAGCGTTCGGACGAGATCACGTGGAAGTCGCTGCGCAACGTCGAGCGGGTCCACCTGCTCGTCGCCGACCAGCTCAACACGTACGACGTGCTCATCTCGGATGACGTCGTCTTCACGCAGGGCGCGCTCGACGCGTTCCTCGCCGGCCCCGTCAAGGGTGCGAAGGAGGAGTCCAAGTGAGCGACCTCGGGAAGAACCCGCGCGACATCCTGCTCGCCCCCGTCGTGTCGGAGAAGAGCTACGGCCTGCTGGACGAGGGGAAGTACACCTTCCTCGTCGACCCGCGCGCCAACAAGACTGAGATCAAGATCGCCGTCGAGCAGGTCTTCGGCGTCAAGGTCGACTCGGTCAACACCGCGAACCGACAGGGCAAGTCCCGTCGGACCCGTTTCGGCACCGGCCGCCGCAAGGACACGAAGCGTGCGATCGTCACCCTCCGCGAGGGCACGATCGACATCTTCGGCGGTCCGGTCGGCTGATCGAAGGACTGAGAACTCATGGGAATCCGTAAGTACAAGCCGACTACCCCGGGCCGTCGTGGCTCGTCGGTCGCCGACTTCGTCGAGATCACGCGCTCCACGCCGGAGAAGTCGCTGGTCCGTCCGCTGCACAAGACCGGTGGCCGCAACTCCACCGGCCGCATCACCACCCGTCACAAGGGTGGCGGTCACAAGCGTGCGTACCGCGTCATCGACTTCCGTCGTCACGACAAGGACGGCGTGCCGGCCAAGGTCGCTCACATCGAGTACGACCCCAACCGCACGGCGCGCATCGCGCTCCTGCACTACGCGGACGGCGAGAAGCGCTACATCATCGCGCCGAACAAGCTGTCGCAGGGTGACGTCATCGAGAACGGCCCCGGCGCCGACATCAAGCCCGGCAACAACCTGCCGCTGCGCAACATCCCGACCGGTACGGTCATCCACGCCATCGAGCTGAAGCCCGGTGGCGGCGCGAAGATCGCCCGTTCGGCTGGTGCGTCCGTGCAGCTCGTCGCCAAGGACGGCCCCTACGCCCAGCTGCGTCTGCCGTCCGGTGAGATCCGCAACGTCGACCTGCGCTGCCGCGCCACGGTCGGCGAGGTGGGCAACGCCGAGCAGTCGAACATCAACTGGGGCAAGGCCGGCCGTATGCGGTGGAAGGGCAAGCGCCCCTCCGTCCGTGGTGTCGCCATGAACCCGATCGACCACCCGCACGGTGGTGGCGAGGGCAAGACGTCCGGTGGACGTCACCCCGTCAGCCCGTGGGGCCAGGCCGAGGGCCGTACCCGCCACCCGAACAAGCCGAGCGACAAGCTCATCGTGCGCCGTCGGCGCACCGGCAAGAACAAGCGCTGATAGGAGCCTGAGATGCCACGTAGCCTGAAGAAGGGCCCGTTCGTCGACGGTCACCTGCAGAAGAAGGTCGATGTCCAGAACACGGCCGGCACGAAGAACGTCATCAAGACGTGGTCGCGCCGTTCCGTGATCACCCCGGACTTCCTCGGCCACACCTTTGCCGTGCACGACGGACGCAAGCACACCCCGGTGTTCGTGACGGAGTCGATGGTCGGGCACAAGCTCGGCGAGTTCGCTCCGACGCGGACGTTCCGCGGCCACGAGAAGGACGACCGGAAGGGCCGTCGCCGCTGACCCCCGGGTCAGCCAGGCGACGCCCTCACCGGCAGAGACAAGAGAGCAGGACAGCAATGGAAGCCAAGGCGAGCGCGCGGTTCGTCCGCGTCACTCCCCAGAAGGCCCGGCGCGTCGTGGACCTCATCCGTGGCAAGCAGGCCGGCGAGGCCGTCGCGGTGCTGAAGTTCGCACCGCAGTCTGCGGCGGAGCCCGTCCTCAAGACGGTGCAGTCCGCGATCGCGAACGCGGTCGAGGGTGCCAAGCGCAACAGTGAGCGTCTCGACGAGGCGGACCTCTACATCTCCGAGGTCTTCGTCGACGAGGGGCCGACCCTCAAGCGGTTCCGCCCCCGGGCGCAGGGCCGTGCGAGCCAGATCCTCAAGCGTTCCAGCCACATCACCGTGGTGGTTGCCGAGCGCCAGAGCACGAAGGGACGGACCCGATAGTGGGACAGAAGGTCAACCCGCTCGGGTATCGCCTGGGCATCACCACCGATCACCGCTCGCGGTGGTTCGCTGACTCGACCAAGCCGGGCCAGCGCTACCGCGACTACGTCCGCGAGGACGTCCAGATCCGCAAGCTCATGAGCACGGGTCTCGAGCGCGCCGGCATCGCCAAGGTCGAGATCGAGCGCACGCGTGACCGCGTTCGCGTCGACATCCACACCGCCCGCCCGGGCATCGTCATCGGGCGTCGTGGCGCGGAGGCCGACCGCATCCGCGGCGAGCTCGAGAAGCTCACGGGCAAGCAGGTGCAGCTCAACATCCTCGAGGTCAAGAACGCCGAGATCGAGGCGCAGCTGGTCGCTCAGGGCATCGCCGAGCAGCTGGCGAGCCGTGTCTCGTTCCGCCGTGCCATGCGCAAGGGCATCCAGTCGGCGCAGCGCGCCGGCGCCAAGGGCATCCGCGTGCAGGTCTCCGGCCGCCTCGGCGGCGCGGAGATGAGCCGTACGGAGTTCTACCGCGAGGGTCGTGTGCCGCTGCACACGCTGCGCGCGAACATCGACTACGGGTTCTTCGAGGCCCGTACCACCTTCGGTCGCATCGGCGTCAAGGTGTGGGTCTACAAGGGCGACATGACGGAGAAGGAGTTTGCTCGCGAGCAGGCGACCCAGGCTCCGCGTCCGTCCCGCGGCCCGCGTGGCGACCGTCCCGAGCGTGGCGGAGACCGCGGCCCCCGTGCCGCCGGCCCCCGTCGCGAGCGGACGGACGCTCCTGCAGCGGAGTCGGCCGTCGAGGCCAACCCCGAGGCGACCCCTGAGTCCGGAACGGAGGCCTGAGCCGTGCTGATCCCGCGCAGGCTGAAGCACCGCAAGCAGCACCACCCGGGGCGCTCCGGCGCCGCGACCGGTGGTACGTCGATCTCGTTCGGTGAGTACGGCATCCAGGCTCTCGAGCCCGCCTACGTCACGAACCGCCAGATCGAGGCTGCTCGTATCGCCATGACCCGCCACATCAAGCGTGGAGGAAAGGTCTGGATCAACATCTACCCGGACCGCCCCCTCACGAAGAAGCCTGCCGAGACCCGCATGGGTTCCGGCAAGGGTTCGCCCGAGTGGTGGATCGCCAACGTCAAGCCGGGCCGAGTGATGTTCGAGCTCGCCGGTGTTCCGGAGCCCCTGGCTCGCGAGGCCATGCGTCGCGCGCAGCACAAGCTCCCCATGAAGACCCGTTTTGTGGTTCGCGAGGGTGGTAACTGATGACTATCGGGACCAAGGACCTGGCTCCCACCGAGCTCGACGCCTTTGACGACGAGAAGCTGGTTGCCGAGCTGAAGAAGTCCAAGGAGGAGCTGTTCAACCTCCGCTTCCAGTCGGCGACCGGTCAGCTCGAGAGCCACGGGCGTCTCAAGGCCGTGCGCCGCGACATCGCTCGGATCTACACGATCCTGCGCGAGCGCGAGCTCGGCATCCGTACCGCTCCGACCGCGAGCGAGTGAGGCTGACATGACTGACAAGCACACCACCGCCACGGCTGAGCACCGCGCGTACCGCAAGACGCGTCGGGGCTACGTCGTGAGCGACAAGATGGACAAGACCGTCGTGGTCGAGGTCGAGGACCGGGTCAAGCACCCGCTCTACGGCAAGGTCATCCGACGCACCAGCAAGGTCAAGGCGCACGACGAGCTGAGCTCGGCGGGCGTGGGCGACCTCGTGCTGATCATGGAGACCCGTCCGCTCAGCGCCACCAAGCGGTGGCGTCTGGTCGAGGTCCTCGAGAAGGCCAAGTAAGCAGCACCACCCCCAGTTGCCCACGGGCGGCGGGGTCACCGCGAGGAGGCCCCGCCGCAACGTGTGCATCACGGCAACTATCCGTTCGGCCAGGCTGCCTGCGAGAAGCGCAGTGCAGAACCCGCCAGACGACAGGAGTAGGTAGATGATCCAGCAGGAGACGCGGCTTCGCGTCGCCGACAACACGGGTGCCAAGGAGATTCTCTGCATCCGCGTTCTCGGTGGCTCGGGACGCCGCTACGCCGGAATCGGCGACATCATCGTCGCCACCGTGAAGGACGCGATCCCTGGCGGCAACGTCAAGAAGGGTGACGTCGTCAAGGCCGTCATCGTGCGCACCCGCAAGGAGCGCCGCCGTCCGGACGGTTCGTACATCAAGTTCGACGAGAACGCCGCAGTGATCCTCAAGAACGACGGGGAGCCCCGTGGCACGCGCATCTTCGGCCCCGTGGGCCGCGAGCTTCGCGACAAGAAGTTCATGAAGATCATCTCGCTGGCGCCGGAGGTGCTCTGACCATGGCGAAGATCAAGAAGGGCGACCTCGTCGTCGTCATCTCCGGCCGCGACAAGGGCCGCGAGGGCCGTGTCCTCGAGGTTCTCACCGAGACGCAGCGCGTCGTCGTCGAGGGCGTCCAGCGCGTGCAGAAGCACGTGAAGGCCGGCCAGACGCAGCGTGGCACGCGCACCGGTGGCATCGAGACCGTCGAGGCCCCCATCCACATCAGCAACGTGATGCTCGTCGACCCGGAGACCAAGAAGGGCACCCGGGTGGGCTACCGCACCGAGCAGGTCGAGCGTGACGGCCGTACCCGGACCGTTCGCGTCCGCATCGCCAAGCGCTCCGGGAAGGACGTCTGATGACCGAGACGACCATCGAGGCCCCGGCACTGCCCCGCCTCAAGACGAAGTACGCCGACGAGATCAAGCCGGCCCTCTTCAAGGACTTCTCCCACGAGAACATCAACCAGGTCGCGCGCCTGGTGAAGGTTGTCGTGAACATGGGTGTCGGTGACGCCGCCAAGGACTCGAAGCTGATCGAGGGCGCCATCCGCGACCTCACGCAGATCACGGGCCAGAAGCCGCAGGTCACCAAGGCCCGCAAGTCGATCGCCCAGTTCAAGCTGCGTGAGGGCATGCCGATCGGCGCGCACGTCACGCTGCGCGGCGACCGTGCCTGGGAGTTCCTGGACCGACTGCTGTCGACCGCGCTCCCGCGCATCCGTGACTTCCGCGGCCTGTCGCCCAAGCAGTTCGACGGCCACGGCAACTACACGTTCGGCCTCACGGAGCAGTCGATGTTCCACGAGATCGACCAGGACAAGATCGACCGTGTCCGCGGCATGGACATCACGATCGTCACCACCGCTGACACGGACGACGAGGGTCGCGCTTTCCTCAAGCTCCTCGGCTTCCCGTTCAAGGAGAACTGACCATGGCGAAGACCGCTCTGAAGAACAAGGCGGCTGCGAAGCCGAAGTTCGCGGTTCGCGGCTACACGCGCTGCCAGCGCTGCGGCCGTCCGCACTCGGTGTACCGCAAGTTCGGCCTGTGCCGGATCTGCGTGCGGGAGATGGCCCACCGCGGCGAGCTCCCCGGCGTCACCAAGAGCAGCTGGTAATCACTCAGTAAGTACAAGCGTCGGTAGGTCCCGCCCTGCGAGAGCAGGGCGGGATACCCCGGCGAGGAAGGGCGGAAGCCCCCATGACCATGACCGACCCGATCGCAGACCTGCTCACGCGGCTGCGTAACGCGAACTCGGCGCACCACGACGAGGTGTCGATCCCGTTCTCGAAGCTGAAGTCGCACATCGCGGAGATCCTGCAGGCCGAGGGTTACATCGTCGGCTGGAAGGTTGAGGAGGCCACTGTTGGCCAGAACCTCATCATCGAGCTGAAGTACGGCCCGAACCGCGAGCGTGCGCTCGCCGGCGTCAAGCGCGTGTCCAAGCCGGGCCTGCGCGTGTACGCGAAGTCGACCAACCTGCCCAAGGTGCTCGGTGGCCTCGGCGTGGCGATCCTGTCCACGTCCTCCGGCCTCCTGACCGACAAGCAGGCCGCCAAGAAGGGCGTGGGTGGGGAAGTCCTCGCCTACGTCTGGTAATTCCGAGACGGAAAGGAGCTAGCCAATGTCTCGTATCGGCAGAGTCCCCGTCCCGGTTCCGGCCGGCGTGGACGTCAACATCAACGGTGCCGTCGTGACGGTGAAGGGCCCCAAGGGCACCCTCGCGCACACGATCGCCTCCCCCATCGAGGTCGTTCGAAACGAGGACGGCGCACTCGTCGTGTCCCGTCCGAACGACGAGCGCAACTCGCGCTCGCTGCACGGCCTCACCCGCACGCTGCTGGCGAACCTCGTCACCGGCGTGACCGAGGGTTACGTCAAGAAGCTCGAGATCGTCGGCACGGGTTACCGCGTCGTCGCCAAGGGCACGGACCTCGAGTTCGCGCTCGGCTTCAGCCACCCCGTCGTGGTCACCCCGCCCGAGGGCATCACCTTCGTGGTCGAGGCTCCGACGCGCTTCTCGGTGCAGGGCATCGACAAGCAGCAGGTTGGCGAGGTCGCCGCGAACATCCGCAAGATCCGCAAGCCTGAGCCGTACAAGGGCAAGGGCGTGCGGTACGCGGGCGAGAACGTGCGCCGCAAGGTCGGAAAGGCCGGTAAGTAGCCATGGCGATCAAGATCATCGGCAAGGGCAAGCGGAAGGCGCGTCAGCGCCGTCACCTGCGCCTTCGCAAGAAGGTTTCGGGTTCGGCACAGCGTCCCCGTCTCGTCGTGACGCGCTCCGCGCGCCACATCACCGCTCAGGTCGTCGACGACGGCATCGGGCAGACCCTGGTCTCCGCGTCGACCCTCGAGGCCGACCTGCGGAGCTCGGACGGCGACAAGACCGCCAAGGCCAAGAAGGTCGGCGAGCTGATCGCCGAGCGCGCGAAGGCAGCCGGCGTCGACGCGGTCGTGTTCGACCGCGGCGGCAACAAGTACCACGGCCGTGTGGCCGCGGTGGCCGACGGTGCCCGCGAGGGTGGTCTGGCGCTGTGACGACGACGAACCGGAAGAAGAGGACTCACTGATGGCTGCTCCTCAGCGCAGCAACACCGGGGCGCCCGCGGGCGGCACCGGGACGGGCGGCGGTGACCGTCGCGACGGTGGCCGTGGCCGTGACGGCGGCGGCCGTGGCCGCGACGCCGCAGAGAAGAGCGCGTTCCTCGAGCGCGTCGTGACGATCAACCGCGTCGCCAAGGTCGTCAAGGGCGGCCGCCGCTTCAGCTTCACCGCGCTCGTCGTGGTGGGCGATGGCGATGGCACCGTGGGTGTCGGCTACGGCAAGGCCAAGGAGGTGCCCGCGGCGATCGCCAAGGGTGTCGAGGAGGCGAAGAAGAACTTCTTCCGCGTCCCCCGCATCCAGGGCACCATCCCTCACCCCATCCAGGGTGAGGCCGCTGCCGGCGTCGTCTTCCTGCGTCCGGCCTCGCCGGGTACCGGTGTGATCGCCGGTGGTCCGGTGCGCGCCGTCCTGGAGTGCGCCGGCGTCCACGACATCCTGAGCAAGTCGCTCGGTTCGTCGAACGCGATCAACATCGTGCACGCGACTGTCGCGGCCCTCAAGGGTCTCGAGCAGCCGGAGGCCGTGGCCGCGCGCCGTGGTCTGCCTGTCGAGCACGTCGTGCCGGCCGCGCTCCTGCGCGCCCAGGCCGAGGGTCGGGCGAAGGCTGCCGAGAAGGTGGGTGCGTGATGGCCCGTCTCAAGGTGACGCAGAAGAAGTCCGGCATCGGTGGCAAGCAGAACCAGCGCGACACGTTGCGCACGCTGGGCCTGAAGCGGATCGGCGACGTCGTCGTCAAGGAGGACCGCCCTGAGATCCGCGGCATGGTCCGCACCGTGCAGCACCTCGTCGCGGTCGAAGAGGTGGAGTGACCATGGCTGACGAGAAGAACGCCAGCAAGGAGACCGTCGAGGAGGCCCCCGAGGCCGCCGCGAAGAAGGCTCCTGCGAAGAAGGCAGCTGCTGCTTCGGAGTCCGCTCCGAAGACCGCAGCGGCCAAGAAGCCGGCTGCGAAGAAGGCGACCACGGCCAAGGCCGAGGCTGCTGCCGACGCTCCGGCCGAGAAGAAGCCTGCTGCGAAGAAGGCGACCACGGCCAAGGCCGAGGCCGCTGCCGACGCTCCGGCTGCTGCGAAGAAGGCTCCTGCCAAGAGCGCTGCCGCCAAGGCCGCGCCCAAGGCGGAGAAGTCGGCTGCTGCTGTCGCAGCTGCCGAGGCCGCTGCGCAGCCCGGCAACGGTGGCACCCTCAAGGTGCACCACCTGCGTCCGGCCCCCGGCGCCAAGACCGCCAAGACCCGCGTGGGTCGTGGTGAGGCGTCGAAGGGTAAGACGGCCGGTCGTGGCACCAAGGGCCAGAAGGCCCGGTACCAGATCCCCGACCGCTTCGAGGGTGGTCAGATGCCGCTGCACATGCGTCTGCCCAAGCTTCGTGGCTTCAAGAACCCGTTCCGCGTGGAGTACCAGGTCGTCAACCTGGACAAGCTCACCGCGCTGTACCCGGACGGTGGCGACGTGACGGTCGCCGACCTGGTCGCCAAGGGCGCGGTCCGCAAGGGCCAGCCCGTCAAGGTGCTCGGCACCGGCGAGCTGACGGTCAAGGTCTCCGTCGCCGTGGACGCCTTCTCGGCGTCGGCGAAGGACGCGATCGTCGCTGCCGGCGGCAGCGTCTCGCAGGACTGATTTGCCGGAAGAGGCCGGTGGTGCGTTCTCACGCCCACCGGCCTCTTTCCGTATCTGGACGGGCATCGGTTAGGGTGCCCCGGGTGCCCGTGCTTGAGCCGGGCGACGCGGCCGGAACGACCCGGTCGCACGACATGCCGCTCCAGCGGTACAGGAGGAACAGGTGCTAGGCGCATTCGTGCGGGCGTTCAGGACGCCCGACCTGCGGCGGAAGCTGCTCTTCACGATCAGCATCATGGTCGTGTTCCGCATCGGCTCCTTCCTGCCGACGCCCGGGGTGTCTTACCCCAACGTCCAGAAGTGCATCGATGCGACGGCGGACAACAACCTGCTGGGGCTCGTGAACCTGTTCAGCGGCGGCGCCCTCGTGCACCTGTCGGTGTTCGCGCTCGGGATCATGCCGTACATCACGGCGAGCATCATCGTGCAGCTCCTCCGGGTGGTCATCCC
Organism: Cellulomonas rhizosphaerae; assembly: GCF_003470205.1. Classification (GTDB taxonomy): domain Bacteria; phylum Actinomycetota; class Actinomycetes; order Actinomycetales; family Cellulomonadaceae; genus Cellulomonas; species Cellulomonas rhizosphaerae. Next base: position 26,141 of record NZ_QWKP01000207.1, read on the forward strand.
CAAGTTCGAGGAGCTCCACAAGGAGGGTCAGGCCGGCACCGCGAAGCTCACGCAGTACACGCGGTACCTGACCATCGGCCTCGCGATCCTGCAGTCGACGACGATCATCACGATCGCGCGCTCCGGCCAGCTCTTCAGCGGCTGCGAGTTCGACGTGATCCCCGACGACTCGTGGGTCACGCTGCTCATCATGGTCATCACGATGACCGCCGGTACGGGCCTGATCATGTGGCTCGGCGAGCTCATCACCGAGCGCGGCGTCGGCAACGGCATGTCGCTGCTCATCTTCACGTCGATCGCGGCGAGCTTCCCCGGCGCCATGTGGTCGATCGCCGGTGGCGCTAACGGCGCCTCGAAGTTCATCGTGGTCCTCGCGATCATCGTCCTGGTCATCGGGCTCGTCGTCTTCGTCGAGCAGAGCCAGCGCCGCATCCCGGTGCAGTACGCCAAGCGCATGGTCGGTCGCCGCATGTACGGCGGCTCGAGCACCTACATCCCGATCAAGATCAACATGGCCGGTGTCATCCCGGTGATCTTCGCGTCGTCGCTGCTCGCCATCCCGGGCCTCATCGCCCAGTTCGGCGACCAGACGTCCGACTGGGTCCAGTGGGTCTCGCTGCACGTCGCTCAGCAGAGCGCGCCGCTGCACCTGCTGCTGTACGTGGTCCTGATCATCTTCTTCTGCTACTTCTACACGGCCATCACGTTCAACCCGGACGAGGTCGCCGACAACATGAAGAAGTACGGCGGCTTCATCCCCGGCATCCGCGCCGGCCGCCCCACCGCGGACTACCTGAGCTACGTGATCTCCCGGATCACGGCGCCCGGCGCGATCTACCTCGCGCTGGTCGCGCTCATCCCGACGATCACGTTCATCGTGCTCAACGTCGACAACAACATCCCGTTCGGCGGCTCGTCGATCCTCATCGTCGTCGGCGTCGGCCTGGAGACGGTCAAGCAGATCCAGAGCCAGCTCGAGCAGCGCCACTACGAGGGCTTCCTGCGATGAGCGCGAGGCTCGTCCTCCTCGGTCCTCCGGGTGCAGGCAAGGGCACCCAGGCCGCTCGGCTCGCCGAGCGCCTGGGGGTCCCGGCCATCTCGACCGGCGACATCTTCCGCGCCAACATCAAGGGCGGCACGGAGCTGGGTGTCCTCGCGCAGTCGTACTCCTCGCGGGGTGCGCTGGTGCCCGACGAGGTCACCAACGCGATGGTGCGCGACCGGCTGGCCGAGGCGGACGCCGCCGAGGGCTTCCTGCTCGACGGCTACCCCCGCAACGTGGCCCAGGTGGCCGAGCTCGAGTCGATCCTCGCGGACGCCGGCCTGGAGCTCGACCTCGCGCTCGAGATCACGGCCGACCCCGACGTCGTCACCGAGCGTCTGCTCAAGCGTGCCGAGATCGAGGGCCGCGAGGACGACACGGCCGACGTGATCCGCCACCGCCTCGACGTCTACGCCGAGCAGACGGCGCCCATCTCGGCGGTCTACGCCGAGCGGTCGCTGCTGGCGCAGGTGGACGGCATCGGCGAGGTCGACGAGGTCACCGAGCGGCTGCTCGCCGTGATCGGCACTGCGGCGAGCTGACGCGCTGATGTTCGGCCGCGAGCGGATCGAGTACAAGACGCCGGAGCAGATGCTGCTCATGCGGCGGGCCGGACTCGTCGTCGCCGACGCCCTGGACGCCGTGCGCGGCCGTGTGGCAGCTGGCGCGACGACGGGTGACCTGGATGCCGTCGCGGCCGACGTGATCGCCGCAGCGGGCGCGACGCCGTCCTTCCTGGGCTACCACGGCTACCCCGCGGTGCTGTGCGTGTCCGTGAACGACGAGGTCGTCCACGGCATCCCGGGGGAGCGCGTGCTCGAGCCCGGCGACGTGGTTTCGATCGACTGCGGTGCCGTGGTCGACGGCTGGCACGGCGACTCGGCGATCTCGGTCGTCGTCGACGGCGGCACGCAGGCCGACGCCGACCTGGTCGCCACCACCGAGGCCGCGATGTGGGCCGGCATCGCCGCGCTCGCCGGCGGTGAGCGGCTCGGCGCCGTGGGGGAGGCGGTCGAGGACGTCGTCGACGGCGCCCAGGCCGCGGGCCTCAACGGGGGAGCGCACTACGGGATCGTCCAGGAGTACGTGGGGCACGGCATCGGGACCGCGATGCACCAGCCGCCCGACGTCCTGAACTACCGCGCCCGGGACCGCGGGCCCAAGCTCCGCGCGGGCATGTGCCTGGCCGTGGAGCCGATGATCGTGCGCGGCTCGCGCGAGACCGTCGTCCTCGAGGACGACTGGACGGTCGTGACGACCGACGGGTCCCGTGCGGCGCACTGGGAGCACTCGGTGGCGGTGCACGACGACGGCATCTGGGTGCTCACCGCGCGCGACGGCGGTGCGGAGCGACTCGGGGCGCTCGGCGTGAGGATCGCCCCGCTCGCCTGACCGCGCACCGGACGGGACTGTCCTGCAGGTCACGTCGGCGGTGGTTTCGTCCGCTGGACCTCATGGCGTAGAGTTGTCCGTTGGGTGTGTGCGCCCTGTCTGTCCACTCGCGTCCTTCGGGCGCCGGGTTCGGCGTCAACCAGCACTCACTCTCCACGATGGTCGAGGACGTACGGCATGCCTGCCGTCCGGACGTAGGCCGTTCGTGGGTTGTTCCAGCAGACCGACAGTTAGCGGAGGACATGGCGAAGAAGGACGGCGTCATCGAGATCGAGGGAAGTGTCGTCGAGGCACTCCCGAACGCGATGTTCCGCGTGGAGCTCACCAACGGCCACAAGGTTCTCGCGCACATCTCGGGCAAGATGCGCCAGCACTACATCCGGATCCTCCCCGAGGACCGCGTGGTGGTGGAGCTGAGCCCGTACGACCTGTCCCGCGGTCGCATCGTCTACCGCTACAAGTAATCACCACATCAACACGCCGTCATGTCCCCGGAGCTCGGGGAACCGAACGGCGGCGGAGGAACACGCGATGAAGGTCAAGCCCAGCGTCAAGAAGATCTGCGACAAGTGCAAGGTGATCCGCCGGCACGGTCGCGTCCAGGTGATCTGCGAGAACCTGCGCCACAAGCAGCGCCAGGGCTGATGCCCTGACGCCGTCAGGCGTCTCGCAGTACCCAGCAACACCGACGGCCCTCAGCACGAGGGCCGGCACAGCGCACCACCACTCCGGTGCTCGGCCCCAGGGCCGGGACCGGCGAACCCTCGGTCGGAGGCCGGGGCCCGCAGCACGCGGGAGGGTGGCGCGGAAGACCTCCGACGCAGTTCAGGAGCCACCAGGCACATGGCACGTCTTATCGGAGTAGACCTCCCCCGCGAGAAGCGGCTGGAGATCGCGCTCACCTACATCTTCGGGGTTGGCCGCACGCGCGCCAAGCAGACCCTGGCCGCCACCGGCATCTCCGGTGACCTTCGCGTGAAGGACATCGGCGACACCGAGCTCGTCGCCCTGCGCGACTACCTCGAGTCCAGCTTCAAGCTCGAGGGTGACCTCCGCCGTGAGGTCGCCGCCGACATCCGCCGCAAGGTCGAGATCGGCTGCTACGAGGGTCTGCGTCACCGCCGCGGCCTTCCCGTGCGCGGTCAGCGCACGAAGACCAACGCGCGTACCCGCAAGGGCCCCAAGCGCACCGTCGCCGGCAAGAAGAAGGCGCGCAAGTAGCCCTGTCCGCAGCCGCGCGAGACACCGCGCAGCCGGACCCTCGTTCCTGTAGAGAGAAGAAGACATGCCTCCCAAGACTCGTTCCGCAGTGCGCAAGCCGCGCCGCAAGGAGAAGAAGAACATCTCCCACGGCCAGGCGCACATCAAGAGCACGTTCAACAACACGATCATCTCGATCACCGACCCGTCGGGCGCCGTCATTGCGTCCGCGTCGTCGGGCCAGGTCGGCTTCAAGGGCTCGCGCAAGTCGACGCCCTTCGCCGCCCAGCTCGCCGCCGAGGCCGCCGCTCGTCGTGCGCAGGAGCACGGCATGCGCAAGGTCGACGTCTTCGTGAAGGGCCCGGGCTCGGGCCGCGAGACCGCGATCCGTTCGCTGCAGGCCACGGGCCTCGAGGTCGGTTCGATCCAGGACGTGACGCCCCAGGCGCACAACGGCTGCCGCCCGCCGAAGCGTCGCCGCGTCTGACCATCCGTACCCCGGGAGCGAGTAACTCGCTCCCGGGGGTTTCGCCTGTCCCGCCCCGGTGGACCGAGACCGCGGCGGTCTGTAGTACCTGCGGCGTGTCATATGGCGGACGCCCGCTGAGAGGAATCACACCGTGCTGATCGCACAGCGCCCCACCCTGACCGAAGAGGTCATCTCGGAGAACCGCTCGCGGTTCTCCATCGAGCCGCTCGAGCCCGGCTTCGGCTACACGCTCGGCAACTCGCTGCGCCGGACGCTGCTGTCCTCCATCCCCGGTGCCGCCGTCACGTCGATCCGTATCGACGGCGTGCTGCACGAGTTCTCGACCGTGCCCGGGGTCAAGGAGGATGTCACCGAGATCATCCTCAACATCAAGCAGCTGGTCGTCTCCTCGGAGAACGACGAGCCTGTCGTGATGTACCTGCGCAAGCAGGGTGCCGGCGAGGTCTCGGCCGCGGACATCGTGCCGCCGGCCGGCGTCGAGGTCCACAACCCCGGCCTGCACCTGGCGACGCTGAACGACAAGGGCAAGCTCGAGATCGAGCTCACGGTCGAGCGTGGCCGTGGCTACGTGTCGGCGAACCAGAACAAGTCGTTCGACGCCGAGATCGGCCGCATCCCGGTCGACTCGATCTACTCGCCCGTCCTCAAGGTGACCTACAAGGTCGAGGCGACGCGTGTCGAGCAGCGCACGGACTTCGACAAGCTCATCGTCGACGTCGAGACCAAGGCCGCGATCAGCCCGCGCGACGCTCTCGCGTCCGCCGGCAAGACGCTGGTCGAGCTCTTCGGCCTGGCGCGTGAGCTCAACGTCGAGGCCGAGGGCATCGAGATCGGCCCGTCCCCGACGGACGCCGCTCTCGCCGCCGACCTCGCGCTGCCGATCGAGGACCTGCAGCTGACGATCCGGTCGTACAACTGCCTCAAGCGTGAGGGCATCCACTCCGTGGGTGAGCTCGTGGCGCGCTCCGAGGCCGACCTGCTCGACATCCGCAACTTCGGTGCGAAGTCGATCACCGAGGTCAAGGAGAAGCTGGCCGAGCTGGGGCTGACCCTCAAGGACAGCCCGCTCGACTTCGACCCGAGCACGGCCTACGCCTACGGCGACGACGAGGGCGACTTCGTCGAGGACGAGCAGTACTGACGCCGGGGGAACGCATCCGCTGACGCGGGTGCGTCGCCCATCATTGGAACTCAAGGAGACTGACCATGCCTACGCCCACCAAGGGTCCCCGGCTCGGTGGCGGACCGGCTCACGAGCGGCTGATCCTCGCGAACCTCGCGACGGCGCTGTTCGAGCACAAGCGCATCACGACGACGGAGACCAAGGCCAAGCGCCTTCGCCCCCTCGCCGAGCGCCTGATCACGTTCGCCAAGCGCGGTGACCTGCACGCGCGTCGTCGCGTGATGACCGTCGTCAAGGACAAGAGCGTGGTGCACGCGCTGTTCACCGAGATCGCCCCGGCCATGGCCGAGCGCGAGGGTGGCTACACGCGCATCACCAAGATCGGCCCCCGCAAGGGCGACAACGCCCCCATGGCCGTGATCGAGCTCGTTCTCGAGCCCGTCTCGCCCAAGCAGGCCGTCGTCCGCGAGGCCACGAAGGCCGCCAAGAAGGCTGCTCCCAAGGCTGAGGCCGCCCCGGTCGAGGAGGCCCCCGTCGAGGAGGCTCCCGTCGAGGAGACCACTGCTGACGAGACGGCCCCCGAGGCCGCTGCCGACGAGAAGGCCGACAAGGCCTGACGCCAGCACCCATCGAAGGCCCGGACCCCCGTGGGGTGTCCGGGCCTTCGTGCATCCCCACCCACTGGCGCACTCGCGGGTGTCTGGGGGTGGGTGGGTAGGTTGGGGCGGGTGGGGATGCCGGTGGTGCTCGTGCACGGGCTGCGCACGTCGCGGACCATGTGGAGGTACCAGGTCGAGGCGCTCGAGCGTGCGGGTCACCGCGCGATCGCGGTGGACCTCCCGGGACACGGGGCACGGCTCGACGAGCCGTTCACGCTCGACGCGGCTGTCGAGACGGTGCGCGGGGCGCTCGCCGAGGCGGTCGCGACGGTGGCGGCGGCGCCCGACGAGGTTCCCCGTGCCTTGCTCGTCGGGCTCTCGCTCGGCGGCTACACCGCGATCGCGACGGCAGCTCGCCACCCGCAGCACGTCGCCGGACTGGTCGCCGCGAGCTGCTCGACCCGGCCGGCATCCGCGGTGCTGTCGACCTGGGGAGTGGCGGCACGTGGCATCGGCGCCCTGCCGGACCGTGGCGCGCGGCTCAACCAGAGCCTCGTCGACCGGACGCTACCCGCCGCCGGCGCCGCGGACGTGGGCGCGGGCGGCTACGCGCTCGACGCCACCGTGCCCGTGCTGCGCGCGATGCGGGAGGCGCACCCGCTCGACGACCTTGCCCGGGTCGAGGCGCCGGTGTGGATCGTCAACGGCTCGCTCGACCACTTCCGCGGCGAGGAGCGGCGGTTCGTCGGCGCGTGCCGCGACGGGCGGCTCGTCGTCGTGCCGCGAGCGACCCACCTGGTGAGCCTCGTCCAGCCCGTGCGGTTCACGCGCGTGCTGCTCGAGGCGCTCGACGAGCTCGAGGCGAACCGGTCGAGCACGCCCAGCCGTGCGAACTAGGCCGTCCCGAGCGCCCAGGCGCGCACGCCGCCGACGATCCCCGCCTGGTTGGGCACCACGGTGACGAGGTCGCCGAGCCGCGCGATCACCGCCGGCGTGACGTTCTGCGCGTTGCCGCCGCCGAGGTAGAGCCGGTCCCAGCGCACGACGGGCCACAGCCCCTCCACCACGCGCTGGACGCGCCGCGACCACAGCGTGTTGCCGAGCCGGCGCCGCTCGACCTGCCCGATGTAGACGTCGTAGGTGAGGCCGCGCCGGACGGGCGCGTGCGACAGCTCGAGGTGCGGGGCGAGGTCGCCGCGGTCGAACAGGGCGGCACCCAGCCCGGTGCCGAGCGTGAGCACGAGCTCGATCCCGTCGCCCGTGACCACGCCCGCGCCGTGCACCTCGGCGTCGTTGAGGACGAGGGTGGGCAGGCCGAGCCGCTGCTCGAGCAGCGCGCGGACGTCGCAGCCGTGCCAGGCGGCGGCGAGCTCGGGGACGATCGGCGACCGCGGCCCGGAGCGCGTCACGTAGTGCGGGGTCGCGACGACGACGCCGTGGCGGATCATGCCGGGCACCCCGACCGTCACCCGTTGCGCCGGGGGTAGGTCGGCGGCGAGCTCGGCGATCGTGTCCGCGAGGCGCTCGGGCGGCAGGGGGTACGGGGTCCGGACGCGCACGGGCGGCGCGTGCAGCACCCCGGACTCGTCCAGCACCGAGGCCTTGATGCCGCTGCCGCCGCAGTCGACGCCCAGCGTGGAGATCTGGCCGCGGGTCACGGGCCCCACCGTAGCGATCCGCCGCCTACCGTGGTGGCGTGATCCGCTTGCGCCTCGACCTCGCCTACGACGGGACCGCCTTCGCAGGATGGGCCAAGCAGCCCGGCCTGCGCACGGTCGAAGCCGTCCTGGAGGAGGCCCTCGCCACCATCCTGCGCACCGGCCCCCGGGGCGTGCCGACCCCGCGCGTGACGGTGGCGGGCCGCACCGACGCGGGCGTGCACGCCCGGGGCCAGGTGGCGCACGTCGACATCGAGGACGACGCCCTCCAGGCCTCGCGAGGCCGCGGCGACCGCCCGCTGCTCGAGGCGCTCGTCGCGCGCCTGTCCGGCGTGCTCCCGCCCGACCTCGTCGTGCACCGCGCGACGGACGCGCCCGACGGGTTCGACGCCCGGTTCTCCGCGATCCGGCGGCGGTACACCTACCGCCTCTGCGACGACACGACGGCCCGCGACCCGCTCGCACGCACCTCGGTCGTCTGGCACCGCCGCACCCTCGACGTCGAGGCGATGCAGAAGTCGGCCGAGCCGCTCGTCGGGCTCCACGACTTCGCCGCCTTCTGCAAGCCGCGAGAGGGTGCGACGACGATCCGCACGCTCGAGGTGTTCACGTGGTCCCGCGACGAGGCTGGCCTCGTGGTGGCGGACGTGCAGGCGGACGCGTTCTGCCACTCGATGGTCCGCTCCCTCGTCGGCGCGAGCCTGGCCGTGGGGGAGGGGCGGCGCGGGACCGACTGGCCGGGCCTGCAGCTGGCGGGGCGCAGCCGCGACGGCAAGACGCACGTCGCGCCCGCGCACGGGCTCACGCTGGAGGAGGTCTCCTACCCGCCCGACCAGGAGATGGCCGACCGAGCGGCTCTGACCCGCGCTCGTCGTTCGGTCGAGCAGGTCGCACCGGCCTGCTGCTGACGCGCCTCAGTCGTCGTCGTCATCGCGGTAGCGGTCCTCGTCGACGTACTCCTCCTCGATGAGGTGGATCGCGGCCTCCTCGGCGCTCGCGGCGCCCCCGGAGATCCCGGCGTCGATCGCGAACGTGTCGGTCCCGCCCGCCTCGACCGCGCCGTCGTCCTCGACGAGCCGCCCGGCCCGCAGCTCCTCGCGGTCACCGCTGATCTTGGGCCGCTGCTCCCAGACCTCGGGCTCCTCCTGCGCCGCGCGCTGGTCGATGCCCTCGCGGTGGCTCTCCTCCCACGCGGTCTCGCCGTAGTGGGTGGGGCGGTCGCGGGAGGGCGGGCTGTAGCCCTCGTCGAGCAGGTCGTCGACGCCGCGCTCGACGAGCGTGTCCTCGCGGGGGAGCTGGTCGGTGTCGCCCTCGCTGCCGAGGGCCGGGTCGGTGCTGGTGCCGGACGTGTCATCACTCATGGCACGACACTCGCACCCCGCGGCCCGCGCCGCCAGACGTCAGCGCTCGCAGGCGATGCCGTCCTTGTCACGGTCCTTCGACTTGTTGGCCGCGTAGAGCGACGCGCTGACCTTGGGCTTGTACGACGACTTCGCGGCGACCTTCTTGCCGCCGACGGTCTTGGTGTTGCGCGCCGTGGCGTTCTTGGCGACACCGCCCGGGTAGGTCTTGTTCAGCGCGGTGCAGTTCGCGAACGACTTCGCGGTGTGGACCTGGGCTTCGGCGGCCGCCGCGGGGGCGACGACGAGCCCGACGACGAGCGTCAGGGCGGCAAGGGTGCGGCGCACGGGGATCTCCTGGTCTCGACGAGGCTGTCATCCGGGCATCGGCGGGCGGCGAGGCGGGGATGAGCGCGGGGCAAAGGATTCGTCCGGAGGATGCAACGCCCCGCACACTCATCCTGTGGGACACATCGACATCGCGGCAGTGACCTACGTCCTGTCCGACGGCCGCCAGCTGCTCGACGACGTCACGTTCCGGGTCGCAGACGGCGCCCGCGTCGCGCTCGTCGGCCCGAACGGTGCGGGCAAGTCGACGCTGCTGCGGATCGTCGCGGGCGACGAGCAGCCGCACTCGGGCACGGTCGGCCGCAGCGGCGGCCTCGGGATCATGCGCCAGGACATCGGCCGCGTGGACGACGACCGCTCGATCCGCGACCTGCTCGCGTCGCTCGCCGCGCCGTCCGTGCGCGACGCGGCCACGGAGCTGGCCGCCGCCGAGCTCGGCATCATGACGGTCGACGACGAGCCCTCGCAGATGCGCTACGCCCAGGCGCTCGTCGACTGGGCCGACGTCGGTGGCTACGAGGCGGAGGCCGGCTGGGACCGCGTGACCGACGCGGTGCTGTCGATCCCCTTCGACAGGGCGCAGGACCGCGAGGTGCGCACGCTGTCCGGCGGCGAGCAGAAGCGGCTCGTGCTCGAGGCGCTGCTGCGCGGGCCCGACGAGGTGCTCCTGCTCGACGAGCCCGACAACGCGCTCGACGTGCCGACCAAGCGCTGGCTCGAGGAGCGGCTCATCGCCTCGGACAAGACCGTGCTCTTCGTCAGCCACGACCGCGAGCTCCTCGCGCGCGTGGCGACGCAGGTCGCGACGCTCGAGCCCACGGCCGTCGGCGCGTCCGTGTGGGTGCACGGCGGCGGGTTCGGCACCTACCACCAGGCGCGCGACGACCGCCGCAGCCGGCTCGAGGAGCTGCTGCGGCGCTGGGACGAGGAGCACGCCAAGCTCAAGGAGCTCGTGCTCACGCTCAAGACCAAGTCGGCGTTCAACGACGGGCTCGCCTCGCGCTACCAGGCCGCCCAGACGCGCTTGCGCAAGTTCGAGGAGGCCGGCCCGCCGACCGTCCTGGCGCGCGAGCAGAACGTCAAGGTGCGCCTGCGCGGCGGGCGCACCGCCAAGCGCGCGGTCGTCGCGGACGGGCTCGAGCTGACCGGGCTGATGAAGCCCTTCGACCTCGAGCTCTGGTTCGGCGAGCGCGTCGCGGTGCTCGGGTCCAACGGCTCGGGCAAGTCGCACTTCCTGCGGCTGCTGGCCGCGGGCGGCTCCGACCCCGGGCCGGAGCACCTGCCGGCCGGTGACACGCCGGTCGTGGCCGTCAACCACACCGGGAAGGTCTCGCTCGGCTCGCGCGTGCGGCCGGGCTGGTTCGCGCAGAACCACGCGCATCCCGAGCTCGTCGGGCGCACGCTGCTCGAGATCCTGCACCGCGGCGACACCCACCGCTCCGGCATGGGCCGGGAGCCCGCGAGCAAGGCGCTCGACCGCTACGAGCTCGTCGGCGCCGCGGAGCAGCGGTACGAGACGCTCTCGGGCGGGCAGCAGGCGCGCCTGCAGATCCTGCTGCTCGAGCTCGGCGGCGCGACGCTGCTGCTGCTCGACGAGCCCACCGACAACCTCGACCTGCACTCGGCCGAGGCGCTCGAGCAGGGGCTCGAGGCGTTCGAGGGCACGGTCATGGCCGTCACGCACGACCGCTGGTTCACGCGCACGTTCGACCGGTTCCTCGTGTTCGGGGCCGACGGCACGGTCGTCGAGACGCCCGAGCCCGTGTGGGACGTCGCCCGCGTGGCCCGCGCGCGCTAGACGACCAGCAGGACGGCCAGCGTCGCCATCACCAGGGCGACCACGACGTCGAGGACCTGCCACGCCCTCGGCCGGGCGAACACGGGCCGCAGGAGCGCGGCGCCGAACCCGAGCCCGGTGAACCACACGACGCTCGCGCACGCCGCCCCGAGCGCGAACGCCCACGCGCCCGGGTCGTGCTGGTGGGCGAGCGACCCGAGCAGCACGACGGTGTCCAGGTACACGTGCGGGTTGAGGAACGTCAGCGCGAGGCACGTGCCCAGGACGGCGGCCAGCCCGGCCGGCCCGTCGGCGCTCGGGTCCAGGTGCTCGGGATGGCGCGCGCGCCGGGCCGCGCCGAACGCCAGCACGAGGAGGAACGCCGCGCCGCCGTACCGGGTGACCGTGAGCGCGACCGGGTGCTCGGTGACGAGCACCCCGAGGCCCGCGACGCCGGCGGCGATCAGCAGCGCGTCCGCTGCGGCGCAGACGACCACGACGGGCAGCACGTGCTCGCGGCGGATCCCCTGGCGCAGGACGAAGGCGTTCTGGGCACCGATCGCGACGATGAGCGTCAGCGCGGTGAGGAAGCCCGAGAGGGCGGCAGCAGGCACGGCGACGACGGTAGGGCGGTGCGCTACATTCAGTCCAACGCAAGTAACTACGGAAGCATAAGCAACAGTAAGGAAAGGGCTCATGGCCTTCGACCCGGACCAGCTCGACGCCCTCGCCGCCGTGGTCCACGAGGGCAGCTTCGACGCCGCGGCGCAGCGGCTGCACGTCACCCCGTCGGCCGTCAGCCAGCGCGTCAAGGCGCTGGAACAGCAGGTGGGACGCGTGCTGGTGCTCCGGACGCGCCCCTGCCGGCCCACCGAGGACGGCGAGGTCCTCGTGCGCCTGGCGGGCCAGATCGACGTGCTCGGACGCGACGCGCTCGGCCAGCTCGTGCCCTCACCGGGCAGCTCCCGCCCGGTCCCGAGCGCCGCGGCCATGCGACGCCTGCCGGTGGCGGTCAACGACGACTCGATGTCGACGTGGTTCCCCGAAGCTCTCGCGGACCTGCCGGCCGATGTCTTGCTCGACCTGCGCCGCGAGGACCAGGACCTGTCCGCCGACCTGCTGCGCGACGGCACCGTGATGGCCGCGGTCACCGCGGACCCGCGCGCGGTCCAGGGGTGCCGTGTCCGCCGGCTGGGTGCGATGCGGTACCTGGCGGTCGCCTCGCCCGAGCGCAAGGCCCAGTGGTTCGGCGGCGGGCTGCGCGCGGAGGCCTTCGCCGCGGCGCCCCTGCTGGCCTTCAATCGTGAGGATGGCCTGCAGGAACGCTTCGTCGCGGCCGCCGTCGGACGGCGCAGCGCGGCGCCCCTGGTGCACTACGTGCCGTCGCAGGGCGCGTTCGTGCGGCTCATCGAGGCGGGCATCGGCTGGGGCATGGTGCCGGCGGCAGCGGCGACCGACGCGCTGGCCCGCGGGACGCTCGTCGAGCTGCGCGCCGGCCGCCACCTCGACGTGCCGCTCTACTGGCAGCACTGGGCCCTGCGGACCCCGACGCTCGACGACCTCACCGACCGCGTCGTGCGGGCGGCCGCCGCCGCTCTGCGGCCCGTCGCGCCGCACGGTCCCGCGCCACGACGGGCCTCGGAGTGAGACGCGGGTGACCCGCGAGTGACCACCGTGACAGCCGTCCTGCTTTGACCCCTCCCGCGGGCGGCGGCTAACCTGGTGACTCGTTGTGCGTCCCCGCACGCTGGCCGGTGTACTCAGCACCCGTCGCGTCGGCAGGGCCGGTGATCCCACTCGCCGGACCGCGGATGCCACCGACCAGCCATTGACGGCGGACCTGCGGCTTGCGGGTCCATGCCGCCACACGACGCAACACGAAACGAAGGCTACGACCGTGCGCACGTACACCCCGAAGCCCGGCGACGTCGAGCGGACCTGGTACGTCATCGACGCGAGCGATGTCGTCCTGGGCCGCCTGGCCACTCACGTGGCCACGCTGCTGCGCGGCAAGCACAAGGCGACCTATGCCCCCCACGTGGACGGCGGTGACTTCGTCATCGTCATCAACGCGGACAAGATCGCCCTGACCGGCAAGAAGCGCGAGAACAAGCTCGCGTACACCCACTCCGGCTACCCGGGCGGCCTCCGCGCCACCGCGTACTCGGACCTGCTGGAGAAGCACCCCGAGCGTGTGATCGAGAAGGCCGTCCGCGGCATGATCCCCAAGACGAGCCTCGGCCGTCAGCAGCTCGGCAAGCTCAAGGTCTACGCGGGTGCCGAGCACCCCCACGCGGCCCAGCAGCCGAAGCCCTTCGAGATCACCCAGGTCGCGCAGCAGGCCTGAGGCCGCTGCGCATAGAGACGACAGGAAAACCCGTGGCAGAGACGACGGTCGACATCGACCTCGAGGGCGACGACACCCCCACCAGCTACACCTCCGAGTCCGCGGCCCCCGCCGGCCGTGGCCAGAGCATCACCGCGCCGGCCAACGCGCTCGGCCGCCGCAAGGAGGCCATCGCGCGCGTTCGCCTGGTCCCCGGCACCGGTGAGTGGAAGATCAACGGGCGCACGCTCGAGGACTACTTCCCGAACAAGGTCCACCAGCAGCTGGTGAACTCCCCGCTGAAGCTCGTGGACGTCGAGGGTCGCTTCGACGTCGTCGCGCGCATCACCGGCGGTGGCGTCTCCGGCCAGGCCGGCGCGCTGCGCCTGGGCATCGCCCGTGCGCTCAACGCGATCGACGCCGAGCACAACCGCCCGGCCCTGAAGAAGGCCGGCTTCCTGACTCGCGACGCCCGCGTCGTCGAGCGCAAGAAGGCCGGTCTCAAGAAGGCCCGCAAGGCTCCGCAGTACTCGAAGCGCTGATCCTCGCGCTTCCGCACGATGGCCCCGCCGGTCGCGAGACCGGTGGGGCCATCGGCATGTCCGGGACAAGGCACCGGCATGTCCGGGACAGGCACACAGTGAACGCCAGCACGCGCGCGGCGCGAGGGCTAGCGTTCAGCACGGACGACGAAGGGGTCTGACATGGGTCAGCTGTTCGGGACCGACGGAGTCCGAGGACTCGCCAACCGCGACGTGACGGCCGAGCTCGCGCTCGACCTGTCGGTCGCCGCTGCGCACGTGCTCGGCACGCGCGGCGTGTTCGCCGGGCACCGGCCGCGCGCCGTGGTCGGGCGTGACTCGCGCGCGTCCGGGGAGTTCCTCGCCGCCGCGGTGAGCGCGGGCCTGGCGTCGGCAGGGGTCGACGTCAACAACGTGGGCGTGCTGCCGACCCCGGCGGTCGCGTACCTGACGGCGTCCACCGGTGTCGACATCGGCGTCGTGCTGTCCGCCTCGCACAACCCCATGCCCGACAACGGGATCAAGTTCCTGGCGCGCGGCGGGCACAAGCTCGACGACGACCTCGAGGCCGCCATCGAGGCGCGCATCGGCGAGGACTGGGAGCGGCCCCTGGGCGGCGACGTCGGCCG